>DILD01000081.1 GCA_002424845.1 Thiobacillus denitrificans | reverse complement strand
CCGCGACGGCGGTGTCGTTGACCACTTTCAGGAACGGCACCACGCCCTGCGACTTGCCGTTGGTGCCCTTGATGCGGGCGCCCATGGCGCGCACCGGGGTCCAGTCGTTGCCCAGGCCGCCGGCGTACTTCTGCAGCATGGCGTTTTCCTTGATCGCCTGATAGATGCCGTCGAGGTCGTCGGTGACGGTGGTCAGGTAGCAGGACGACAGCTGCGAATGGCGGGTGCCGGCGTTGAACAGGGTCGGGGTCGACGACATGAAGTCGAACGAGGACAGCACCTGGTAGAACTCGATGGCGCGCGCTTCGCGGTCGACTTCGTTGATCGCGAGGCCCATCGCCACGCGCATGAAGAAGGCCTGCGGCAGTTCGATGCGCGATTCTTCAATGTGCAGGAAATAGCGGTCGTACAGGGTCTGCAGACCGAGGTAGCCGAACTGGTAATCGCGGCCGGCGTCGAGCACCTGGGCCAGGCGCGCCAGGTCGAACTGGGCGAGCTTCTCGTCCAGCAGCTCGGCGGCGATGCCCTTCTTGATGAACTGCGGGAAATACTCGACGTAGCGCTCGCTCATCTGCGCCTGGGTGACGGCTTCGCCCAGCACTTCGTGGCGGATGGAGTTGAGCAGCAGGCGCGAGGTGACCAGCGAATAGGCCGGGTCCTGTTCGATCATCGAACGCGCGGCCAGCACCAGCGCCTTTTCGACTTCGGCCATCGGCACGCCGTCGTAGAGGTCGCGCAGCACGCTGTGCATGATGGGCTCGGCGCGTACGTTGTCGCCCAGCCCGGTGCAGGCGTCGGCCAAGAGGCCGGCGAGACGCGCGGTGTCGAGCGGCTTTTTCACGCCGTCCTCGATCACGTGCAGGGTGGCTTCGGGCACGCCGGCGGCCTTTTGCGCGGCGCGTTCCTGGGTGCGTTTCTCGCGGTACAGCACGTAGGAACGCGCGACTTCATGCTCGCCCGAGCGCATCAGGGCCAGTTCGACCTGGTCCTGGATGTCCTCGATGTGGAAGGTGCCGCCGTTGGGGGCGCGGCGCAGCAGGGCGGCCGTCACCTGGCCGGTGATCGATTCGACCAGCTCGCGGATGCGCGCCGAGGCTGCGGCCTGGCCGCCCTGCACCGCGATGAAGGCCTTGGTCACGGCGATGGCGATCTTGTTGGGCGCAAAGCCGACCACGGCGCCGTTGCGGCGGATGATCTTGTAGTCGACGTAGCGCGTATCGATCGCTGCCGGTTCGGCAGTTTCAAGCGGGGGAATGTGCGGGGACGCAGCAGATTCGGTGGCAACGTTCAGCATCGATAGGGCTCCTTGGTGGGTGTCACGAAAATCGGAGCGGCCGGCCGGGTATTCACACCTTATGCACAGCTTCTCCATCCCTCGCCAACAGGTTTATTCACAACATATTGTGGTTCTGGCGAGAGGCAGGTACAAATTCTAGGTGCCCAGCCCGCCATGTCAACCCGGAATTGGCATCTCCGTACTACATTTTTCGAGGGCAGGAAAATCACACGGAAAATCAAAGTTTTCCCTGCACGTAATGCCTAAATATTAATCAGGCTCACGTCTGGATGCGGGTTGGCGCAGAGAAACGTCCGTTTGGCCCCATGAATGCGTCAAGATTCAGATTATTAGCAGGCTCGCATATAGCCGGCGGCGCGCAAATGCTGCCGAATCTTTGGGCGTCGCGTCGAATCACGGGGCGACACCGCCGCATTCATGCCCTCCAATGCCCCTCCGGGCACACCCCCATAAGACCGGGAGGGGGAATTTTGGTTATGATTGCGACAAAACAATCCATCCCGGATTGCCGGGACCCACCATGCGTCATACCGCCGTACTGCTGATTTCCTGCCCCGACCAGAGGGGGTTGGTCGCCGCCATCGCCGACTTTCTGCTGCTGCACAACGCCAACATCCTGCACGCCGACCAGCATCAGGATGCCGAGCTGAAGCTGTTCCTGATGCGGGTGGAATGGGATCTGGCGGATTTCAACCTTGGCCTGGCCGAGTTCGGCACTGCCTTCGCGCCCATTGCCGAGCGCTTCGGCATGACCTGGCGGCTCGCCGAATCGAGCCGCAAACCGCGCATGGCGGTATTCGTGTCGAAATTCGACCACTGCCTGGCCGACCTGCTGTATCGCTATCAAAGCGGCGAGCTGCACTGCGAGCTGCCGATCATCCTCAGCAACCATGAGGACACGCGCTGGCTGGCCGACACGTACCGCGTGCCCTACCAGCACATGAAGGTGCACAAGGATGCCAAGCAGGAAGCCGAGCACATGCAGCTGTCGATCCTGCGCAACCAGAAAATTGATTTCATCGTGCTGGCGCGCTACATGCAGGTGCTGTCGGACGATTTCATCCGCCACTTTCCCAACCGCATCATCAACATCCACCACTCGTTCCTGCCGGCGTTCCACGGCGCCAAGCCGTATCACCGCGCATTCGAACGCGGCGTGAAGCTGATCGGGGCGACGGCGCATTACGTGACCGAGACCCTGGACGACGGCCCCATCATCGAGCAGGACGTGGCCCGCATCTCCCACCGGGACAGCCTCGACGACCTGATCAACAAGGGTGCCGACCTGGAAAAGGTGGTACTGTCCCGGGCTGTGAAATGGCACCTCGACAATCGCGTACTGGTCTATGCGAACAAAACCGTGGTGTTCGACTGATCCCATGCTCAAGCTCAATGTTCCCGGTACCGATCCCGTCCTGAAGAACAAGGCCGAAACCCGGCCCAAGGCCGTGGCCGAATGGCTCGACCATCTGCCCTTCGCCAGCCCGACCGACACGGCCCAGCAACTGCTCATGGCCCTGTATGCGCTGAATCGTCAGCCGCTGGACGCCGACGACCGCATCACGCTGCTGGCGCTGTATCGTCCGGTGGTGGCGCGCGCCGCAGCCAGCCTGGAAGCCAGACTGGTCGACTCCGGCGTGCCGCCGCAGACGCAGCAGCGGCAGACCGGCACCCTGCTGCGGGAACTGCATCTGGAACACAGCATCGGCTACAAACAGGTGTTGCTGGGGTTGAGCAACCGCCGCTTCGGCCGCGCCAATCCCAAACACCTGGCCGAAGCCTGCGCCTGGCTGCTGGCGGCGCTGCGCGACTTCAAGACCGCCTGCTACCTGAGCTACAGCCCGCTGCCCGCCGGTCTGTGGCAGGAAATCCACCACATTTTCCAGTTTGCGCAGACCACCGGCCTCGCCAACGAGGTGGTGGAGAATGCGCCTCCGGCCAGCCTGACCTACCGTCAGGCGCTGTTGACCGAACTGGCCAGTCCGCCTCACATGAACCCCGCCGAGCTCGAGCTCACCCAGGCCTATCTTGGGAAATTCGCCATGCTGGCGCCGCTGACGCCTGTGACAGCCGATCTCCCCCGCCCCGGCTTTCTGATCCCGGTTCAGGATGACCGTGCCGCCGGCCAGCTCACCGACACGCCGCAAGCGGGCGACCTCTGGCTGAGCACCGAAACGCTCTGCCGCCATCTGCACGAAACCGTCCTGCGCCTGCGCGCGGGCGATACGCCCCGTCAAATCGGCCTGCCCAAGGAGATGGAAAGCGAGCCCAGCAGCGAACTCATGAAACGCCTGATGAAACGCTGGGGCAATGTCGCGCAACGGGCGTTCAAGCGCTATACCGGCGGATCCGACAGCACGCTGCAACTGCTGGCCGGCATCGGCGCCATTCACCGCCAGTTCGATCCCGCGCCGCCACCGGGCCTGTCGGGCAACGACATCGACGACAACCTGCCGTTCTGCGACCTCAAGCCCTTTGCCGCGCCCGCTTCGGCCCAGATCACGCAATGGACGATCAGCAACGACAGCGCGGCCGGACTGGCCCTGCTCGGCGCCCCCGGCATCTCGCTCAGCCTGAAGGTGGGCGATCCGCTCGCCCTGCGCGTCAACGAAAACGAGGCCTGGTCACTGGCGGTGATCCGCTGGGTCAGGATGCGCGACGCCCAGCAGGTCGAACTCGGCATCGAGCGCATTTCGCCGCAGGTGCAGGCGGTCTGGGTCCAGCCCCTGCGCGGCCGGCGTCAGGCCAGGCCCGAACCCGCGCTGTTCATCCCCGGCCTGGCTGCGCTGAAACAGCCGGACCGCCTGCTGTTGCCGCGCCTGCTCTATCAAATCGGCCTGGATGCCGAAATCTGGCACGGCGAGCGGCACTATGCACTGAGCTTCGGCCGCTGCGCCGAACACTCGTCGAGTTTCGACCTGGTCGAATTCACCGTTCTCCCGGATTAAGCGGATGACCGAGATTCTTGTTCTGTATTACAGCGCCGGCGGCAGTGTGCGCGAGATGGCGCAACTGGTGGCGCGCGGCATCCACCAGGTGGCCGGCG
>DILD01000045.1 GCA_002424845.1 Thiobacillus denitrificans | reverse complement strand
CGCCAGCAGATCGATCACCGCCTGCTCCATACGCGTCACCAGTTCGCGGATGCCATAGCCGCGCCGCCGCAGGTCGACCAGCACATAGGCCACCACCTGACCCGGCCCGTGATAGGTGATCTGGCCACCGCGGTCGATCGACACCACGGGAATGTCGGTGGCCGCGATCAGGTGCTCAGGCTTGCCGGCCTGCCCCTGGGTATAGACCGGCAGATGCTCCAGCAGCCACAACTCGTCCGGCGTGTCCTCCGTGCGTCGCGCCGTGAAGTCCTGCATCGCCCGCCAGGTCGCCTCATACTCGACCCGACCCAGCCGTCGCACCAAAGCCCGCACTCCGCGCTCCACTCTCGGCTCTCGGATCTCCGCTCTCCGCTCTCCGCTCTCGACTCTAGGCTCTCGACTCTCCACTCTCCGCTCTCGACTCACAGTGCCATCTTCACCCACGGATGCGCCGTGATCTCGCGATACAGCGCATCGAGCTGCGCCTTGGAAGTGGCGCGCACCACGCAGGTGATCGAGAGGTAATTGCCGCTACTCGACGCCCGCATCTCGACGGTCTCGGCCCTGAAGTCGGGGGCATGACGCTGCACCAGTTCGATCATGGCCTGCGCGAACTCGTCGCCCCCATCCGGGGACAAGCGCCGCTCGCCCATGATCTTGATGGGAAAATCGGTAGGGAAAACCAGCAGGGTTTCTTCTTCGCTCATGCGCGCATCACCTGGTGTTTGAAGGCCTGATACAAGGCATCCATCTGTCGGGCCAGCGGGCCGGGGACGCCCGCCCCAACCGGGGCATCGTCAAGCTTCACGATGGGCATGATCTCCTTGGTGGATGAGGTCATCCACAATTCGTCGGCACTGCGCACCTCGGCCTCGGCAATCGCCCGCACCTCGTGCGCAATCCCGTGTGCCGCAGCCAGTTCCAGCACCACGTCATAGGTCACCCCGGTCAGCATCAGACTCGACGGTGGCGGTGTCAGCAGCACGCCTTCCTTCACCACGAAAATATTGCTGGCCGCGCCTTCGGTCAGAAAGCCGTCGCGCAGCATCACCGCCTCGGCGCAGCCGGAATCGACCGCCTGCTGCCGCATCAGAACGTTGGCCAAAAGCGAGATCGCCTTGATGTTGCAGCGCAGCCAGCGGTTGTCGACAGCGGTAACGGCGCACACGCCCGCGGCTTTCTGTTCCGGCGTTGCGGTCACCAGCGGTTGCGTGAACATGAAGACCGTTGGTGACACGCCCGCGGGGAATGCATGATCACGCGGTGCAACCCCTCGCGTCACCTGGATATAGACCGACTGGTCGGCAAAGTCCTGCCGCGCAACCAGCTGCAGGATCAGTTCGCGCCACGCGTCCGGCGCGTGTGGATTGGTCAGGCGGATTCCGTCCAGGCTGCCCTGCAGCCGGCGCAAATGCTCGTCGAGCCGAAACGGCTTTTTCGAATACACCGGCACCAGTTCGTAGACCCCGTCACCGAAAACAAAACCACGGTCGAGCACCGACACCTTCGCGTCGGCCAGCGGCAAGAACCGGCCATTCAGATAGGCGTTCATAGGCCGAAGAAAAGCCGGAGCGAGTCCCAGCCGCGGCCGAGTATCCCCGCCACGGCAACATCATGCAACGCAACCAGTGGATAGTTCCCGAATGGCTTGCCATCCAGCGTCAGCCGTAACGTACCGATGGCCTGCCCCTTCCGCACGGGTGCCAGCAAAGGTTGCTGGGTGACGATTTCCGCTTTGACACGAGCGGCAGCCCCCCGCGGCACCAGTACATGGAAATCCTGCTGAAACCCCATGCTGACCGTGGCACGTGCGCCCCGGTAAAGCGGCACCACCTTGACCGGCTGTTGTGCGCGAAAAAGCAGCACGCTGTCGAAATTTTCGAAACCGTAATTCAGCAGGCGCAACGCATCCTGGGTACGCTGTGCATCGGTGCGCGCGCCCAGCACCACGGCAATGCGGCGTTGATCAGCGCGCACGGCCGAAGCCACCATGCAGAAGCCCGCTTCGGCAGTGCGCCCGGCCTTCATTCCGTTCACCGTAGCGTCGCGCCACAACAGACGATTGCCGTTGTAGTGTGTGAGCTCCCCGAAATCCAGCTGCTTCTGCATGAACAAGGCCTGTCGCGCGGGGAAATCCCGCACCAGGGCGCGCGACAGCAGGGCGAGGTCACGCGCACTCGATTCATGTCCGGACTCGGTCAGCCCCGTCGCATTCCTGAAGCGGGTCTTATTCATGCCAAGACGCTTCGCTTCGCGGTTCATCCGCTCGACAAAGGCTTCTTCCCGGCTATCGACGGCGCTGACCAGCGTCAGCGTCGCATCGCCGGCCGAATGCACCAGCATTGCCTGCAGCAAAACATCCACGCTAACCTGGTCGCCCTCTTTGAGGAAGATACGCGCACCGTCAACACGTGCGGCCGCCTCCGGCACCGTCAGCGTTTGGCTCAGGCTCAACTTTTTTCTCTGGATATCTCCAAACAGCACATACGCTGTCATCAACTGCGTCAGCGACGCAGGCGCCATCGGCAAATCGGCCTGATGCGAAGCAATTTCATGTCCGCTTGCCTGATCGATCACCACCCAGGCACGTCCCGATACGCCGACAGGGGCCGCCCAGAGCGAAGCAGAAAACAGGAGCGCCAGCCCCAACCACAAGAATTTCATACCAGACCTTGAAGAATTAATCGCGTCTTACCAGGATTGCATTAAGGGCCAAACGTTCCCGCATCCGTTCACGATCCATGTGCGCCGCATCATCGGAGGAATAGGGCCCAAGCTGGACACGGTGCAGATCGCCATTCATCACCACATGCGCCTGGCCATCCTCGAATTGCAGTTCACGCATCAGTCGTTCACGCAATTCACGCGCATTGTCCGCGTTCGAAAATGCGCCCACCTGAAGATAAACCCCCCCCATCTGCGTCTGCGTCTGCGTCTGCGTCTGCGCCAGATTCTGCGTATCGCTCACGGCGGCGTCGAGGCTTTCCACCCGAACGCGCGTGCTGCCCTGAGCGATATAGCCGAGCTTGTAGGCTGCCGTGTAGGACAGATCGATGATGCGATTGCTGTGGAACGGGCCGCGGTCATTGATGCGGACCACCACCGATTTTCCATTGTTGAGCGCAGTCACGCGTGCATAGCTCGGTATCGGCAGGGTAGGATGCGCGGCGGTCATGGCATACATGTCGTAGGGCTCGCCCGAGGCGGTTTTCTTGCCATGAAAGCGGCGTCCATACCACGATGCCATGCCTTCCTCGCGATAGGCCGGACGATCAAGCTGCGGGGTATACGTGTTGCCCAGCGCGGCATAGGTCCGATTGGCAAAGCGATGCAACGGCTCGACCCGCGGCACCGCATCCGGAATGGCGTCCAGATTCGGCGGCGGGTTGGCTTCAGGGCCATCGTCGAGGTAATAGCCGCCGCCTTGCGATGTTCCGGCTGCCTGCTTGAATGGCTTGCTGCCGCAGCCACCAAGCGCAAGCGCAAGCGCAATCACACCCCATATCGATATCATGTTCATGGCGGTATTTTATCGCGTCAGGTTTTATTCAACTGGCGATGCGTCGCCACGCTCATCAGGATGCCCATGCCCAGCAGCAGCGTGACGAGCGCCGTCCCGCCATAGCTCATCAGCGGCAGCGGAACGCCCACCACCGGCAGGATGCCCGACACCATGCCCATGTTGACGAACACATAGGTAAACAGGTTGAGGCTCAACGTGGCGGCCATCAGCCGTCCGAACAGCGTGGGCGCACGCGCGGCAATCATCAACCCGCGCACGACAATGGCCAGATACAGCCCCACCAGCAGGATCGTGCCGAGATAACCGAATTCCTCGCCGATGACCGCGAAGATGAAGTCGGTCGTTCGCTCGGGAATGAAGTCGAGCTGGTTCTGCGTACCCTGCATCCAGCCTTTTCCGAAGAAGCCGCCCGACCCGATCGCGATGGTCGACTGAATGATGTGGTAGCCGGCGCCAAGCGGATCGGACGAGGGGTCAAGCAGCGTCAGCACGCGCCGCTGCTGATATTCGTGCAGCATTCCCCACACCACCGGCAAGCTTGCCGCACCCAGGATACCGCCGCCAAAGATCACCTTCCATGGCAAACCCGCAAAGAACAACAGGTAAAAGCCAGACGCCCCGATCATCAGCGCCGTGCCCAGGTCGGGCTGACGCAGGATCAGCACAAACGGCACCAGCAGCAATGCGCCCGCGATCAGGTAATGTTTTGCGCGCAGGACTGTCTCGTTGTGCTGAAAATACCAGGCCAGCATCAACGGCAGCGCCAGCTTCAACAGTTCCGAAGGCTGGAAGGCCATGACACCCAGATTGATCCAGCGCCGCGAACCATTGCGAATCTCGCCGAACAGCGCCACCCCGATCAGCAGAACCATCCCCGCGACATAAAGCGACGGCCCCACCCTGGACAAAAGATGCGGCGGCACATTGGCCATGACCACCATCACCCCCAGCGCCAGTCCGATGTTAACCAGATGGCCGCTGATACGCGCCGGGCTCTGTCCCGATGCGCTTGCCACCGCGGCCAGACTGATGCCCAGCAACACCAGAACCAGTGTCAGCAGCACGCCGTCGAGATGGCCCAGCCTGCGAATGATCCAATGGCTAGTCCGCGACATCGCTCGCCTCCAGGTCCATCCCGGCGGGACGTTTTCCGGTCAGATAATAATCGAATACCGCGCGTGCAATCGGCGCGGCCGTGCCACTGCCGGACCCCCCGTTTTCCACCATCACCGCCAGTGCAATCGTAGGGTTTTCGGCCGGCGCATAGGCAATAAACAAAGCATGGTCGCGATGCTCACGTGCCAGCCGGCTGGCATCGTAACGGGCTCCCTGCTTGATACCGACCACCTGTGCCGTGCCCGTTTTGCCGGCAATGGCATAGGGCGCGCCCGCCGCCGATCGGGCTGCGGTGCCGCCCGGGCGCATCACATCCATCATGCCCTCGCGCACCAATCCGAGATGCGCCGGGGTAATCGCCACCTGCTCACGCACCACGCCAGGCAAAGGCTGCCAGTCATGGCCGAGCGGTTCGCGCACGGCCTGAACCAAACGTGGCTCGATCCGCTTGCCGCCGTTGGCGAGCATGGCGGTCGCCTGTGCCAGCTGAAGCGGCGTCGTCAAATGGTAACCCTGACCAATGCCCGCAATCACCGTCTCTCCCGGATACCAGGGCTGCTTCCAGCGGCGCTGCTTCCATTCGCGCGAAGGCAGCAGACCGGTCGACTCGCCATTGAGGTCGATACCGGTTTGCTCGCCCAGGCCGAAGCGGGTCAGGTAATCGTGCATGCGGTCGACCCCCAGATCGACCGCCAGCTTGTAGTAATAGGTATCGCACGACTGCGAGATGGAGCGGCGCAGGTCAACCACGCCATGGCCTTCGCGTTTCCAGTCGCGGAATTGATGGCGGCTGTTGGGCAGGCTGAAATAGCCCGGGTCGACAATGCTGTCCGATGCCTTGCGCACGCCCATTTCCAGTCCGGCCAAGGCCATGAACGGCTTGATGGTCGAGCCTGGCGGGTAGATGCCGCGCAACACCCGGTTCACCATCGGCCGCTCGGGTGATTCGTTAAGCGCCTTCCAGGATTCCGGATCGATCCCGTCGACGAACAGATTGGGATCGAACCCCGGCTTGCTCACCAGTGCCAGCACCCCGCCCGTATTGGGATCGATCGCCACCAGCCCGCCCAGATAATCGCCGAACGCCGTTTCGGCCACCGCCTGCAGGTCGAGATCGAGGTGCAGGCGCAAATCCTTGCCCGGCACCGGCGGCACGCGTGACAGCACACGCACCGCGCGGCCGCTGGAGTCCGTTTCCATCTGATCGTAGCCCGTGCGTCCGTGCAACAAGGACTCGTAACTCTGCTCCAGCCCGGTCTTGCCGATGTGAACGCTGCCCTTGTAATTCTGCTCACGATTCTCCGCACGCAGACGCTTCAGGTCATGGTCGTTGATCCGCCCGACAAATCCGACCACATGCGCCATGCCCGGCCCGGCCTGGTAGTTGCGAAACAGCCGCGCTTTCACTTCCACGCCCGGCAGGCGATAGCGATTGGCCGCCAGAATGGCTACTTCTTCGTCGCTCAGCCTGCTTTTCAGCGGGACGGTTTCGAACTCGTGCGATTCGGAAAGCAGCCGCCGAAAGCGCCGCAACTGTCCGGGCATGATCTCGATCAGGGCGCCGATCTCGGCCAGCGTGGCATCCAGATCATCCGTTTCCGCCCGTGTGATTTCGAGCGTGTAGGCCGAATAGTTTTCCGCCAGAATACGGCCGTTGCGATCCAGGATCAGCCCGCGGTGGGGCGAAGTCGGAACCAGTGAGATGCGGTTGTTCTCGGCACGCTCGATGTAATGTTCATGCTGCATGACCTGCAGATAAAACACGCGGCCCAGCAGGGCCGTCGCCAGCAGGACGACGAAAGCGGCGCCCGCCTTCAACCGGCCCTGAAAACGGGCCAGTTCATGGTCAAGATCCTTCAGTGGAGCGTGAATCCTCATGCCCTGCCCTGCAACCCCTTGCCGTGCCACAACCGCAGAAAACCGGTTGCCAGATACCACAGGACGGTGCTGCTGATCACCGGCAGCAACATGGCCAGATTGGCTGGCGGATTGACCGCCAGCCAGCCAACCAGCAACACCGTCAATTGCACCATGAGCAGAATGGGAAACATTTGCGCAGCCTGCCGGGGCGGATCGAATTGCAGCAAACGTAAACGCAAGTACAGGACCAGATAGACGCCAAACACATAGGCAATCGCGTGCTGGCCAAACACCACACCGTCCTGAAAGTCGGCCAGCAGGCCAAAAGCAAAGGCCGTTGCAAATCCCGTGCGTGCGGGCTGGTGCAAGGTCCAGAAGAGCACCCCGACCAGCACGAAATCCGGCCGCAAGGCCAATGCCCAGCCACCCCACGGCAATTGTTCCAGCAGCACGGCCAGAATCAGCGTGCCGAGGATATGCCGCCAACTGCCGAAATCAGGGGTTGGCGCGCTCATGGTGTCGTCACCTGCGGTTGGGTAGCCAGCACCAGTACGCTACGCGAACGGTCAAGCCCTGCCAGCGGTTCGCATTCCACTTTCAGATAGGGGCCGGATTGCAAGCGTAAAACCCGGCTGACACGCGCGACCGGAATGCCTGCCGGATACACCCGATCGATACCCGATGTCAGCAGGCGGTCGCCCTTCCGAATATCCGTCTGGGTTGGCATGTAGCGCAATTCCAATTGGCCCCGCCCACTGCCGGCAACCAGTCCACGCTGGCCGGTGCGCTCGACCTGCACCGGTGTGAGATGCCCTGGACTGCTCACCAGCGTAACCTCGCTGGATCCCGGATACACCCGGCTCACCTGCCCCACCAGGCCTTCCGCATCGACGACCGCCAGGCCGGCGCGCAGCCCCCCGAGCACGCCCCGATCAAGCATGATGCGCTGGGAAAACCAGTCATGGCCCTGGTAGAGCAGGGCGGCGCGCACAAACTGCTGGCCCGGGCGGGGGGGCAACTGCAACAGGCTCCGCAACTCTGCATTTTCACGACGCATATCCTGCGCCGCATTCGCGTCGGTCAGGAGTCGGACGCGTTCGGCCAGCAAGGCATCACGCTCTTTTTGCAAGGCGCGGTGACGGGTAAAGAAACCGCCCAGTTCGGCGGCAAGATCGGTCGGTGCGCGCAGGATTTGACGTACGGGATGCAGCACCAGCGAAAACCCGCTGCGCAAGCCATCGATCGCGTGATAACGGGAATCAAGCACCACGCAGGACACACCGACCAGCAGCCAGATCAGCAGCCGTGCCGTCGGCCCCAGCCGGCGGGCGAACATCAGCTGATCGGGCATTGCCATCAGCGGGCCCCTCTATGCAAAAACAGATACGGCGGCGTTCACTCCTTGGTGAACACCGACGAC
This sequence comes from Thiobacillus denitrificans, assembly GCA_002424845.1. Lineage (GTDB taxonomy): Bacteria > Pseudomonadota > Gammaproteobacteria > Burkholderiales > Thiobacillaceae > Thiobacillus > Thiobacillus denitrificans_F. Next base: position 1,784 of record DILD01000045.1, on the reverse strand, counting down.
AGCATGTGCAACTCTTCCAGGGCACGCCCGGAACCCCGCACCACGCAGGTCAACGGGTCGTCGGCAACGATCACCGGCAGACCGGTTTCTTCCATCAGCAGGCGGTCGAGATCGCGCAACAGCGCGCCGCCGCCGGTCAGCACCATGCCCTTTTCGGCGATGTCGGCGCCGAGTTCGGGCGGCGTCTGTTCCAGTGCCTGCTTGACCGCGCTGACAATGGCATTGAGCGGTTCAGTCAGGGCTTCGAGAATTTCGTTGGAGGATACGTTGAAGCTGCGCGGCACGCCTTCAGCGAGACTGCGGCCCTTGACTTCCATTTCCAGCACCTCGGCGCCGGGGAAGGCCGAACCCATTTTCTTCTTGATCTGCTCGGCGGTCGCCTCGCCGATCAGCATGCCGTAGTTACGACGGATATAGCTGATGATGGCGTCATCCATGCGGTCGCCGCCGACGCGTACCGAATTGGCATAAACCACGCCGCCCAGCGAGATCACGCCGACCTCGGTGGTGCCGCCGCCAATATCGACCACCATCGATCCAGTCGCATCGGCCACCGGCAGGCCGGCGCCGATCGCGGCCGCCATCGGCTCCTCGATCAGGAACACCTGGCGCGCGCCCGCACCGATCGCCGACTCGCGAATGGCGCGCCGCTCCACCTGGGTCGAGCCGCACGGCACGCAGATGATGATGCGCGGACTGGGACGAAACATCCGGGTGTCATGCACCTTCTTGATGAAGTACTTGAGCATCTGTTCGGTGACGGTGAAGTCGGCGATCACGCCATCCTTCATCGGCCGGATCGCCTGCAGATTGCCCGGGGTGCGGCCCAGCATCAGCTTGGCTTCGGTGCCCACGGCCTGCACGGTACGCTTGCCGCCGGCCGCCGCATCGGTACGAATCGATACCACCGAGGGTTCGTCCAGCACGATGCCACGGTCACGCACGTAGATCAGCGTGTTGGCGGTGCCCAGATCGATCGCAAGATCGGTGGAAAAGTAACTGGTCAAGAACTTGAACATGATGGCATCAGCACCCGTATCAGGCGGGCGAAAGGGCAGAAAAAACAAGGGGGCTATGATACCCTATCGGGCTTCATTCCCGTAAGTAATCAGGCGGTTCCACCATGTCCCTCACCCAGGACGACGTCAAGCGCATCGCTCGCCTTGCGCGCATCGAAACCAGCGATGCCGAGGCGCAGGCCACGCAGACCCAGCTCAACACCATTTTCGACCTCATTGCCACCATGCAGGCTGTGGATACGACCGACATTGCGCCGATGGCCCACGCGCAGGAGGTCTATCAACGCCTGCGGGCCGACGTCGTGACCGAAACCGACCGCCATGCGGCTTTCCAGGCCATCGCTCCGGCGGTCGAAAACGGCCTGTACCTCGTGCCCAAAGTCATCGAATAAGCCATGTCCGACACCTCCCTTTCCGCGCTGGCCGCGCAACTTGCCGGCAAACAGGTTTCCAGCCGCGAACTCGCCCAGCACTATCTCGGCCGCATCGCGGCACTGAATCCGTCGATCAATGCCTTCATCACGGTCGATGCCGACAAGACGCTGGCCGAGGCTGCCGCCGCCGACGCCCTCATCGCCGCCGGCCAAGCCGGCCCGCTGACCGGCGTCCCGATCGCCCACAAGGACATTTTCTGCACCGAGGGCTGGCTCACCACCTGCGGCTCGAAAATGCTGCACAACTTCGTCGCGCCGTATGACGCGCACGTGATCCAGCGCTTCAAGGCCGCCGGCATGCCCTCGCTCGGCAAGACCAACATGGACGAGT
>DILD01000069.1:26344-34625 GCA_002424845.1 Thiobacillus denitrificans | reverse complement strand
ATGTTGGGCGAGGCCATGTCGATCTTCGCGCGCAGCACGTGGGCGCCGTCGGGGAATTCGCCTGCGCGCATTTTGCGGAAGAGGTCGAGGTTTTCCTCCGCGCTGCGGTTGCGGTAGGGGCTGTCCTTGCCCGGTTCGGTCAAGGTGCCGCGATAGGTGCGCATGTCTTCAGCGCTGAGTGAATCGACGTAGGCGTGGCCGGCCGTAATCAGGTATTCGGCGCAGGCGTACATGGTGTCGAAGTAGTTCGACGCGAAGTACAGATGCTTGCCCCAGTCGAAGCCCAGCCATTTCACCGATTCGGTGATGGCGTCGACGTATTCCTGGCTTTCCTTTTCCGGGTTGGTGTCGTCGAAGCGCAGGTGGCACACGCCGCCGTAGTCGCGCGCGAGGCCGAAGTTGAGGAAGATCGATTTGGCGTGACCCAGATGCAGATAGCCGTTCGGTTCGGGTGGGAAGCGCGTTTCCACGCGGCCGCCCCATTTCCCGGCGGCGTTCTGCTCGTCGATGATGTTGCGGATGAAGTTGGCGGCGGGTGCGGGAGCGTCGTGCGACATGATCGGGTGTGATGCAGGAAAGCGGGAATTGTAACGGCTTCAGGTGATGATGCCGCCGCCAAGGCAGACTTCTCCGTCATATAGAACCACGGACTGGCCGGGCGTAACCGCCCATTGCGGGGCGTCGAAGGCGAGTTCCAGCGTTTCGGATTCCAGCCGCGTGATGCGGCAGGTGGCGTCGGTCTGGCGGTAGCGGGTCTTGGCGGTGTACGCGCGGTCCGGATCGGGAGCGGTGCCGCTGATCCAGTTGAGCTGGCCGGCGGCCAGCGTCGAGCGCTTGAGCAGCGGGTGGTCGTGGCTCTGCACCACGACGAGCGTATTGCTCACCATCTCCTTGGCGGCGACGAACCACGGCTCGTCGCTGCCGCCCTTCTGCCCGCCGATGCCGAGTCCCTGGCGCTGCCCCAGGGTGTAATACATCAGGCCCTGATGTTGCCCGACCACGCGGCCTTCGGGCGTTTTCATGTCGCCGGGGTCGCGCGGCAGGTAGCGTTCGAGAAATTCGCGGAAGTTGCGCTCGCCGATAAAGCAGATGCCGGTGCTGTCTTTCTTGGCGGCGTTGGGCAGGCCGATTTTTTGTGCGATCTCACGTACTTCCGGCTTGGGCAGCTGCGCCAGCGGAAACAGGGCAGGGCGGATCTGCGCCTGGCTCAGGCGATAGAGGAAATAGCTCTGGTCTTTGTTGGCGTCGAATGCTCTCAACAGCGTGGCGCGGCCGGCTGCGTCCGCGCCCTTGCCGACGTAATGCCCGGTGGCGATGTATTCCGCACCGCGCGCGATGGCATCGTCGAGGAAGGCCTTGAACTTGATTTCGGCGTTGCACAGCACGTCGGGGTTGGGCGTGCGACCGGCCTGGTATTCGGCGAGGAAGTAGCTGAACACGCGTTCCTTGTACTCGGCGGCAAAGTTGACCGCCTCGACCTCGATGCCGAGCACGTCGGCTACCGCCAGCACGTCGAGAAAGTCCTGGCGCGCGGTGCACTGATCGGTGTTGTCGTCGTCGTCCCAGTTCTTCATGAAGACGCCGAGCACGTCGTAGCCCTGCTGCTTCAGCAGATAGGCGGCGACCGCGGAGTCGACCCCGCCCGACATGCCCACGACGATCTTGGTGCTCATGCGTGGTTCACGAAGTCGAGCGGAAAGCGCCGCCCGGCCAGATAGTCCCGCATGCAGCGCATGACCAGCGGGCTGCGGTGTGGGGTGGGATGTGCGGCGAGCTCGTCCGGCGTCAGCCATACGGCGCGCACGATGCCGTTGTCGAGCGTGCGTTCGGCGTCGAATCCGGTCACGCTGCAGATATAGGCAAAGCGCAGATAGGTGATGTCGCGCTCCGGATAGTGCGTGGTGTAGCAGCCCAGGAGGGCGAGCGGCTCGACGTGATGCGCGGTTTCTTCCAGCGCTTCGCGGCGCACCGCTTCGATCAGGGTTTCGCCGCGTTCCCAGTGTCCGGCTGGCTGGTTGAGGCGCAGGCCTTCAGCGGTGTGTTCTTCCACCAGCAGGAATTTGCCGTCGCGCTCGACGATGGCGGCGACGACGACATGGGGCAGCCAGATTTCGGTTTCAGACATGAATCTCTTCCCATTCTCCGGGCTGCAAGGCGCCCAGGGTCCATTCCCCGACGGCGGCGCGGATCAGACGTAGCGTTGGAAAGCCGATCTTCGCCGTCATCCGCCGCACCTGACGGTTTTTGCCTTCGGCAATCGTGAGTTCGATCCACGCAGTAGGGATGTTCGCGCGAAAACGGACCGGCGGGTTGCGCGGCCACAGCCCGGCGGGTACGTCGATGAGGCGGACCTTGGCGGGGCGGGTGACGAAGTCGCCGAGATCGACGCCGCGGCGCAGCGGTTCGAGGTCAGCCTCGGTCGGCGCGCCCTCGACCTGCGCCCAGTAGGTTTTGGGCAGCTTGTGTTTGGGATCGGCGATGCGGCTCTGGGTCGGGCCGTCATCGGTTAAAATCAGCAGGCCTTCACTGTCAGCGTCCAACCGCCCGGCCGCGTATACGCCGGGCACGCTGAGGTGGTCGCGCAGGCCCTGCCAGCGCCCCTCGGGGGTGAACTGGCTCAGCACGCCGTAGGGTTTGTTGAACAGGATCAATCGCGCCACGCTGAAAGACGAACTTCGAAAAAGACACTCATTTTAACGTTACCCGAGCCACCTTCATGACTTATCAGCACATCCAGATTCCCGCAGCGGGCCAGAAAATCACCGTCAACGCCGACAACTCGCTGAACGTGCCCGACACCCCCATCATTCCCTTCATCGAGGGCGATGGCACCGGCGTCGACATCACCCCGGCGATGCGCCGCGTGGTGGATGCCGCGGTGGCCAAGGCCTACGGCGGCAACAAGCAGATCGCCTGGATGGAAGTGTTTGCCGGCGAGAAGGCGGTCAAGGTCTACGGTGGCGATCAGTGGCTGCCCGAGGAGACCGTGCAGGCGGTGAAGGACTACGTGATCTCGATCAAGGGCCCGCTCACCACGCCGACCTCGGGCGGCATCCGCTCGCTCAACGTCGCGCTGCGCCAGATGCTGGATCTGTATGTCTGCCTGCGCCCGGTGCGCTACTTCACCGGCGTGCCCAGCCCGGTGAAGGCGCCGGAAAAGGTCGACATGGTGATCTTCCGCGAGAACACCGAGGACATCTACGCCGGCGTCGAGTGGGAAGCCAACACCGAGGCGGTGCAGAAAGTCATCGCTTTCCTGCAGCAGGAAATGGGCGTGACGAAGATCCGCTTCCCCGAGACCTCGGCCATCGGCATCAAGCCGGTGTCGATCGAAGGCTCCGAGCGCCTGATCCGCAAGGCCATCCAGTACGCGATCGACAACGGCCGCAAATCGGTGACCCTGGTGCACAAAGGCAACATCATGAAGTTCACCGAGGGCGGCTTCAAGAAGTGGGGCTACGAACTCGCCGCGCGCGAATTCGGCGCCAAACTGATCGGCGAAGGCCCGTGGATGGAATTGCCGAACGGCATCGTGATCAAGGACGTCATCGCCGACGCCTTCCTGCAGCAGATCCTGCTGCGCCCCGACGAATACGACGTGATCGCCACGCTGAACCTGAACGGCGACTACATTTCCGACGCGCTGGCGGCGGAAGTCGGCGGCATCGGCATCGCGCCGGGCGCCAACTTGTCCGACACCGTGGCGATGTTCGAGGCCACCCACGGCACCGCACCCAAATACGCTGGCAAGGACTACGTCAATCCGGGCTCATTGATCCTGTCGGCTGAAATGATGCTGCGCCACCTCGGCTGGCTGGAAGCGGCCGATCTCATCGTTGCCAGCATGGAAAAAGCCATTGCCGCCAAGCATGTAACCTACGACTTTGCGCGCCTGATGGATGGCGCGACCGAAGTGAAGTGTTCGGCCTTTGCTGAAGCGATGGTCGCGCAGATGTAAACAACCGGGCTAACCCACAAAAAACCCCGCCGAAGCGGGGTTTTTTGTGGGTATTCAACAATCAACCTTGCGGCTGGATGTTGGAAGCCTGCTTGCCCTTCGGCCCCTGGCTGACTTCGAAGCTGACCTTCTGGCCTTCTTTCAGGGTTTTGAAGCCGTTGCTCTGGATGGCGGAAAAATGTGCGAACACATCCTCGCCGCCGTCATCAGGGGTAATGAAACCAAAGCCCTTGGCGTCGCTGAACCACTTGACAGTACCTGTTGCCATTAATACTTCCTCCTTGGCGTGACACTAAACATAACCGCTGACGCGGATGACAAGACGGCATGATTTTTTTGGCCGTCGGTCTGAATTCAAGCGCGCTACCCGGTGATGCCCTGTGGTAATGCCAAACCTGCACGGCTCTTGAAACCAAACTGCTTGTATTTTTACTACCGCGCATGCGTTTTTACAAGTGGGAAAGCGTGCAAAAACAAGGAGCTTTTCCAGACTGTGGTTTCCTTTCAACGCATGCGGGATCAAGAAACAGCGGGTGCAATGCGGTAGGATTCGCGGCATGCGCGCATCCTGGGATATTTTCTGTAATGTCATCGACAATTATGGCGATGTCGGCATTGCCTGGCGCTTGGCGCGTGGGCTGGTCAAGGAATATGGCCTGACCGTACGGCTGTGGGTCGATGATTTGCGTGCATTTCAGCAGATCTGGCCGGCAATCGATAGGGATGCAGACGTGCAGTCTTGCGAGGGGGTATTGGTGAGTGCGTGGCGCACCCCTTTTGTCGCGACCGAGCCTGCGCCTGTTGTGATCGAAGCTTTTGGTTGTGTTTTGCCAGAAACCTATCTGGCTGCGATGAGTGAACAGTCGCCGCCGCCAGTCTGGATCAACCTCGAATACTTGAGCGCCGAGCCTTGGGTAGCCGAGCATCATGGCCTGCCATCACCGCACCCACGCCTTCCGCTGACCAAGTATTTTTTCTTTCCCGGCTACACGCCCAATACGGGCGGTTTGCTGGCCGAAGCGGATTTAGCCACGCGCCGCGCTGCATTCATGCAGGATGGCCAGCCGGTATTCTGGCGCGCGCTGGGCCTGGAAGCACCCCTGGCGGACGAATTGCGGGTGTCGCTGTTCGCCTACGAAAATCCGGCGCTGCCCGCTTTGCTCGACGCCTGGGCGGCCGATGCGCGCCCGGTCACTTGTCTGGTTCCGGAAGGTCGGGTCATCCCGCAGCTGGCGGCGTGGCTGTCGGTTGCGAGCCTGCAGGCCGGTGAGTTTCATCAGCGTGGCGCCCTGCGCCTGCATATCGTGCCGTTCTTGAATCAGGATGCGTATGACTGCCTGTTGTGGGCGTGCGATCTCAATTTCGTGCGTGGTGAAGACTCCTGTGTGCGTGGGCAGTGGGCAGCGCGACCGCTGGTATGGCAGGCCTACCCTCAGGCAGACAAGGCGCATTGGAACAAATTGAATGCCTTGCTGATGCATTACACGGAGGGACTGGATGTCGAAGCGGCGCGCGCGGTAAACGGAATGTGGCGGCTTTGGAACGGCATGCCTGACACGGGGAACATGGCGGCCTGCTGGGCCGCCTGGCGGACGCAACAGGCAGTGATCGAACGGCATGCCGGCGTTTGGTGCGACCGGCTTGGGCTGGCAGGCCGCTTAACCCGTAAACTGGTCGATTTTGCAGGGAATAAGTTATAATGCCGGGTTTTCTAAAACCCTTAGCGCTCTCGCAGCAGGACATACACCCATGAAAATCGCACAGGAACTCCGCGCCGGCAACGTCGTGATGATCGGCAAAGACCCGATGGTGGTGCAAAAGGCCGAATTTTCGAAATCGGGTCGCAATTCCTCCGTCGTCAAAATGAAAATGAAGAACCTGCTCACCGGTTCCGGCATGGAAAGCGTCTATCGTGCCGACGACAAGTTTGAAACCGTCAACCTCGAACGCAAGGAATGCACCTATTCCTACTTCGCCGATCCGCTGTACGTGTTCATGGACACCGACTACAACCAGTACGAAGTCGAAGGCGACAATCTCGGCGACGCACTGAACTACCTCGACGACGGCATGCCGGTCGAAGTGGTGTTCTACGATGGCAAGGCGATTTCGGTCGAGATGCCGACCACCGTCGTGCGCGAAGTCGAATACACCGAGCCGGCCGTGCGCGGCGATACCTCGGGTAAGGTCATGAAGCCTGCTCGCATCAAGCCTACGGGATATGAGTTGCCTGTGGCGGCTTTTGTCGAAATTGGCGACATGATCGAAATCGATACCCGTACCAACGAATTCAAGCGCCGCGCCAACTGAGCGCTGCGATCGATTCGAACAAAAAGCAGCCGAGGCTGCTTTTTTGTTTTTTGGCCCCCCCTCGCGGCGTTAAAATAGTGGCTCGCTTCTCCGCTGCTTCTCCATGACCGACCCGCGCTTCATCCATCTTCGCCTGCATACCGAGTATTCCATTTCAGATGGACTGGTTCGGGTGGCCGAGGCGATCAAGCGTGCGCAGGGTGTTGCGATGCCGGCGCTGGGCTTGTCCGACCTGTCCAATACCTTCGGCTGGGTGAAGTTTTACCGTGCTGCACGCGGCGCCGGTATCAAACCGATATTCGGCTGCGATGTCTGGGTGAGCAACGCCACGGACAGAAACCGGCCTTCGCGCCTGTTGCTGCTGGTGCAGCACCGCGAAGGCTATCGCCGCCTGTGCGAACTGCTCACACGCGCCTATCAGGACAACATCCATCGCGGCCGCGCCGAAATCGACCCCGCCTGGCTGGCCGAAGGCACCGACGGCCTGCTGGCGTTGTCGGGTGGCGACGCTGGCAACGTTGCTCAGGCGATCCTCGACGACAAGTCCGATGCTGCGCGTGCGGCCGCCGAAGCCTGGGCCGCGTTGTTTCCCGGACGCTACTACCTGGAGCTGCAGCGCTTCGGTCAACCGCATGCCGAGCGTCTGATCGACGGCCTGCTCGACATCGGCGCGGCGCTGAACCTGCCAGCGGTCGCCACCCATCCGATCCAGTTCATCGCACCGGACGATTTCAAGGCGCACGAGGCACGCGTGTGCATCGCCGAGGGCATGATGCTGGGCGACCCGCGCCGGCCGCGTCCGTTCACCGCCGAGCAGTATTTCAAGACGCCGGACGAGATGGCCGAACTGTTCGTCGACCTGCCCGAAGCCCTGCAGAACAGCGTGGAAATCGCCAAGCGCTGCAACCTCACGCTGGAACTCGGCAAGAGCCGGTTGCCCGATTTCCCGACGCCCGACGGCATGAGTCTCGACGACTACATGCGGCAGCGTTCCTTCGAGGGCCTGCATGAGCGCATGGCTCAGCTTTATCCCGATCCGGATGTTCGTGCCGCCAGGCTGCCGGAATACACCGAGCGGCTGGAATTCGAACTGAAGACCATCATTCAGATGGGCTTCCCGGGCTATTTCCTGATCGTGGCCGACTTTATCAACTGGGCCAAAAACAATGGCGTGCCGGTGGGGCCGGGGCGCGGCTCCGGCGCCGGTTCGCTGGTCGCCTACAGCCTGCGCATCACCGACCTCGATCCGCTCGCCTACGACCTGCTGTTCGAGCGTTTCCTCAATCCCGAGCGGGTATCGATGCCCGACTTCGACATCGACTTCTGCCAGGACGGGCGCGACCGCGTGATCGATTATGTGAAGCGCCAGTACGGCGCGGACTCGGTGTCGCAGATCGCCACTTTCGGCACCATGGCGGCCAAGGCGGTGTTGCGCGACGTCGGCCGCGTGCTCGACCTGCCGTATCTCTTCGTCGACAAGTTCGTCAAGCTGGTGCCCAACGAACTGGGCATTTCGCTGGCCGAGGCACGCGAGAAGGAACCGCAGATCGACGAACGGGCACGGAACGAGGAGGAACTCGCCGAGTTACTCCCATTAGCCGAGAAGCTTGAGGGCATTACCCGCAACGTTGGCATGCATGCGGGCGGGGTGCTGATCGCGCCGGGGCGGCTCACCGACTTCTGTCCGCTGTATCAGGCCGAAGGCTCGAACGCAGCCGTGTCACAGTTCGACAAGGACGACGTCGAGGCGATCGGCCTGGTCAAGTTCGACTTTCTCGGCCTGCGCACGCTGACGATCCTGGCCGAAGCGGTGCGCTTCGTACAGCGCCACGAAGACCGCAAGGATTTCCGCCTGGAGGACCTGCCGCTCGACGATCCGGCGGTGTACCGGCTGTTTGCCGAGGGCAATACCACGGCCGTCTTCCAGTCCGAATCGCGCTCGGCCAAGGATCTGGAAAAGAAGCTGAAGGGCGACTGCTTCGAAGACATCATCGCGCTGATGGCGCTGAACCG
>DILD01000069.1:0-26318 GCA_002424845.1 Thiobacillus denitrificans | reverse complement strand
CGCAAGCAGGGCAAGCAGAAGCCGGAGTATTTCCATCCCGACCTCGAACCGGTGCTGAAATCGACCTACGGCATCATCGTCTACCAGGAGCAGGTGATGCTGGTGGCACAGATCCTGGCGGGTTACAGCCTCGGTGCCGCCGACATGTTGCGGCGCGCCATGGGCAAGAAGAAGCCCGAGGAAATGGCCGTGCAGCGTACGATCTTCCTCGAAGGCGCAGCCAAGCGCGGGGCCGACATCAAGATCGCCGAGCGGCTGTTCGACCTGATGGAGAAATTCGCTGAATACGGCTTCAACAAGTCGCACTCGGCGGCCTATGCGCTGGTGGCGTATCACACCGCCTGGCTCAAGGCCTACTACCCGGCCGAGTTCATGGCCGCCACCATGTCCTCGGAAATGTCCGACACCGACAAGGTGCGCGTGTTCTACGAGGACTGCCGCGCCAACGGGCTGACCATGCTGCCGCCCGACATCAATCTGTCGGGCTATCGCTTCGAGCCGGTCAGCAAGACCGAAATCCGCTACGGTCTGGGCGCGATCAAGGGCAGCGGCGAGGCGGCGATCGGTGCCATCGTTGCCGAGCGCGAGGCCAACGGCCCCTACAAGGGGTTGTTCGACCTGACGCGGCGGGTCGACAAACGCTATCTCAATCGTCGCGTGCTGGAAGCGCTGGTCAAGGCGGGCGCATTCGATCGCCTCAACGATCACCGTGCCAGCTTGATGGCTTCGGTCGCCGCGGCGCTGGAAACCGCTGACCGCGCGGCGAGGAACGGTGGTCAGGTAGGCTTATTCGGCGAGTTGCTCGACGGTGGCGGCGAAGAACTGATCGAGGTGCCGCGCTGGCCTGAGCAGGAAAAACTTCTGCAGGAGAAATCGGCGCTCGGTTATTACTTTAGCGGCCATCCTTTCACCTCTTATTTGGCCGAAGTGTCTGGTTTTGCCAAAAGGCAGCTCGACAGCCTTGAACCCGCCCGCGACCTTCAAATGCTGGCCGGCATTGTCGTTTCGCTGCGCACCCAGATGACGCGGCGCGGCAAGATGCTGATTCTTCTGCTGGACGACGCCACCGCGCAGGTCGAGGTGGTGATTTTCAATGAACTTTACGAGCAGAATCGCCATCTGCTGAAAGATGATGCCCTGCTGATTATTGAGGGCAAGGTCAACCGTGATGATTATTCGGGCGGCTTGCGGGTTACAGCGGAACGGATCTACGACCTGGCAGGTGCGCGCACCCGGTTTGCCCAGGGATTGCGGCTGGCATGCAACGGGCAATCCAGCGGACACAAACTGAGCGAATTGCTCGCGCCTTACAAGGTGGAAGAGGGGGGGTGTCCAGTCTGGGTGGATTACCGTAACCCCCAGGCAAGCTGTTGCGTGCGGCTAGGCGAAGATTGGCGGGTGCGACTGGATGACCGCCTGATCGAGTCTCTGGCGGACTGGCTCAAGCCCGAGGCCGTGAATGTCGTCTATTAGCGAATTATCCGGCGCATGATACGAAATGACCATGAGCTGTTCCGGTGATAGGGGTTGACATCTATTTCGGTATATTAGAAAATTCTTATAACGCTGGTGTTGCCGCAATGGCGATCTAGTGTTGTCTCCTCCAATCCTCCTCCTTTGGTGGATACTCTGCCCGACTCTCACGAGTCGGGCATTTTTTTGTCCGTAATCCCGGGACTCAATCAATCCGCTTCTGAAAACCGCTGAAATGGCCCGGTGCGTCCGCCAGGTCGATGTGGTCCACCCGTGCCTGCGGCGGGCCGATCCGTGCCCATGCAATGAGCGCATCGACAGCCGGCTCCTGTCCCTGAACCACTGCTTCGACCGAGCCGTCTGGCGCATTGCGAACCCAGCCCGTCACGCCCAGACGTTCGGCCTCGGCACGCATGGACTCGCGAAACCACACGCCTTGCACCCGGCCCTGAATGCGTAGGCGCTGCGTTTTCATATCGTGTTCACTTTACCTTCATACCCGGCTGTGCGCCGCTGTCGGGAGATAGGATGAAGAGTCCGGGCGTGTCGCCCGAGGCGGCCAGCACCATGCCTTCGCTCATGCCGAACTTCATCTTGCGCGGGGCGAGGTTGGCGACCATCACAGTGAAGCGGCCGACCAGCGCCTCCGGCGCGTAGGCCGACTTGATGCCGGCGAACACCTGGCGCGTGCCGAGGTCGCCGAGGTCGAGCGTCAGCCGCAGCAGCTTGTTGGCACCCTCGACGTGTTCCGCGTTGGCGATGCGCGCGATGCGCAGGTCGATCTTCGCGAAGTCGTCGATGCTGATGGTTTCAGACACGGGTGTGGCGGCCGCCGGCTGGGCGGCATGCGTCTGCGCTTCGGCATGGCGCACCGGCGCGGGGGGGGGAGTGGATTCAAGATTCTGCTTGTTGGCGTCTACCATGGCTTCGATGGATTTGGGGTCGATACGGGTCATCAGGTGACTGTACTCGTTAATGGCATGGTTTGTCGGTAGCAAGGAGCGGGAATCCTCCCAAGTTAACGGTGGGATATTAAGGAAACTTTCTGCGCTTTCCGCTAGCTTAGGCATGACTGGTTTCAGGTAGAGAGTGAGTAACCGAAAGCAATTTAAAATGATGCTGCAAACAATGCGTAAATTTGGGTCATTACGTTTAGCCATTTCCCAAGGTTTCTTTTCATCGACGTAAAAATTTACTTCATCCGCCAAAATCATGATGTGCCGAATTGCTTTTCCATACTCACGGTTTTCATAAAGCCGACTAATTTCATCAGAGGCTTGTATAAGTTGATGAGTGAGAGTCTCGAGGTGATTGTCTTCCAATAAAACATCTTCGTTATCGAGTACATTTTCCAACACGCCATTGAAACGTTTAGTGATGAAGCCGGCGGTGCGGCTGGCGATGTTGATGAACTTGCCGACCAGGTCCGAATTCACCCGCGCAACGAAGTCGTCGAGGTTGAGGTCAATGTCCTCCATCGAGCCGTTGAGCTTGGCCGCGTAGTAATAACGCAACCACTCGGGATTCAGTTTCTGCGCGAGATAGCTTTCGGCGGTGATGAAAGTGCCGCGCGACTTCGACATCTTCTGCCCGTTCACCGTCAGAAAACCGTGCGCGTACACCGCGGTCGGCAGGCGGTGTCCGGAAAACTTGAGCATCGCCGGCCAGAACAAGGCATGGAAATACAGGATGTCCTTGCCGATGAAGTGCACCAGCTCAGTCTTGGACTCGGCGCCCCACCATGCGTCGAAGTCGAGGCCGGTGTCTTTGGCGTATTTGGCGAAGCTCGCCATGTAGCCCACCGGTGCGTCCAGCCAGACGTAGAAATACTTGCCCGGCGCACCGGGAATCTCGAAGCCGAAGTAGGGTGCGTCGCGGCTGATGTCCCAGTTGTTCAGACCGGAGGCAAACCATTCCTGCATCTTGTTGGCGGCTTCATCCTGCAAGGCGCCCGACTTGGTCCACTCGCGCAGGAAGGTTTCGCACGCGCCGAGCTTGAAGAAGTAATGCTCTGAATCCTTGTGCACCGGGGTGGCGCCCGATACCGCAGACACCGGGTTTTTCAGTTCGGTCGGGCTGTAGGTGGCGCCGCACACTTCGCAGTTGTCGCCGTACTGATCCAAAGCGCCGCACTTCGGGCATTCGCCCTTGATGAAGCGGTCCGGCAGAAACAGGTTTTTCACCGGGTCGTACAGCTGGGCGATGGTCTTGACTTCGATCAGCCCTGCTTCCTTCAGGCGCAGGTAGATGGTCGAGGCCAGTTCGCGGTTCTCGTCCGAATGCGTCGAGTAGTAATGGTCGAAGCCGATGTGGAAGCCGGCGAAGTCGCGCGTGTGCTCGTCCCACACCCGGCCGATCAGCGTCTCCGGCGTGATGCCTTCCTTTTCCGCGCGCAGCATGATCGCGGTGCCATGGGTATCGTCGGCGCACAGGTAGCGGCAGTCGTGGCCGCGCATTTTCTGGAAGCGCACCCAGATGTCGGTCTGGATGTATTCGACCAGATGGCCGAGGTGGATGCTGCCGTTGGCGTAGGGTAGGGCGGAGGTGACGAGAATCTGACGGGACATGGAAACAGCCGGGTGCATACCCAAGGGGCACAAGAGGCCGTCATTTTACCCGAAGGGCATAAATACCCGGAGGGCTTGAATAACGGCTAGAAGCGCGATCCGGGCTGTTTCAGGAATTCGAGTTCGTCAGGCGTGGAAGCGCGCCCCAGAATGGCATTGCGATGCGGAAAGCGGCCGAAGCGTGCCACCACGTCGCGATGCTTGTGCGCGTAATCCAGGAAGCGGTCGAACAGCGCACGTTCGTCGGCAGCCGCCTCGTGTGCAAGCTGTTCGTAAAGCGACACGGATCGTTCCTGCATGTCGAGCGACTCGGCATGCTCCAGCGGCAGGTAAAGAAATACCCGCTCGATCGGCGCCAGCTGCCGGTCTTCGCCCGCCGCCAGCGCGGCCAGGCTCAGCGCCAGCGACTGTGGATCGGTGGTGAAGGCCTGCGGCTGGTCGCGATGAATATGGTGAGGAAACTGGTCGAGCACGATTACCAGTGCAAGGCGCCCGCGCGGAGTGTGTGCCCAGTGGTCGAGCTGTCCTGCAGTGGCCGCTGTCAGCGTGGCGGCAAAATGGTCGATGACCGCCTGGTCGTTTGCCGGCGACTTGCCGAACCACAGTGTGCGCTGCCGTCCGGCGACCTCGGCCGCGTTGCCCGGCGCGCCGAACCAGAAGGCAAGCACGTTTTCGGGCTGGTCAGCCATGGCGGAGGTTCGATTCAGAAAATATCGTCGGGCAGATCGTTGTGCGAACCGTCGCAGAACGGCTTGTTTTGGGTGTGCTTGCAGTTGCACAACCACACGGTGGTTTTTTCCTTGATGACAAACGGAACGGGTTCCAGCCCGGTACCTTCGTGGGAGCCATCGCAAAATGGCTGGGTCATCGAGCGTCCACACGAACACCACCAGTATTCGCCTGGTTCGAGTTCGAGTTCTGCGGGGTTGCGGTCATACACAACGGGTTCGGACATGTTTGGCTCCTGCTGAAAACGACCATTCTAGTCGCTTCATCGACTTTGAAATCCTTACGGTTTTTGTGTCAATTCAGGGGCTGCCACCGCGGGAAAATGGCGGACACACTTGTTGAGCGTGTTATGCAGGAAATTGGAATCGTGTGCGGGACTTGCCTGGGGGGACGCGGGTACTGCCCAGTGCAGGCAGTACCCGGATGGGATTCCCGTTGAGCCGGGAAGCTTGATACAGATTACTTCTTGGTGCCGTTCACCATGGCCTTCAGCGTTGCGCCGGCCTTGAATGCGGGAACCTTGGCTGCTTTGATTTTCAGCTCTGCGCCGGTCTTGGGGTTGCGGCCGGTGCGCGCAGCGCGCTTGCGCACTTCGAACGTGCCAAAGCCAACCAGCGTAATGGAGTCGCCTTTTTTCAGCGTGGTCGATACGACTTCGATCAGTCCGGCGACTGCACGCTCAGCATCGGCCTTGGTGGAATTGGTCTTGGCTGCCAGTGCGTCAACGAGTTCTTTTCTGTTCATGTGTGATAGCTCCCTTGGTGGATGTGGAAAATTCCAGTGCAGATTATTGTGAATAAATAGACTGCTGGCAATGCCTCAATCACAACCACATAGGGCATAGGCCAAAAGCTTACAGGAAACAGGCCAGGCAAAACTGCGCCAATCGGGCCGGAAACCCAGGCCCGGTTCTGGTGTTGTGTTGTTAACTGATTGAATAACAACATAAAATATGAGGGAAGCCATGTGTTTGGAAGCAAGGCACCCTGCTCCCCAGGCTGCGGTCAGCTTCCTGCGCTTGATGGTTGTGTATTTCGGACTTTCCCGGAAATGTCATGCGTCCATGCGCATTTGCGAAGGCTGCGCAAGGAATGGGGGGGTAAGGTGGCGGTAAAGATGGGGGCCGTTTCGATTCTTGATACCGGATCGGCCAGGACGCTGCAATGTCTTTGTTTCAGGTGTTACAAGGTGTTGGTGCCGAATGACGCTTGTCAGGTGAGTGTTTGACGGTCCTGAACACTGGGCCTCGGCAGGATGGAACGATGTCGAACCGGGATTGCCCGTTTATGCGGGGCTATTTTTTGTTTTGCGCTTTCTCGTTTTCGTCATCCGGAATCATTGCATCGGCCACTGCGCCGACAGTTTTGGCCGTGAGCTTCACGCCGGTCGCAACGACTGAGACGGTGGCATCGGCAACCGCAACGACGGCGCAGCCCGACAATGCCGTGGCGGTTATGAGCGCGATGAGCAAGTGAAGGCGGGGCATCGGTTTGTTCTTCAGCGGATCGGGTTTGCAAGCCGGTCTGATTCTGATATCGAAATTGAGTTTATGTTGGCCGCCGTACAGCAGCGAGAGATGTGTTCGATCCGCTGAAGATCAAGGCAGCGGAGTCAAAGTATGATGGTCGGGGCGAGAGGATTCGAACCTCCGACTCCTGCGTCCCGAACGCAGTACTCTACCAGGCTGAGCTACGCCCCGAGGCAGATGGCGGGTCCATTTCTGAACCCCATGCAAGAACTACCGGGAAAACTTTAACAAAGTCGCGGTCAAAAACTACGGTCAACCGCGAAAGCCGCTAATTGTAGCAAAGCTGATTTGGAATTTGAATCAGGCAAGCAAGAAATTGCTGAATTGGCCATCTGAATTTCGCGCTGCGCGGCCTCGTGAGTGTATTGCAGTGCGTTTGTATCCTTGATCGCCGCGAGCACACTTTGAAATTCCGTGAGGCCGCCGTGCTCGATCGCCTGGCGGATGCTGGCGGCCTGTTCGACGGTGCCGTGCTTCATTGCATGCAGAAGCGGCAGGGTCGGCTTGCCCTCGGCAAGGTCATCGCCAATGTTTTTGCCGGTCTTGAGGAAATCCCCCGAATAATCCAGCACGTCGTCAATCAGCTGGAACGCCGTACCGAGATGCATGCCGTAGCGTGCCAGCGCTTCCTTTTCTTCCGGGGTTCCTCCGCCGATGACGGCACCGAGTCGGCTTGCCGCCTCAAACAGCTTGGCAGTCTTGTAACGGATGACGCGCAGGTAGTTCTCTTCGTCAATGTCGGGGTCATTGCAGTTGAGTAATTGCAATACCTCGCCTTCGGCGATGGTGTTGGTCGCATCGGACAGAATGCGCATGACTTCCATGCTGTCAATCGCCACCATCATCTGGAAGGCGCGCGAATAGAGAAAGTCGCCAACCAATACGCTGGCGGCATTGCCGAACAAGGCATTAGCCGTTTCGCGGCCACGCCGCAACTCTGACTCGTCGACGACATCGTCGTGCAGCAGGGTGGCGGTGTGGATGAATTCGACCACGGCGGCAAGCTCATGATGAGCACGTCCCTGATAATTGAAGCAACCGGCGGACAGTAATACCAGCGCCGGACGCAGTCGCTTGCCGCCGCTATTGATAATGTATTCGGAAACCTGGCGGATCAGCACCACGTCGGAATACAGGCTTTGGCGGATGACATGGTCGACGGCGCGCATGTCTTCGGCCAGGTAGGATTGCAGGCTCTCCAGGGACACAATTCAGGCTGGTTATGGGGTAGCCCACAATGGTAGCAGGCTCGGCAGGCTTTTTCACTGCCATGCATGACTTGAAATAGTCTGTCGAATGGTTTGACTTGTTCGAGCAAGACCGATAGAATCTCGCGCTTTCCTGGGTTCGTATTGGTTGGAGACCCCCATGTACGCAGTCATCAAAACCGGCGGCAAGCAATATCGCGTGAGCGCCGGTGACAAACTTAAAATTGAAAAGCTCGAGGCCGAGATCGGTAGCGAGATCACCTTTGATCAGGTGTTGATGGTTGGCGACGGCGCCGACATCAAGATGGGCGCGCCCATGCTGCGCGGCGCCACGGTTACCGCCACGGTGCTGAATCAGGCACGCGGCGACAAGATCAAGATTTTCAAGATGCGCCGCCGCAAGCACTATCGTAAGAGCCAAGGCCATCGCCAGTACTTCACTGAAGTACAAATCGGCGGCATTACCGCATAAGGAGCACATACCATGGCACACAAGAAAGCAGGCGGCAGTTCGCGTAACGGTCGCGATTCAGAGTCGAAACGTCTTGGCGTGAAGCGCTATGGCGGCGAGCTGGTTCTGGCTGGCAACATCATCGTGCGTCAGCGTGGCACCCAGTTTCATCCGGGCGATAACGTCGGCATCGGCAAGGACCACACGCTGTTTGCCAAGGCGGATGGCACGGTCAAGTTCGAGATCAAGGGCGCGGCCCGTCGCAGGATGGTTCGCATTGAGCCGGTTGCGGCCTGATTCGATTTGAGCTGAGTCCGACTCGTTCGCCAGAAAGCCCTGTCCGCCGGATGGGGCTTTTTTGTTTGTGCAGAATTAATTAGGCTATCTCCAATATGAAATTTATCGACGAAGCCAAAATTCAGGTCATCGCTGGCAACGGCGGAGATGGCAGCGCTTCGTTCCGCCGTGAGAAAAACATTCCATTTGGCGGTCCAGATGGGGGCGATGGCGGTCGCGGCGGAAGTGTAATCGCGGTGGCCGACCGCAACATCAATACCCTGGTCGAGTTTCGCTTCAAGCGCATCTTCAAGGCGCAAAAAGGCGAAAACGGGCGTGGCGCGCAGTGCTATGGCAAGGGTGGCGAGGACCTCGTTGTCCGCGTGCCGGTGGGCACGGCGTTCACCGACATCAACAGCGGTGAAGTGGTCGCCGATCTGGCGGTGGACGGGCAGACGGTTTGCCTGGCCAAGGGCGGCAGGGGCGGGCTGGGCAACCTGCATTTCAAATCCAGCACCAACCGCGCGCCGCGCCAGCACACGCTGGGCGAACCGGGCGAGGAATGGGAACTGGAGATGGAACTGAAGGTGCTGGCCGACGTTGGCCTGCTGGGCATGCCCAATGCGGGCAAGTCGACCTTCATCCGTGCCGTGTCGGCGGCGCGCCCCAAGGTGGCCGACTATCCGTTCACCACGCTGGCGCCCAACCTGGGTGTGGTGCGGGTGGACAGCGAACGCAGTTTTGTCATCGCCGACATTCCGGGACTGATCGAGGGCGCCGCCGAAGGTGCGGGCCTTGGCCACCAGTTCCTGCGCCATTTGCAGCGCACTCGGGTGCTGCTGCATCTGGTCGACATTTCGCCGCGCTGGGAGGACGGCGACCCGGTACATGAGGCGCGCGCCATCGTTGAGGAACTGCGCAAGTACGACCAGAAACTTTATGACAAGACGCGCTGGCTGGTGCTGAACAAGATCGACATGGTGGACGAGGCCGAACGCGAGGCTGTGGTGGCCAAGTTTGTGGCGGACTACGAGTGGACCGGGCCGGTGTTCGTGATTTCAGCGCTGGACGGTACCGGTTGCACTGCGCTGACCTATGCGGTGATGGATTATCTTGGCACGCAAGAAGCTGTGCAGCTTGAGGATGAGCCTGAAGTGGACTTGCCTACCGCCGATTAGATTTCATCAGACTCAATGGATGAAGGTGCGTCGCCACCGATCCGTTTCCAGTCGTTTTCCTGCAGTGCAACCAGATACTTGGCCCAGCGGGCAAATTCCACTGGGCTGCAGTGGCCTTTTTTGCGGCGGCAGGTTCCTGCAATTCCCTTGAAGTGGACTATCCTCTCGCCGGTCTCTGTGTCCGTAGAAATCTCGGACAACTGGCGCACGCCCCAAGTGCGGCCGTAGGCGCCATTGCTGTAGAAAAGTCCAACCTTCAGTTCGTTCAGGGTCATGTCGTGATGCGTCGGTAAATATCGGTGACTTTCAGCGGTAATTGTTGCACGTCATCCAGGATGACGTAACGTGCGGAGCCATACATGTGCGGCAGGTAATCGCGCGCTTCGCGATCGAGCGTGATGCAGAACGGATGAATGCCGGTTCGGCTGGCTTCCAGCAGGGCCATGCGCGTGTCCTCGATGCCATATTGGCCATGGTAGACATCAAAATAATCATCGGGGCGACCGTCAGAAAGGGTCACCAGCACGCGGGTTTTTGCTTCCACCCTGTTCAACAGTTTGGTCATGTGGCGTAGCGCAAAGCCCATGCGCGTGTATTCCTGGGGCCGGATACCGGCAATGCGTGCTTTGACATCGGCATCATAGGCATCGTCAAACGTTTTGATGCGAAACAGCTCGCAGCGTTTCCGGGTCGTTCCGGAAAATCCGTAAATTGCGTAGCGGTCACCCAGCAATTCCAACGCTTCGCATAACAGAACCAGGGCTTCGCGCTCGGCCTCGTTGATCCAGCCTTTGGTCGATCCGCTCATGTCGACCAGAAAAGCGACGGCAATATTGCGCTCGGTCCGGTGCTGATGCACAAACAGGCGGTCGCTCATTTCGCGTCCGTCCCTGGCCTCTGCAAGTGCTTCGATCAATGCGTCGAGATCAATTTCGTCGCCCTGGGTCTGGCGTTTTTCGATACGGTTTTCATCACGCAAGGCTTCGAATTTCAGGCGCAGCTGCTTGACTACGCCTTGGTATTTAAGCAGCGTGTCCTCGACAAAGCGGTCGTATACCGGTGCTACGGCCTTCTCGCGCATCACACACCAGTTCTTGCGGTAATGCTGTCGGCCGTGATCCCATTCCGGGAAAAGCTCGGCACCTTTTTCATGGTACGTGCCATGCCAGACGGCATCCGGATCCTCCGGCTGGTCAAATACCTGTTTGGGGTCATATTCGCCGTCGCCGGCGGGCGTCAGGTATTCCGGCGGAATTTCTCCAAAATCGAGATAGATCGACATCAGCAGTTGTTTGACGTCATCGGGTGGTGCCAGCGGTGCGCCATCAAGGGTGATCTCGAAATCGAGCTTGCCGTTTTCGTCCTGTGCGGTTGCCTCGATCCTGGGCTTGTCTGACGTGTCCTGTGTCGTCGTCAGATTGTCGGGTGGCTGCTCTTTCAGCAATTCGGCCAGCTTGATGCGTAGCCGTGCTTTTTCTTTTTCGAGCCGGGCCGCGCGCGCGCTGGCTATCGCATCGGGACGAATGACGCCTTGATCGGACCAGCTGGGACAACTGTCCAGGGCATATGCATCATCAAGCAGGCTGAGACTGGCTTCGAGCGGGGTGCCGGGCGTTGCCAACTGCGTGGCGAACGCCTGCCAGTCTGGCGGCAGGGGCGGATCCAGCAGGGCGCGCAAGCGCAGCATCTCACGATGCAGCCCCGGCAATTCCTGTGCAATGTGTGCGGTGAGACGCAGGGTTTCCAGCGCGAGCAGGCGCGTTAGCGCACGCTCAGGATCTTCGTAGCGTGCCCCGATCGCAGCGAAATCGATGCGCAGGGTGCCAAATCGGGTTTGCGCCCACAACAAGGTCACCATTACCTTGGCGAGCTTGAAATTGTCGGTTTCACCCGGTAGCGCCGCGATCAACGGCGGCAGAACCAGCCGCTCTCCGTCTGTCCAGGCGCCGTCGCCTTCCTCCAGTCGCAAGCGACGCCCGGACAGGCCGCAGATGAAGTTGCCGAGAACGGGGGAGACTTCCTCGAACAGCACCCCGGTCGCATCGTTGCGCCGCTTGTTCTCATCGAAGTTGTCAGCCTGCTCCATCACGCGTAGCGCGCTTTGCAGGCCACTCCGATCGAAAGTGTCGCAGGTATGCACGGCCCAGGCTTCAAGCAGGCGTCGTTCCATGCGCATCAACAGCGCCGGCGCACGCTGCCCAAACTGCCAGGCCAGGGTGATATGCGTGGAGGCAATGCGGCGAATCCAGCCGAGGATGAAATCCTGATGATCCCGTTCCAGCCTGGCAAGTTCAGCTGCCACCCGCTCAACCTTGTAGAACGTGAACTCGGTATCCAGCCAGACGTGCAATTGAGCTTCGATATGTTCTGCGCTGAGGGGTGACTGAGCCATGAGAGTCCCCGTGCAGTCGATCAGAAAATCGACGAGGAGAGTTCCTGAATGGCTTTCAGCATATCGGCATCGTCTGTGACGGCCTGGGCGACGGCGGCTTTGCAGGCGGTGACCGGGCTCACACCATCCGCAATCAATTTTCCGGCATGCACCAGCAGGCGGGTTGATGCGCCTTCTTCAAGGCCGCTGCCCTTGAGGTTGCGGGTCAATTGCGCGAAGCGCACCAGATTTCCCGACACGGCCTCGCTTACCCCTGACTCGGTCGCCACGATGCGCCGTTCGAGCTCGGCTGACGGGTAATCGAATTCCAGTGCAACAAAGCGTTGCCGAGTCGACTGCTTGAGATCCTTGAGCACGCTCTGATAGCCGGGATTGTAGGAAATCGCAAGGCAAAACTCGGGTGGTGCCTCGATGATCTGTCCGAGCTTTTCCATTGGAAGGGCGCGGCGGTCATCCGCGAGCGGATGAATCACCACCATCGTGTCCTTGCGCGCCTCGACGACTTCATCCAGATAGCAAATGCCACCGCACCGTACTGCGAGCGTGAGTGGGCCATCGACCCATACGGTCTCGCCGCCCTTGACCAGATAGCGACCCACCAGATCGGATGCGGTGAGATCATCGTGGCACGACACCGTGATCAGCGGCCGTTTGAGGCGCCACGCCATGTGTTCCATGAAGCGCGTTTTGCCACAGCCGGTAGGGCCTTTCAGCAGTACGGGAATTTGCTGGCGCCAGGCTGCCTCGAACAGCTGGATTTCGTCGCCAACGGCCTCGTAGTAGGGCTCTTTTTCAATCAGGTGGTGGGCGGGGTCGAAGGTGCGGGCGTTCATGATGATCGGTGAGACTCAGAAACAGCCGGATTGCTGTTTCTTGTGTTCAAGTTCCTTGATATCCGCGTTCCATCCATTCATTTGCTGCTGCGTATAGCCATTGCGACGCGCAGCATCCATTTTGTCGAACACGCGCCCCAGTTTTCCCGTCAGGATGTCGCACTGACTCGATGAGACTGGCGCTCCGGGTTTGCCGGTGGTGTGCGATGTTTTGACACGAATGGTGCCCGGCTCATTGAGGCTCACTGCCTTGGGGGCGACTGGCTGGGCCGGCGGAAGCTGGGTCGGGGCTGGCTGGACTTGTTGCGGAGCGGGAGAGGGCGCCGGGTCGATTTCCACCTTGCGTACTTCCTGCGCATCGCGGCAGGGCAGATTGGAATAGGTAATCCCGCCCTGTGCGTTGATGCACTTGTTGAGCGTCGCCTGCGCCGAGGCCATGGTCGGGAGCAGTCCCGGCAACGCGATCAGAACAAGTGCAAACAAACGCATGGGATCAGTGCTCGCCCGAGTATTTGTCGTCTTCCAGGTCCATTTTTTTCTGGAATTCGGTCTCATTTTCCTGCTCGGCCAAGGCACGGCGCCGCGCCAGGCGTTTCTCGTAGGCGTCAGGCCGTTCTTCGACGAATTTTTCCCCGAACAGGGCATGGCGCAGGAAATTCAGGCCAAAGTCGAGCAGGGCTTCGTCGTCGGCGATCAGCGTCGCCATGACCTCGACCGGGATATCGTAAGTGTCGTTGAAGCTCGGACTCATGATGAAGGCGCGGAAGCGGTCGACATCGTAGCTTGCCATGAAGAACAACTGGTTGGAAACCGGCGTCGGCTTGCCGATGGCCGGGCCGGCCGATTTGCGCTTGACCACCAGTTGCCGCCAGGCGTGCGCCTTCTGGTCGTATTCTTCAACGCCCTGGTCGCGGCGGTATTCTTCGATAGTCTGGGTCTTGTCTTCGAAATGGCCGAGACAATGGGCTTCCTTGACCATGGCGTAGGCGCTGCGATCGACGTATTCGTCGGAGCGGCGCATGGTCAGCAGGGCGACCGGGTAGTAGCGGCAGGCAGTGGGTCGGTCCTCGTAGACACCGCAGCCTTCGGGCGTCATGAACTGGCAGGCGGTGCCACCTTCGACCGGGTTCAGCTTGATGCCGGGCATGCCATCCTTGTCCATTTCGAACGGCACCGAATACTGCTTGAGGAATTCGCCTGACGACATATCCAGGCGTTTCTTCAGACGCAGAACGTCGTAAGGCGTCAGCGGAATGTCGATATTGCTGCAGCAGGCGTTCCAGCATTTGACGTTGCGGTGGCAACGGAACTGCAATTGCGCGTTCTCTGCCAGCATGATGGGTTTGACCGGGCTGCCCCCAAAAGGGGAGTCTTCGATCATGTCTTTAAATTCAGCTTCATTCATGGTTCAACCTCTTGGGGCTGGGCCCCTTCACTTCAAAAATCAATCAACACACAGTCGTGAGTGCGTAGGGTACGCGCTTTCGACTGGATGCTGAACATCCTTGTTTGCCTTGCTGTTATTGAAACCGGAAAAAAACCGGGCGCCCTGAGGCGCCCGGAGTTTACTGCTTCACTGATGAATTAGTGGGCAGCGGGCTTGAACAGCTTGGACTTGTCGACCAGATCCACGTGGGCGCGCTTGAAGCAGTTCCACTGTTTGGAGTTCTTGTCGTACACCGAGTTCACGAAGCAATGCCAGTTTTCCTCATCGACAAAGTTCTTGTCCATGCGGTAGTAGAAGCCGGGGTAACGGCTTTCTTCACGGAACTGGATGTGCTTCATGTGGGCTTCGGCCGTCAGGATGCGGTGGTAGTTTTCCCACGCGCGCAGCAGTTCGTGCAGGTCCTTCGCACGCATCTTCTCTGCGTCTTCCTTCAGCATGCCGAGCTTGTCTTCAGCCACGGCCAGCATGTTGGCATTGGTTTTATAGTAGGTCGCGACACCGGCAACATACTCGTCCATGATCTTCTGCAGACGGAACTGCAGCATCTTGGGCGTGATGTAGTTGGGGTTGACGTCGATCGCCGTGGTGTAGTCCTTGAATTCCAGGAAAGTGCGCACCGGCTTGTAGATATCTTCCACCAGTTGCTCGACGGGGGTGTCGAGTTCTGGCTTCATGTCCTTGTTGTCGATGCAGTACTTGACCATGGACTTGGCGCACATGCGGCCTTCGGCATGCGAGCCGGAGGAGAACTTGTGGCCGGATGCGCCCACGCCGTCGCCGGCGGTGAACAGACCCTTGACCGTGGTCATCGAGCGGTAGCCCCAGTTCCAGCCCTTGGGCAGGTGAGCCGGGATCTTGCCTGCGTCGGCGTGCGCTTCGTCGGTCGGCGCGCCCACATCGGTCGGACCCGACACCCAGATGCCGCAGCAGCCGGAGTGCGAACCCAGCAGGTAGGGCTCGGTCGGCATCAGTTCAGAGTTTTTCTTCTCCGGCTCGATGTTCTCGCCCACCCAGATGCCGCACTGGCCGACGCACATATCGAGGAAGTCTTCCCAGGCTTCAGCCTCCAGGTGCTTCACTTCGCGCGGGGTCAGGGTCTCGCGCAGTTTGGCCAGCGCGGTCACGGTGTCCATGTAGATGGGGCCGCGGCCTTCCTGCATTTCCTTCAGCATCAGGTGGTTACGCAGACACGATGCGGGAACGGCTGCCTGCCCGTAGGGGGGGTAGTCGTTCAGCAGTTCCTTGTTTTTCACCATGTAGACTTCGCCGTAGGCGTTCACAGCTTGCGCTTTGAACAGCAGGAACCATGCGCCGACCGGGCCGTAACCGTCCTTGAAGCGGGCGGGCACGAAGCGGTTTTCCATCATGGTCAGCTCGGCGCCGGCTTCGGCAGCCATCGCGTAGGTCGAACCTGCGTTCCACACCGGGTACCAGGCGCGGCCGGTACCTTCACCAACCGAACGCGGACGGAAGATGTTCACGCAACCGCCGGCAGCCAGCAGAATGGCCTTGGCCTTGTACACGACAACCTTGTGGTCGCGGGTCGAGAAGCCGACTGCACCGGCGATGCGGTTGGGGTCGTTCTTGTCGTTGACCAGCTTGACGATGAAGATGCGCTCTTCGATGCGATCCATGCCGAGCGCTTTTTTGGTGGCTTCAGCAACGATCCATTTGTAGGATTCGCCGTTGATCATGATCTGCCATTTGCCGGAACGCACGGGCTTGCCGCCGTCCTTCAGCGCGGGCAGACCCTGGGCGCCGTCATGACGCTCGCCGTTTTCGTCGGTTTTCCAGATCGGCAGACCCCATTCTTCGAACAGGTGCACGGAATCGTCCACGTTACGGCCCAGGTCGTAGGCCAGGTCATCACGGGTGATGCCCATCAGGTCGTTGGAGACCATGCGGGCGTAGTCGGCGGGATCCTGCTCCGAGCCGATGTAGGTATTGATCGCGGACAGGCCCTGCGCCACGGCGCCGGAACGGTCCATCGCGGCCTTGTCGACCAGCTTGATCTTCAGATCGATGCCCATTTCGGCTTTGGCCGCATCGGCCCAGCGCATGACTTCGTAACCGGCGCCGCAGCATGCCATGCCACCGCCGATCAGGAGGATGTCTACTTCCTCCTGGATAACTTCGGGATTACCAAATTCTCCAGCCATTTCACACCTCTTTCAATTAAATCTGGATTACTTACGGATCAGTTCGGCGGGGTTGCCGGCGCGGTAGCCGCCCATCATGTCCCGGGTGAACGAACCGGTCGATTCGATCTCAGCCATCTTGGGCATGGGCTTGCCGCCGTAGCAGTCAATGGAGCCTTCGGGCGTGGTGCGGATCGGGAACTTGAAACGCTTCAGCACGCCGTTACGGAACTTGATGGTCCACATGATGGAGTCGGAACCACGCAGCGGCTGCACCATGCCGCCCANNACGACGTCGGCGTAGTGGCGGCACTCGATGGCCTGCTGCGGGCAAATCTTCACGCAGGAATAGCACTCCCAGCACTGCTCGGGCTCCTGGTTGAAGGCGCGCATGGCGTGGCCGGTTTCCGAACCGTCCTTGTCCAGCTTCATCAGATCGTGCGGGCAGATGTACATGCAAGCGGTCTTATCCTGACCCTTGCAGCCGTCGCACTTGTCGGTACGAACATAGGTTGGCATTACAGTCTCCTAAAGTTAGCTAACAATCCGCGTACGTCGCGGTCCGTCTAGAACTGAACCCGTCCTTGGCCGGGGCGTATCGCGAATCCGCTTCCGGTAGGCTCGTGTCCTAAAACCCTTGCCCCGTCGATTACTGCCGCGAACGGGGTAACCTCCTCCAGGCATGGCTGCCGGAGGAAAAAAATCATGCGGCCGAGTGGCCTTTCAGTTCGACCTTGACGTTCTGTTCCGCAGTGAGGCCGGCGTAGTACTTCTGCAGCACCTTGGCGACTTCCGGGCGGCTGAATTCGACCGGCAGATCCTGGCCTTCGGACAGCATCGAACGCACCTTGGTGCCGGACAGCAGGATGCGATCGTCCTTGGTGTGCGGGCAGGTGCGCTGCGAGGCCATGCCGCCGCACTTGTTGCACCAGAAGGTCCAGTCGATGTTCATGTTGACGGTTTCCAGCGAGCCCTTGGGGATTTCGTCGAAAATCTTCTGCGCGTCGAACGGGCCGTAGTAGTCGCCCACACCGGCGTGGTCGCGGCCGACAATCAGGTGCGAGCAGCCATAGTTCTGGCGGAACAGCGCATGCAGCAGCGCTTCGCGCGGGCCGGCATAGCGCATATCCAGCGGATAGCCGGCCTGGATCACGGTGTTGGGGGCGAAATAGTTGTCGACCAGCACGCTGATGGCTTCGGAACGGACTTCGGCGGGGATGTCGCCCGGCTTCAGCGCGCCCAGCAGCGAGTGCACCAGCACGCCGTCCATGGTTTCGATGGCGATCTTGGCCAGATATTCATGGCTGCGGTGCATCGGGTTGCGGGTCTGGAAAGCGGCGATCTTGGACCAGCCCAGCTGCTCGAACTTGGCACGGGTCTCGGCAGGCGTCATGAACTGGTCGCCGTACTCTTCCTTGAACGTGCCGGTGGAGAGCACCTTGACCGGGCCGGCCAGGTTGTACTTGCCTTGCTCCATGACCATCTTGACACCGGGGTGATCGAGGTCGGTGGTCTTGTAGACCTGCATGCATTCATGGGCCTTGTCGATGCCGTATTTCTCGGTCACCTTCATGGTGCCCATGATGTCGCCGGTTTCGCCGTCTACCAGCGCGATATCGTCCCCGGCCTTGATGGCTTCGTCATTGGTCGACAGGGTGACCGGGATCGGCCAGAACAGACCGTTGGCCATCTTGTAGCCGTCGCACACGCCTTCCCAGTCGCCGTGGGTCATGAAGCCTTCCAGCGGGGTAAAGCCGCCGATGCCCATCATGATCAGGTCGCCTGTTTCGCGCGAGGACAGGTTGACTTTAGGCAGCGAGGCTGCACGCGCTTTTTCAGCGGCCAGCGCATCGCCCGTCAGCAGCAGGGGCTTGAGTTCACCGCCACCGTGGGGGCGTACCAGTTTGGACATGCTGTCTCCTCAGACTTGATGTGGGTATTAGAGTCCGGGCAGGATAGCACCCGGCCCGGCGCCTGAATAATGCTTTATTTTTATTTGAGGATAAGCGGGGTTGATATTGCGGCCTGCCAGCAAAAAAGCCCGGAACTACCGGGCTTTTTTGTTTTGTTAACAACAGCTTACGCGTCAAAGAAGGCGGGCATGTCGGTTTGTTCCGTCTTGATCACGTCAACCCAGGCGAGTTGGGTGTCGGCCCCGGCGGCGGCCAGTTTCTTGGTTTCTTCGTAGAGCATCTTCCAGCGGTTGTAGAGACAATCGCTGACTTTGCGCATGCCCGAGTCGAAATAGGAGTTGTGCAGGTCGCCAATGGTGCGCGTGAAGGACTCCATCTGCTCCAGCAGGTTGTGCGGGTAGCCCTGGCGGCCGGGGTCGGCATACTTGACCATTTCGCGCTTGACTGCGCGCACGAAGACCTTCTGGCCTTCGGTCAGATCGGCTTCGGTGCGGGGGGCGCCGCCGAAATTCATAACTTCCTGAATAAAACCATTCAGGCGTTCGCCGAAATCGAAGTTGGTGTAATCGACGTTCTGCATTAAAACCTCCGTTGTCTGATATTGCTTGTGAAACTGGACTCAGTCCGGTGTCTATCCTACGCCGCGCGATGCGGCTGTCTAGCGTCTTCGTGAGGCTGTCGTGCGATTATTTTCTAAGCCCTTGAATCCAGCGGGAATAAATTTTGTCGGCCAAACGGTGTAATTGGGCGACCCGGGCGAGCAGGTCCACCTGGATGGTGGCGGGGGTCTGCACGCCGGAACTGTCGCTGGCGGCAATCTCGGCAGCCCCGTTGTCACACCAGCTGGCGATGAGTTCGGGTGTCATTTCGACATGGCATTGCATGCCGATATGACGGTCATTCAGTACATAAGCCTGATTGGCGCAAAAGTCGCTTTCCAGAATGCGGGTGGCGCCCGGAGGCAGGCTGAAGGTTTCACCGTGCCAGTGAAACGCCAGCATGGGATTTTCCGTGTTACCCAGCCAGGGGCGCGCGGCGTCGCTGTCGGTGATGTGGACGTTGCCCCAGCCGATTTCCTTCACCGGGTTGGCGCCGACCGATCCCCCCAGTGCCTTGGCCATCAGTTGTCCGCCCAGGCAGTGGCCAATCACCGGAATGTCGGACGCGATGGCATCGCGTATCAGCGCCAGCAGTGGCGGAATCCAGGGTAGGTCGTCATTCACGCTCATCGGCCCGCCCATCAGGCAGATGCCGGAAACACCGTCAAGATGATCGGGCACGGCGTCACCGGAATCGATCCGCACCAGTTTCCAAGGGATATCGTGATCATCCAGAAACGTGGTGAAATAGCCCGGCCCCTCGGTGGCGGAATGACGAAAAATCAGAACAGGATTCATGATGTTGTGCACGCGTAAATCGGTTTTATTCATCTTGTCGGCCGGCCTGCTCGGCTGCACGTCCGCCTGGGCGACGAGCATTTCGGTCGTGGGGCTGTTCAAGGACAAGGCCATTGTCGTCATTGATGGCGGCAAGCCGCATACCTTGAGCGTAGGGCAAACAATAAGCAGTGTAACGTTACTTGCAGCGGATTCGGACAGCGCCAGTTTCGATGTTGACGGCAAGCGTCGTACTCTGGGCATGGGGCAATCGTTTGCCGGCGGGGCGGCAACGGGCGCGCGTCCGAGCGTTTCGCTGACGGCCAATGCCCAGGGCCACTTTACCGCGGCGGGCTCGATCAACGGCTATCCCATGAACTTTCTGGTGGACACGGGCGCCACGACCATCGCCATCAGCGCGCATGAAGCCAGGCGCATCGGGCTTGAGTACAAGACCTCGCAGGCGGTTGGCGTCGGTACGGCGGCCGGTGTGGTGCCTGCCTGGCGCGTCACGTTCAACTCGGTTAAGATCGGCGGCATCACCGTCAACCATGTGGCCGGCATGGTGGTGGAGTCCGGCCTCAATGTGCCTTTGCTTGGGATGAGCTTTCTCAACCGGATGGAAATGAAGCGGGACGGGCAGACCATGACGCTGATCCAGCGGTATTGATTCATGCGGCAGAAAGCAGCAAGGCCCGCACAGGCGGGCCTTGCTGTCTGGCGGCATGGAGTGCTTACGCTTGCATTTTGTCGCGCTCGATCAGGGCATATGCGCTGTGATTGTGAATGGACTCAAAGTTTTCGGCTTCCACCACATAAGCATCGATCAGCGGCTCGGCATTCATTGCCGCCGCGACGTCGCGCACGATGTCTTCGACGAATTTCGGGTTGTCGTAGGCGCGTTCGGTGACGTACTTCTCGTCCGGCCGCTTCAGCAGACCGAAGAGCTCGCACGAGGCCTGGTCCTCGACCTTGCGCACCAGGTCTTCAATCCACAGGAAACCGTTGGTCCTGGCGCTTACCGTGACGTGCGAGCGCTGGTTGTGCGCCCCATAGTCGGAGATTTTCTTCGAACACGGGCATAGCGAAGTGACCGGCACCAGCACTTTGGTGGTGTGGGTGTATTTCCCTTTTTCGATTTGGCCGACGAAGGTGACTTCGTAGTCCAGCAGGCTCTGCACGCCTGAAATAGGTGCGGATTTGTTCACGAAATAGGGAAAGCTCATCTCGATATAACCCGATTCGGCTTCCAGACGTTCAACCATCTGGCGCAGCATGCCTTCGAAGTTTTCAACGGAAATCTCACGCTCGCGCGTGTTGAGGATTTCGATGAAACGTGACATGTGCGTGCCCTTGAAGTTGTGCGGCAGGAACACATACATGTTGAACGTGGCGATGGTGTGCTGGACACCATTGTTCTTGTCGGCCACCCGAATGGGATGGCGAATGCTTTTGATGCCGACCTTGTTGATGGCGATTTGCCGGGTGTCGGCCGAGCTTTGCACGTCGGGCATGCAGGCGGCGGTATCGCAAATCTGGTTCATGGCAGGCTCCTTGATCGTTACAGTTTAGACTGAGTATAAACTGCCGGAATAGTTGAGTAAACTACTCGGGTAATGGGGTTATCCGCTGGCGGATCGCATGTTCGATGCCGCTTGCGTCAAGGCCGCAGTCAGCCAGCATGCTTGCCGGATCGCCATGTTCGATGAACGTGTCGGGCAGGCCCAGATGCAGGATGGGCACGCTCAGGCCCAGCGCGGCAAGCGTTTCGGCGCACGCTGCCCCGGCACCGCCCGCCACGGCGTTTTCCTCCAGCGTGACCAGCAGACGATGGCTTTGCGCCAGTTCGCGCAGCAACGCGGCATCCAGCGGTTTGACGAAACGCATGTCGGCCACGCTGGCGTCGAGTGCCTCGGCCGCGGCCAGCGCAGGGGCGACCAGACTGCCGAAGGCGATCAGCGCCACATCGCGCCCTTTGCGCCGCAGGACGCCCCTGCCGACCTCGACCGGATCAAGCCCTGCATCGAGGGCGGCACCGCTGCCCTGGCCGCGCGGGTAGCGCACGGCCGACGGGCCGTTATGCAGGAAGGCGGTGGTCAGCAGGCGGCGGCATTCGTTCTCATCCGACGGTGCAGCAATCAGCATGTTGGGAATGCAGCGCAGGAAGGACAGGTCGAAACTGCCGGCGTGCGTCGGGCCGTCTGCACCCACCAGTCCGGCGCGATCGATCGCTAGCATTACCGGCAGGTTTTGCAGCGCGATGTCGTGGATCAGCTGGTCATAGGCGCGCTGCAGGAAGGTCGAGTAGATTGCCACCACCGGCTTGACGCCCTCGCAGGCCAGGCCGGCGGCGTAGGTCAGCGCATGCTGTTCGGCGATGCCGACATCGAAATAGCGCGCGGGAAATTCTTCCGAGAAGCGCACCAGGCCGGAGCCCTCCCGCATCGCCGGCGTGATGCCGACCAGCCGCGTATCGGCGGCGGCCATGTCGCACAGCCAGTCGCCGAATATCTGGGTGTAGGTCGGCTTGCCGCCGGATTTTTCGGCAACGCCGGTCGCCGAGTCGAAACGCGATACACCGTGATACAGGCAGGGGTTGGCTTCTGCGGGCGCATAGCCCTTGCCCTTTTTGGTGACCACATGCAGGAACTGCGGGCCGCTCAACTGCTTGATGTTGGTGAGTGTGTCCAGCAGCACATTGAGGTCGTGGCCGTCGATCGGGCCGATGTAGTTGAAGCCGAATTCCTCGAACAGCGTGCCCGGCGTCACCATGCCCTTCATGTGTTCCTCGGCGCGCCGGGCCAGTTCGCGAATGGGCGGGGCAACCGACAGCACCTTGTCGCTGGCGCGTCGGGCGGCCGCATAAAACCTGCCCGACATCAGTCGTGCCAGGTAGTTGTTCAGGGCGCCCACGTTGGGCGAGATCGACATGTCGTTGTCGTTCAGGATCACCAGCAGCGGCAGCTCAGTGGTGCCGGCGTTGTTCAGCGCCTCGAAGGCCATGCCTGCGGTCATCGCGCCGTCACCGATGATGGCCACGGCACGCTGGTCGGAGCCTTGCTGGTGGAACGCCTCGGCCATGCCGAGCGCCGCCGAGATCGAGGTGCTGGAATGGCCGACGCCAAAGGCGTCGTATTCACTTTCCGCGCGGCGCGGAAAGCCGGCGATGCCGCCGGCCTGGCGCAGGCCGGCCATGGCCGCACGGCGGCCGGTGAGAATCTTGTGCGGATAGGTCTGGTGGCCGACGTCCCACACGATGCGGTCGCGTGGCGTGTCGAACACGTAATGCAGCGCGAGTGTCAGCTCCACCGTGCCGAGGTTGGATGCCAAATGGCCGCCGGTGTGGGAGACCGAATCCACCAGGAACGCGCGCAGTTCGGCGGCAAGTTGCGGCAGTTGCTCGGGGGGCAGGGCGCGCAGGTCGGCCGGGCAGTCGAGGGTGTCAAGCAAAGGCGTGGTCATCTTGATTAAAACGTTCGTTCGACCACGAAATCGGCCAGTTGACGCAGCCGCCCGGCGGGCGCGTCAAGCTGATCCAGCGCGGCATGGGCGTCGGCCCGCAGTTCCTGCGCCAGCTCGCGTGCGCGTGCTGCGCCGAGCAGACTGACATAAGTCGGCTTGTTGTTGGCGGCGTCCTTGCCGGCGGTCTTGCCCAGCGTGGCGGTGGAAGCCTCGGCGTCGAGCACGTCGTCGACCACCTGGAAGGCCAGACCGATGCACTTGGCGTAATGGTCGAGCGCGGCGCCGGTGGCGTCGGCCATGGCGCCGCACTGTGCGCCCAGCAGCACCGAGGCGCGGATCAGCGCGCCGGTCTTGTGGATGTGCATGAATTCGAGTTCGGTGAGATCGAGCGGCTTGCCCACGCTGGCGAGATCGATCGCCTGGCCGCCGGCCATGCCGCGCGAGCCGGAGGCCTGCGCCAGCAATTGCACCATCTTCAACTGAGTGGCCGTGTCGTGGGCCAGCGGCTGCGACGCGAGGATATCGAACGCCAGGCTCTGCAGGGCATCGCCCACCAGCAGGGCCGTGGCTTCGTCGAACTCGACGTGCACCGTGGGCTTGCCGCGCCGTAGCGCGTCGTCGTCCATCGCCGGCATGTCGTCGTGCACCAGCGAGTAGGCGTGGATCAGTTCGACCGCGGCCGCGGCATGCTGCACGCGCTCGGCGTCGGCGCCCGTGACCTCGCCGGCGGCAAAGGCCAGCAGCGGGCGCACCCGCTTGCCGCCGCCCAGCACCGCGTAGCGCATGGCTTCGTGCAGGCGCTGTGGCGCGATATGGGGAGGGGGCAGCCACTCGGCCAGCACGCTTTCCATGCGCGTCTGGCAGCCTTGCATCCAGGCGGCAAAATCAGTCATCGGGTTCTTCGTTTTTAAAGGGCTTCAGGGCGCCGTTTTCCAGAATCTTCACCTGCTGCTCGGCGTCA
Source organism: Thiobacillus denitrificans (assembly GCA_002424845.1). Classification (GTDB taxonomy): domain Bacteria; phylum Pseudomonadota; class Gammaproteobacteria; order Burkholderiales; family Thiobacillaceae; genus Thiobacillus; species Thiobacillus denitrificans_F. The sequence continues at coordinate 2,386 of DILD01000069.1, read as the reverse complement.
GCCAGTTGCTGGCGGCAGTATTGCAGCAGCTCGGCGCCACGCTTGTAGGCGGCGAGCGAGGCATCCAGCGGCAGTTGGCCGGATTCCATTTCGGCCACAATGGCTTCCAGTTCCGCCAGTGCGGACTCGTAATCTTTGGGGGGCGTGGCGGCGCGGGACTTGGCCATGAGATGAACCCGGCGGAGAAAGGTCGCTACTTTAACAAATTCAGCGCACCGACGCCTCCCCGAGGCTGGGGCCATGCTAGAATTTTCACCTTGCCTCGCCGCGTCAAGCATGGATCCGGGCGAGGCGTCATCCGCACCCGCAATCCCCTATCGGGGAGGTGCAGGCCGCGGTTGTACCCGCAAGGGGTAGGCCGTGGTTGTAAAGACGCTAAAGCGTCAACAACCATGCTCTAAGCCGATAAATCGGCGACAGCCACGCTCTAAATCCGGTGGGCATCCGGGCGTCTCGCCCCGATGCCGTTTTTAATGGTGATCGTTTCACGATCACGCTTGCCGCTTCCGGTGCAAACCGGGAGGGGGCTTGGTTTTGAGTAGGGTACGCCATGAGCGATCTCGCCGAATCCAGCGCCTTGTCGCTAACTTCGCCGCAACTGCCAGTTTCCTGGTACTTCGATCCAGCCATTTATGCGCTGGAGCTTGAGCATTTGTTCAAACACGGCCCCGGCTACGCGGGCCACCAGTTGATGGTGCCCGAGCTGGGCGACTATCACGCGCTCGAAATGTTCGACGGCGCAAAAATGCTGGTCAACAGCGGCTCGGGCATCGAACTGCTGTCCAACGTGTGCCGCCATCGCCAGGCGCTGATGCTGACCGGGCGCGGCAAGCTGCCGTCCAACAACATCGTCTGCCCGATTCACCGCTGGACCTACGACAGCCGGGGCCAACTGATGGGCGCGCCCGAGTTTCCCGGCAACCCCTGCCTCAACCTCAACCGCACCGGCCTGCAGAACTGGCAGGGCCTGCTGTTCGCCGGCACGCGCGATGTGAAAGCCGATCTGGCCGGCATGCAGGCGGCGCGCGAACTCGATTTCTCCAGCTTCATGCTCGATAGCGTGCAGGTGACGCATTACGCCTGCAACTGGAAAACCTTCATCGAGGTGTATCTGGAGGACTACCACGTCGCGCCGTATCACCCGGGCCTCGGCCACTTCGTCACCTGCAACGACCTCAAGTGGGAATACGGCGACTGGTGGTCGGTACAGACGGTGGGGGTGAACCGCGGGCTGTCGAAACCCGGTTCGCCGGTGTACCGGAAATGGCACGAGCAGGTGCTGGCGTACCAGCAGGGCAAGGCGCCGGCGCACGGCTCGATCTGGCTGACCTATTATCCCGGCCTGATGGTCGAGTGGTATCCGCACGTCCTGGTGGTGTCGTCGATCGTGCCGACCGGCGTCGAGTCGTGCAGCAACATCGTCGAGTTTTACTACCCCGAAGATATTGCGCTGTTCGAACGCGCCTTTGTCGAAGCCGAGCAGGCGGCGTATCACGAGACCGCGGTGGAAGACGAAGATATCTGCGAGCGCATGCACAAAGGCCGGCGCGCCCTGTATCAGCAGGGTATCTCGGAAACCGGGCCGTACCAGTCACCGCTGGAAGACGGCATGATGCACTTTCATGCCTTCCTGCGGCGCGAGATCGAACCGTATTTGAAATGATCGTCCAAAACGCCTTAACGGGCGGCTGATAACGAATAAAGGGCCACGGCCCTTTATTGAGTGACAGCTATCAGGCTTCTGGATGGAATTAATCCGGGATGATAAACCCTCTTTCCCTGAATAACATCAGGCAGATATCGACCACATCCGTGTCGAATATCTTGCCGCGCCCCTGCTCAATTTCAGCCAGCGCTTTTTCAACGCCAAGCCCTGCACGATAGGGGCGATGTGACGACATCGCCTCTACGGTATCGGCCACAGCCAGAATCCGGGCTTCAATGATGATTTTTTCGCCTTTAAGGTTTTGGGGATAGCCCGAACCATCCATGCGCTCATGATGTTGCAAGACCACTTCAGCGATGGGCCATGGAAACCACACACGCTTTAGCACATCATATCCTGCTTGAGGATGCTCCTTAATCAGGTTGTATTCGTTAACAGTCAGCTTTCCAGGCTTGGATAAAATTTCCGCGGGAACTTTTATTTTGCCAACATCATGCAAATAACTGGCTACACGCATGCCTTCTTGCCGGTCTTTATCAAAGCCAAGTTCTGCACCAATGGCCACTGCAATTTCAGCAACTCGTCGCTCGTGACCTACTGTGTATGGATCGCGCATTTCACTCAAAGCCATCGCGGCTTGCACGGTATCCATTAAAGCTCCATGCAGTTTTTCGTTGACTATGAGTAACTCTGCAGCACGCTTTTCCTTCTCCTGGTTTT
>DILD01000059.1 GCA_002424845.1 Thiobacillus denitrificans | reverse complement strand
CCAGCTCTGCGGCACGCTTTTCCTTTTCTTGATTTTGAAAGGTGAGTTCCTTGTTGGCTATAATCAGCTCTTCGGCACGGTTTTCCTTCTCTTGATTTTGAAAGGCGAGTTCCTTGTCGGCTATGGCCAGCTCTGCTAAAATTTTCTCTCTCTTTAAACTGAAAGAGAGGTTTTTTGTTGGCCATAATTAAACTCCTGTCGCAAAGCTATACATGCAAGCCGAAAAGGAAATGGGGTCACGAAAAGGAAATGGGGTCAGACACGATTATCGATTGTTGTCCTTCCTCGGCCTGCCCACACCTTTTGATGAAGCCTGACGGTGTGCCAATGCTTCAATCTGCTCTTTGAATCGCTCGTTTCCCAGTGCCCAACCCTTATGTGTCGATTCGCGAATGGCCTTCAAATCCTGGCCGGATATCGCTGCCCGGAACAATTGTCGATAGGCGCTTTGCCGCTCATCCTTGCTTCGTCCCAAACGGGAATATTCCTCGTGAGGCGTCAGCCAGTTTGAGTTAAGTCCGGATTCGCCCTGCGCATTAAAAGCATGGCTCGACCACGGATAATCCCTGGGGTGCGCCACCATGCCAGCCCGTACCGGGTTGAGTTCAATATAGCGCATCAACGTTAACAGATATTGCTCGCTATCCACCACCGTGGCGCGGTAGCGCCCCTCCCATAGCGTGCCGCTACGTTTGTAGCTGTAGTTAAAGTACTGCACATAACGTCTGCCCACCGACTGAAACACCTTGCTGATGCTGTCTTCCTTGCCGGGTGTGGCAAGCAGGTGAATGTGATTGGTCATCCAGACATAGGCATGGATAGCCAGATTGTGCTTGCTGGCGGCCTCCACCAGAGCGTCACGAAAGAACTGATAATCGGCCTCTGCGGCAAAAATAACTTGCCGGTTGTTACCGCGCTGAATGATGTGCTGCGGCTGGCAGGGAATGACGTAGCGGGGGAGGCGTGCCATAAGCGTTCACCGTGGGCAGTAATGCAAAAAAGCATAGCAGCAATATCGTGTCTGGCCCCATTTGTTCTTTGTGATAACTACTTAACCTTTTTAAATCCATAAATTGCCCATTGTACGTTTGCGTAATATTGGGTTTTATATGTTGCTTCTATTGCCGGCGCTTGTTCTGAAATCTTAATTCCATTTTGTGCGTAGAAAATCTGCACAGACTTCTGTGGGCCGCACAACGTCTTTAGCTCTCCTGGTAAGGCATAATTGTGGTAATACCTAGCCTTTAGAGACTCCTCGCTACACTTATGGACGTCTACTGTAAAAAGTGGCCGCCCATCCATTGAATAGCTCAACGAATAACCGTCATCCTTTTTTGTAATCTCAATAACGTATTTACCGAACTGATCTGCTCCAAAATTCTCTCGTGCTTCAGATGCAAACGTACCTACGAATAATTCGTCAAATGGAGTGTTTTCTGCCACTATCGTTTCGACTGCGATGCCAGCCTGAGAACAGGCGTATTTGAGAGCCGCCTCGGCGGGAGACCCTGGGACAAAACTGGCGCTCCATAGAGATGGGGAACTAGAATTAGATTTAATATAATGTGCTGTCCCTGTGGCCATTTGGCCACTAAATCCGACTGCTTCTATTGGCCTGCCTCTTACCGCTTGGCAGTCGTACTCCATATGATTACGATAAGACATGAACGAGGTATTCTTAAATGTGGACAATCGGTCAAGCAATACTCTTGCCTTAACCGTAGCCCCATCCTTTAGAATGGACTGGGTGTCGACATAAGTGGTGGTTCCATCGAACTTGCTAACCTCCTGCCACTCAGCCATTGCCGGTGAAACCACAAGAAACATCAGCATCGCAAGTATTAGACCCATAATGGCTCCCCAAAACAAATAGGCTCAGACACGATTATTTTTCAGATATTGTGTCTGGTCCTGTTGCATGCATTTATATGCTTGTAAGCGTTGGCAATCTTGGATCGGATGATCGGTTTTTGATTCATATAACCACCTGTTTCCAATAAGGCCTGACAACGTTAAATCGTCAGAAGAAATTGCTGCCACACCGTCCAGGTTGCTCGATCAGGTACATGACCGGGTAATCCCCACGCCGAGCTGCCCCATATCGGCTGGATCAAACGATACATTATTTTCCACAACAAGCGACATCCGGCCGAAATGGGCAAGCTGGGGTTGAATGTTTTCTGACCGCCGCTGGCGCTTGATGTAGCGTAAGCTCTTCAACCCAGACGCCGTCGCTGCGGGCGTTGCTGTTTTTGTACAAAGGCGTGCTGGCGTTTCCCTTTAAACGGTTTTTATTCCGATGAAATCAAGCTGGATGCTGGTTGCTGCTGCGTTGTTTGCGTTGATGAGTGTGCTGGTGAAGCAGGCGTCCGCCACGTTTTCTCCGGCTGAACTGGTGTTCTACCGCTCGGCATTCGGGCTGCTCGCCATCTGGGGCGTCATTGCCGTGAGCCAGCGCCGCCTGCTGGCGCCTCTTGCAACGCCGCATTTCAAGGCGCATTTCTGGCGCGGGCTGTCGGGCTTTGCCGCGCTGGTTCTGTTCTTTTATGCCTTGGCGCGCTTGCCGCTCGCGACTGCGGTCACGCTCAACTACACGGCACCGCTGTTCCTTGCCGCGCTGTCTGCCTGGTGGCTGGGCGAACGCCACGGGCGGGGCATCGTCGGCGCCGTGCTGCTGGGCTTTGTCGGCATCGTGCTGCTGCTACGCCCGCAGGTGCAGGGCCAGGACTGGCTTCCCGCGCTGGCCGGGCTGGTGTCTGGCATGCTGGCTGCAGTGGCCTACGTCAACGTCAAACAACTGGGTAAGCTGGGCGAATCCGAATGGCGGGTGGTGTTTTATTTCACCCTGATCTCGACAGCGGGCGGGGCGGTCTGGATGGCCGTGGCCGGCTACCATGTTCCGCGGGCAGGCGACTGGCTATGGCTGATCGGCATCGGGGTCACCGCGACGGTGGCGCAGCTGGCGCTCACGCGAGCCTACCACCGCGGCCGCACGTTGACGGTCGGCTCGCTGGCCTATACCACGGTCGGTTTTTCAGCGCTGTATGGCGTGCTGCTTTTCGATGAAACCCTGCCGCTGCCAGCCTGGATCGGTATGGCGGTGGTGGCGATTGCCGGCGTGTGGGCGGTGCGGGCTTCCACCCCAATGCAGCCCGATTCGTTATAGTTCGATTACTTTTCCAAGGAGCGCACCATGATCAGCCTGAACACCCAGGACAACCAGATTGCCGTCACCGTGATGGGGCAGTTCACCCTTGATGACTATCGTGAATTCGAACAGGCGGTGTGCTACGGCATCCAGTTTCAGGGCACGGTCAATCTGCTGTTCGACCTGCGCGACATGCTGTCGTATAGCGTCGATGTGGCATGGGAAGAACTGAAATTCTCGCGCGAGCACAAGAACGATTTCGGTCGGGTTGCCATTCTCACCGGCGACCAGTGGGTGGCATGGAGCATGTGGGTGAACCGCCTGTTCATGTCGGCGGATATCCGTCTGTTCGATGAACTGGAGTTGGCGCAGGCGTGGGTTGCGGGCGGTGAGCTGCCTGCCACGGCGGCTTGATGCAGGTGGGCCCGGATTCGTCCGTGGCTCAGTTCAACGGGCGGAAAACGTCCCGGTTGGCGTAATACCCTTCGCAGCGGTTGGCGGCATCCCAGCCCGGCACGCCCTGTATCGGCAGTGGGGCCAGCTGGCGCGGGGTGTCGATCGTTTCCAGCGCATTGACAGCGGCCATCTCGGCCGCATCGGTGTCGAGCGCATCTGAAATCAGCATCAGGCATTTACCGGTCATCGCGGGGTAGGGGGCGAGCGCCTTTTCCAGCAGTGCATGGCCGACCACTACAAATGCCATACGGGTTTCAACGTCATGACGGCGATCCAGGAACAGCGTCTGCCAGGCGTGCTCGATCAGCAATCGGGGTAGGTGCGGGTCGCGGCTGATGACCCACACGCCGGACTCGTCCAGCACGGTCAGCGCATCGCGGCGACGTCCGCGCCGGGCGTCCGTTTCATGTTCGATAGCCTCGCCGTGGGCTGCGTTCAGTGCGGACTTGAAACCCGGAAAGCGTAGCCACACCAGCGCATTCAGCACGTCGTGCCAGGTATCGGGGCGGGTGGGCACCTGCCCGGTATGCAGGATGTGCGTTTCGTAATCGCGTGCCGACAGGCGACCGCCGGGCGCAAAAAAACGCAGTGGCAGGCCTCGTGACTGCGTTGTGCCGTGCATGGCGGCCAGCGCGTTGAGATCGTCCAGCGATGGCTTGCCACGCGCCAGGCTCAGCGCGTCGATCAATTCCCGGTAGGGCGAAAAGGCGGCGTGATCGAAATTCAATGCAGTGATTCGGACAGGGCCTGACGGTATTGCCGCGTCAGCGGATGCGCCTGACCCAGCAGGTCGAACAGCGCCAGCAGGCTGGTGCGGCCAATGTCGTTCCGGAAATCGCGGTCGGTGCGAAGGATGACCAGCAGCTCTTCCATGGCGTCGGCAAACTCATCCGAGGCAAGCCGCACCGCAGCCCGCTGGTAGCGGGCATCGAGATCCCCGGGGTTTTGTGCAATGCGCGCATCCAGGTCCGCCATCGGCGGCGCCAGGCGCGCGGCTTCGGCCAGGCCGAGATGGGCGCGCAGTGCTGCGATGTCGGCATCGGCACGCGCCGCCTGCGGCAGGCTGTCCAGCAGTTTCAGGGCCTGTTCGCCCTCGCCTTCGCTCCACAGCAGTTTGGCAAGGTCGCGCGGAATGGCGAGATTGTCGGGTTCGGCCATTGCCGCATTGGCCAGCAGCATGCGCGCCTGCTGAATCTTGCCCGACTGCCAGGCCGCCACGCCCAGCGCGTGGGCGCGATGGGCATCGCCGGCGATGAAGCGGTCGAGCACTTCGCGGAAACTGCTGTCGGGGTCGGCGCCGTGGATGGTGTGGGCGACTTCGCCGCGCCAGAAGAATTTCACCGTGGGCACCGAGTTCACGGCGAAGCGGCGTGCCAGTTCCGGTAGCTCGTCGGTGTTCAGCATCACCAGCAGGAACTTGCCGCCGTATTCGGCGGCGAGTTTCACCAGACGCGGCATCAGGATGAAGCAGGGGCCGGCCTTGGGCGTCCAGAAGTGCACCAGCACCGGACCCTTGTGCGAGTTTTCCAGCACCAGGCGGTTGAAGTTGTCGGCGCTGGCGTCGAACACATAAGGAGACAGTCCCATTAGCTGAAGGCTCCGCTTGCAGCAAAGCGGTCGCAGGCGGCAACCAGCTCGCGTGCGATGCCCGGTTCGAATGCCGAATGGCCGGCGTCGGGCACGATGACATAGCGCGCCTCGGGCCAGGCGCGCGCCAGCTCGTCGGCCGACACAATGGGGCAGACGGCGTCGTAACGTCCCTGCACGATGGTGGCCGGAATGGCACGGATGCGATCGACATGGGCGAGCAGGCTGTTGTCGGGCAGGAAGATGTCATTCACGAAATAGTGCGCCTCGATCCGTGACAGGGAGAGCGCGGTCTGGTCGCTGCCGAATGCGGCCACGAGATCGGGGTTGGGCAGCAGGGTGGAGCATGAGGCTTCGAACGTGGCCCAGCGGTAGGCAGCGGGTTGATGTACGGCCGGGTCGGGGTCGAGCAGCCGGCGGTGATAGGCGGTGAGCAAGTCGCCTCGTTCGGTCTCGGGAATGAATTCCGCCAGTTGTCGCTGCGCCTCGGGAAAGAAGGCTCGGATGCCATCGAGAAACCAGTCGATCTCGCTTTTCCGGCACAGGAAAATGCCGCGCAGCACCAGTCCCAGGCAGCGTCCGGGGTGCGCTTCGGCGTACGCCAGCGCCAGGGTCGAGCCCCATGAACCGCCGAACACCAGCCAGGCGTCGATGCCGAGTTCTTGCCGCAGGGATTCCATGTCGGCGATCAGGTGCGGCGTGGTGTTGTCGGCGAGCTCGCCGTGCGGGGTCGAGCGGCCGCAGCCGCGCTGGTCGAATAAAACAATCCGATAGCGCGTCGGGTCGAAAAAGCGCCGCTGAGCAGGCGAGGTGCCGGAACCGGGGCCGCCATGCACGAACAGCGCCGGGATGCCTTCCGGGTTGCCTGAGGTTTCCCAGTAGATGCGGTGGATGCCGGGTGTTTCGAGCATGCCGCTGGCATAGGGCGTGATCGGCGGGTGAAGGGCTGAAATTTCGGACATGGGTGTAAGCTGGAAGCAGGTTTTGCATAATATCGTGCCCATCCTGTCTGATTTCATCCTTATGACCCCACCCTTCAAATTTGCCCATGCGACACACCCGGACTGGGCGGATGCGGCGCAGGCCTGCATGACGCAGATGGGCGCGATCCCGGAATCGGCGACCCTCGGGTTTCTGTAAGTTTCCGATGCCTTTGCCAACGAGCTCGGCGCGATTCTCGCATTTTTCAGACGGGCAACCGGGGTGCCGCACTGGACCGGTTCGGTTGGGGTGGGGGTGTGTGCGACAGGCGTCGAATATCTGGAGGAGCCGGCGCTGGCGGTGATGCTGGGAGAGTTCGACCCGGCCGATTTCAGCATGTTGCCGCTGCTGCGCACCCCGGAAAACCTTGAAACCATCGGGCATGACGCGTACTACTTCGCCGTGGTGCACGGCGATCCGGCCAACAACCGGATTCAGGATTTGATCGAGGGCCTGAGTGCGCGCGTATCGAGCGGGTTTGTCGTGGGGGGACTGTCGAGCGCGCGCGGGGATACGGCACAAATCGCCGATGAGATCGTCAGCAACGGGCTGTCGGGCGTGCTGTTTTCCGACCGGGTCAAGCTCGCAACGCGGCTGACCCAGGGGATTTCGCCATTGGGGCCGCGCCATCGGGTCACCACAGCCAACAAGAACGTGATCGGCAGTTTGGATCACCGCCCCGCGCTCGATGTGATGAAGGAAGAAATCGGCGAAGAGCTGGCGAACAATCTGCGCCTCGCGGCGGGCAATATTTTTGTCGGCCTGCCGGTGCAAGGATCCGATACCGGAGATTATCTGGTGCGCAATATTCTTGGCGTCGACCCGCAGAACGGCCTGGTGGCGATCGGCGAGCATGTTTCTGCTGGCGATACGCTGCTGTTTTGCCGTCGCGACCGGCAGACAGCGGAAGACGATCTGTTGCGCATGCTGGCGGCCATTGGCGCGCAATTGGACGGCCCGATTCGTGGGGGCGTGTACTATTCCTGTCTGGGTCGTGGCCAGCACATGTTCGGCACACCGCATCGCGAGATGGAACTGATCCGCGATACCCTGGGTGATTTTCCGCTGGTGGGATTTTTTGCCAACGGCGAAATTTCGCACAACCGTCTGTATGGTTACACCGGGGTATTGACCCTGTTCGGCTGACCACAACAAGGAGACATGCATGCCCCCGCACGCCATGAAACAAGAAGAGGTTCGCCTGTTGCGCGAAGAAATCGAAATGCTGATGACCCAGCGTCGTCATCTGCTGCAGGTGACGGGTGCCGCGGCCGTGTTCGTCGCCAACCTGGATACCGAGAGCTTGCCCGATGACGCCGATACCATCGACGCAGCCGAGATGCTGGCCGAACAACTCAATCTCCTGTCCGAGGAGACCCTGAAGGAAGCCCTGGATTCGGTGCGCGCCGAACTCGACCCGGTGCAATAAACCGGCAGGGCGGCCAGCCGTCAGCCGGCGCATGTGTCGGGCCAGCCGTCAGCTTGGTCTGTCCGGTGATTTTATGACCGCCCTGCAACGCGGCTGCGGGCCTTCATGCTGCGCACCAGCATGCCGTGCGACCACAGGCCGGCAAACGGGATCAGCGAGGCTGCGAATACACCGGCACCTTTGAGCGGCGAAAGATAGCCGCGAGACAGCACGAACAGCAACGTGGCGGTCGCCCACAGGAACAGCAGGCCATGCGCCAGGCCGACCGCGCGAACGGCTTCGGGCATGCCGGCGAAATATTTCAGCGGCACGGCAATACCGATCAGCGCGACCAGCGATGCGCCCTCGATCAGCGCGAGGATGCTCAGGGAACGC
>DILD01000076.1 GCA_002424845.1 Thiobacillus denitrificans | reverse complement strand
GCCGGGAGTTATGTATGTAATTCCCTAAGCGAAGAACACCACCGACACGGTCAGGATGATGGGGAACCAGTCGGACACCGTGGCAAATGCCGCGGAAGTCAGCGCCGCGCCCTTGCTGGCTTCGCGCAATGCCAGCGTGGCGGGATCGTTGTAGACGCCGGTGATGACGATGACCAGCGCGGTCATGGTGCAGATGACGATGGTGTCGATGAAGGGCTCGTAGAGCGCGACCATGCCCTGGCGAATCGGATATTTGACCGAGGCAGTGGAGTGCACGATGGCTGCCGACCCCAGACCCGCCTCGCTGGAAAATGCCGCGCGCTTGAAGCCCTGCACCAGCGCGCCCACCATGCCGCCCGCCACCGCGATCGGCGCGAAGGCTTCGGTGACGATCCTGCTCAAGGCCTGCGGCACCTGCTCGACGTTGCCGAGGACAATCCACAAACAGGCCGCCAGATACACCAGGATCATGGTCGGCACCACCGCCTCGGCGGTGTGAGCGATACGGCGCAGGCCACCGATGATGACCACGCCGACCGCGAACCCCATGATAAGGCCGTAGGCAATCGGCACCTCATGAAAGAACGGAAACAACTCTTGCACCGCGCCGAGCGACTGGCTGACCTGGAAGGCGCTGCCGGCGCCGAACGAGCCCAGCACCGTGAACACGGCGAACATGCCGGCCAGCACTTTGCCGGTGCGCGGCAGGTTGAGTTCGGCGAATCCTTTCGACAGGTATTCCATCGCCCCGCCCATGATGTGGCCGTCCGGACGAATTTCCCGATAACGCTGCGCCAGCGTCGCTTCGGCGAACTTGGTCGTCATGCCGAGAAAGCCGGCCACGATCATCCAGAAGGTGGCGCCCGGTCCGCCGATGGAAATCGCGATCGCCACCCCCGCAATATTGCCCAGCCCCACCGTGGCCGAGAGCGCGGTGGTCAGCGCCTGGAACGAGCTGACTTCGCCCTTGTCGTCGGCTGTGCGGTATTTGCCGCGCAGCACAGCAAACGCGTGGCCCATCATGCGCAGGTTGACGAAGCCGAAACGGAGCGTGAGATAGACCGCGCCGACGATCAGCCAGGCAACGATGAAGGGCATGGCCGGCTCGCCGGGAAAGACGTCGTAGAAAATGACGCTGGCGAGATAGCCGTTGAGTGTGCCGAAGAAGGCGTCGATCCGGCCCGGTTCGGCCGCCAGCGCAAGTTGCGGAAACAACCCTGCGACCACGACGGAAAAGTAAGGATGAATGGTCACCTGCGCCCCCTGTCGATTCGTTATTCCGAAAAGATAACAAAATTGCCTTCGAAACGCGCTTGCCACCATGACAAAGGCCGACACAAGGTCGGCCTTTGCTTGTTCGGAAGTCCTGGATCAGATCACTTCAGGCTCAGCACCCAATCGATGATCTTGCCGGCATCTTCCGGCTTGACGCTCGGATTCGGCGGCATGGGAACCGGGCCCCAGGCACCCTTGCCGCCCGTTTTTACCTTGGCAACCAGCATGTCATGTGCGCTTGCGTCGCCTGCATATTTCTTCGCCACTTCCTTGAACGCGGGGCCGACGATTTTCTTGTCGACGCCGTGACACGACAGGCAGGCATTTTTCTGGGCCAGCGCCTGGTCAGCGGAAGCCGCGCCAGACATCACCAGCAAAGCAGCGGATGCTGCGGTCATCATCAACTTTTTCATTCTCTCAGTCTCCGTAGAGGTCGTGGGGGCATGCTATGTCAGTAGCACCTGCAATATTAAGGTAAAACCCACGCCACGCAATAGGGCAACTTGGTTATTTGCTACCAACGCCCGCAACACATTGGTTGGTTCATGGGATAAGTGTCGTCCCCTGCCGCGCGCCACCCTTTTTGCGCATTGTTTTTCCGCCGATATCGCTCAACCCGATGGCCGCCAGATAAGCTTAAACGCCCTCATGGGCCGTTTCGCCACAACGAATCGAGGGCGAACCGCCAATAGTTGACCAAATCTGTCAACAATTGTACGCTCCCTATCAATTGTCGAAACCGCAGGAGAGCCCCATGCCCCAGGAATTATTCGCCGCCGCCCAGTCAGGCGATGCCGACCAGATCAAAAAGTTGCTTGAAGCCGGCACGCCTCACAGTGCCACCGACGATGCCGGCGAAACCGCGCTGATGCATGCAGCCCATGGCGGCCATCTTGAGGCCGTCGAGGTTCTCATTGCGGCCGGTGCGGACGTTAATGCCAAATCGCCGCAAGGCTGGACCGCGCTCGCCAAGGCTGCCTATAACGGCGACACCGAACGGGGTTATGTCGGAGTCATCGAAGTGCTGCACCAGGCCGGCGCCTCGCTCGACGAACGTATTTTCTTCGGAATCACGCCCTTGATGCTGGCCGCTGGCGGCGGCGACGCCCCGGTAGTGGAGTGGTTGATCAACGCCGGCGCCGATGTGCTCGCCGCCAACGAAGGCGGTCGCACCGCGCGCATGATGGCGGACGATAAATACTATGTGGATGTCATCAATCTGCTGCACGAAGCCGAGCAGCAGCTGGGCGTGACGGTCGATGGTTCATGCTCATCGACCCGGGGCGTAGCCAAGCCGCAAGTAGTTAATTTGATGAAGCCGAGCACGCACTAGCCGGCACCAAAGACCGCCTCGGATGACCGGAATGTAGAAGCGTCAGCGGTCCAGCCAGCCGATCAGGTTCTGCCACTGCTCGACATCGCGCTCGGCGACATGGGACGGCAGATCGAACAGGCTCTTGCCCTCGAACGCGGCGTTGACGTAATGCTGGGTGTTGCGCAGATGCGCCAGCACCGGCAGCTCCTGCTGTTCCATGAACTGCTCCAGCGTGACGCCGGCGCGTGTACGCGGATCAACGCGCATGCCGACCACACCGACAAAAGCATGGCCCTTGCGCACCGCTTTTTCGGCGTGCAGCGCGGCGAGAAATTCCTGGCTGGCGCGAATATCAAACAGCGAAGGGGCAATCGGCACCACCACCTTGTGCGCCAGTTTCAGCGCACGCTCCAGATTTTTTCCATGCAAGCCCGCGGGTGAATCGATCACCAGCCAGTCGCGATTTTCTTTCTGGCCCTCGCGCATCAATTCGATTTTGGGCAAGGAAATGCCCCGTGTCGCCAGCCATTGGGTAGCCGATTTCTGACGATCGAGATCCAGCATGGCCACGCGTTTCCCCGCCGACGCCAGATAACCGGCCAGATTGATCGATAGCGTCGTCTTGCCACTGCCGCCTTTGGGATTGGCCACCAGAATCACGCGCATGATTTCTCCCTGAGTAAAAACATTTATCTGCGAAGCGCGCGAAGAGGCGCGAAGAAATTCATCAAACCCTGAGCGACGCCCTGGTTTTACTTCGCGTTCCTTCACGCGCTTCGCAGATCAGAAATTACAACACTTCCACGCTGTACGTCACCGCCATGATGTGAGTCTCACCCGGCGCCACGGTGACGACGTTATCCATCGCGTTGGCGGACTCGACGCACACCATCTCGCGCCAGCCGGCGCCCGACTTGCCGCGCCCCATGTCGCCCATCTTGTCGGCCTTCTCGGTCCATGGCGTCCACACGATGGTGGACAACGAGCCTGTCTTGGCGATGCGGATGCGGCGCTTGAGTCCGGCATCGACGATGACGCAATCGGCCGGCGTGTTCACATAAACACGATCGACCTCGCCGTCGAACGCGATGTCGCCGCGCTGCTGCTTGCGGGAAAAGTTGTCGACCTTGTCGTGGTAGTCGCAGTCTTCCAGGCCCGCGACGCTCACCGCACCGATGTCGCTGATGTGCAGGTAGGTATGCAGCGCCTCGCCGATCTTCACCGGGGTATCGCCCGTATTAATGGTGGCCAGATGCATTTCCAGCCTGTCGCCCACGATCACGGTCAGCGTCAGGCGCGTGGCATGCGGCCATTGCGCACGGGTCTGCTCATTCTCCATCAGCTGCAGGGTGATTTCGGTCTTGGCGTCGTTGCGCTTGCGGCTTTCCGTCACGGTCCACGGCACGGTGCGCGCGAAACCGTGCGCGGGATAACCGGATTCGGTGTCATGCGCGCCGAACCACGGCCAGCACACCGGCGCACCGCCGCGAATGGATTTGCCCGACGCAAACTTGGCGGCGTCGGACACCCACACCACCGGAGTGTGCTGCGATTTGGGCCGGAAGCTGACCACGTGCGCGCCCTGCAGGCAGATCGTCGCGCGACCGCCGTGGTTGTCGATGTCAACGTAGGTGAGGCCGCCCGCGCCGACCCGGAAGCTCAGCTGGCCGGGGATTGCGAAGCGCGCCAGCGGGTCGGCGTGCATCTGCGCCTCGGTCGGGTGTTCGACCAGGCTGACATCACGCACCGCACCGAAAGCGGCCGAGGTCGCCATCGCCGCATAGGCACGCAACGCAGGCGACACTTCGCGTGCACGATTGACCGGCTTCCATGCCTGCGCGCCTTTGGCGTCCATGGCGGCGCGGCGGCGTTGCAGCTCGGCATCGCCGAGGCGCACGTTGATGGTGCGATTGGGAATGTCGATATCGATCATGTCGCCTTCCTCGACCAAGCCGATGGTGCCGCCTTCCGCCGCTTCGGGGCTAGCGTGGCCGATGGACAGGCCCGAGGTGCCGCCGGAGAAACGGCCGTCGGTGATCAGCGCACAGACCTTGCCCAGGCCTTTGGATTTCAGGTACGAGGTCGGGTACAGCATTTCCTGCATGCCTGGGCCGCCGCGCGGGCCTTCGTAGCGAATCACCACGACATTGCCGGCGACAATCTTGTCGCCAAGAATGGCTTCCACCGCGGCATCCTGCGATTCGAATACGCGCGCAGGGCCGGAGAATTTCCAGATGCTCTCATCGACGCCGGCGGTCTTGACGATGCAGCCGTCGGCAGCAAGGTTGCCGTACAGCACGGCCAGCCCGCCGTCTTTCGAATAAGCATGCTCGATGTCGTGGATGCAGCCGTTCACGCGGTCGTCATCGAGCTTGGCGAAGCGGCGGTCCTGCGAGAACGCGGTCTGCGTCGGCACGCCGCCGGGCGCGGCGCGGAAATAGTCCCTCACGTCCTTGTTCGTGGTGCGGCGAACGTCGTAGACGTCGATCTGCTCGCCCAGGGTCTTCGTCAACACGGTCGGCACCTCGCGGTGGATCAGGCC
>DILD01000031.1 GCA_002424845.1 Thiobacillus denitrificans | reverse complement strand
CGGTGCCACCCGTTGCGACGCCTCTACTGTGCAAAATTTCAGCAAATAGGGGTGCCCTTGCGAGCAAAAGAAAGCCCGCCGAAGCGGGCTGGTGCGTCACGGCACGATCTTGACCCTCCCGTCCGGCGCTCGGAACTTCGTGCCCGAAGGCAGCGCTTTGAGTTCCGCTGCGGATTTCGGCTCAGGGATGCCATCCTTGCCGACTGCGGGCTTCACGACTGCCGGCTCGTCATCCACGCCCACCAGTACGCGCGCTTGTCGCCGCGCCTCGGCGATGGTCGCCGGGTCGTTCGGGTCCGCGCCACGATCCACCAGTTGCGCAAATACCGTTGTCGCCGCCTTGGCAACGTCCGGTTGGCGCTCGATCTTGCTGATGCGGTCGAACGTTTGCCGCCACTCTGGCGAAGCGTTGATGTAGCGATCTGTCGCCTGAATGCTTGCCGGCTCGTTCTTGCTTCCGACGCGCCCAACATCTCGGGCCTCGGCGCGGTACTTGCCCGCCTGTGCGCGGCTTTGGTCGGCCTCGGCGCGCGTCTTGTCGAGCTTCGCCACCGCTTCCTCCTGCTCGAAGGCGCGCTTCTGTGCGTTGGCGGTCAGGTCCATCTTCAGCAGCGACTCGAAGCCGATGCGAGACATCTGCGACTGCTGGCCGTCAGGGCGCGTCACCACGATGGCATCACCCATCGGCTTTGCCGTAGCGCCGCCCATCATCTTCGAGAACTGCGCATTGAAGCCGTCCCAATCGTCATTGATGGCGGTCTTCAGGTACAGATCAGAAACGCCCGATTCGCGGAGCTGCCGCTGTGTCTCAGCCGCTTTCAGGTACTCGGATGAAGGCAGGAAGCCGGATTGAAACGCCTTCTTTCCCGCACGCGCCTGCACTTCTGCAAGGTCGAAGCGGTCAAGGTCCGTCTTGCCGGTCTCTTCCTGATAGGTCAGCAGTTCCTCCTGGTTGATCTTCTCCAACATCCCGACGCGCTGACGTTCTTCCTCTGCGGTCTGCTGCTGCTTGGCCCGCCAGTTGTGTTCGTCCTGCAACATCGCCAGCCGAGCACCGCTTTCCTTCTGGCGTGCCCGGTTGTTCTGGATGTTCATGGTGTTGTTCAAGCCCTGCGTCACGCCTTGGGCCAGCCCGCCGAGTAGGTTCAGTCCGCTCATACCATCGACTCCAATCCAGCCAGTCCAACCGTCTTGATCTGCTTTGGCGTCTTGCCTTGCTTGCGGAGTTCAAGACCTTTCTTGTTCAGCTTGGCCGCGTCCTTGTCGCCAATCAGCTTGCTGGCCTCACTGTTTAGCACCTGCTCACCCGAAACCAGCATCGCCGGCACGGTGTCGCGGTTCTCGACCCACTCGCCGGGCGTCCGTCCGCCTGCGCGAAGGTCTGCCAGGGTGCCGGTCACTTCGGCCTGATCGAAGCGTTGCATGGCCTCCTGCTCGCTCATGCCAGTATTCTGCGTGCCGACCTTGCCGCCCTCGTTCCACCAGTCCAGCAGCGAGCCGACCGCATAGGCGGCGCCCACCCAAGGAAGGGCTGCGCCGATTGCCCCCATCGCGCCTGCGCCTGCCGCCGCGCCTGCTGTGCCTGCGCCACCTGCGAGTGTCGATGCGCCGCCTGCTAGCGTTCCTGCACCAGTCGCTGCTGCGCCGCTGGTGATGCTGCCTGAGAGCGCGCCCGTTGCCGCTGCGTCAATGCCGGTACTCATCAGCGCCCCGTTGGTAGCGCCTGCGAGGCCACTGGCGGCTTCTGCGCCCGCCATTGAGGACAAGCCTGCGCCTGCGCTGGCGGAGCCGCCAGCAACCGCCGCATCGCCCACAAGCCCCGCCCCCTGCGCCGCTGCGCCTGCGGAATTTGCAGCTACGTCCTTAGCAAAAGCCGAACCCATCGCATCGGCTGCGGCGTCAGCGGCGCGCTTGTCTGCGATGCGCTCGGCCATCAGGACTTGGTTCATGTTGATGCCGCCGCCCTGCTGCTGCGGTGCCTGCGCACTCGGAGGCGGTGCAATGCTCTGCATCTGGAAGAAGCCTTGATTCTGCTGCGAACCGGCTTGACCGCCGCCAAAGTGGCGCTCGATGACCTTGCCGCCGTCCTTGGCGAACATGGCATAGGCCGTCAGGCCCGCATTGGCGACGTTGCCCACCGCGTTCGCTTGGTTTTGATCCTTTGCCATCTGCTGATTGGCCTGGCTGGTGTAGATCGACCCAAGCCCCGTCGCAGCATTGCCCATCTGCGTCGCCGCGCTGTTGCTCTGCCCGGTGAAGGTGCCCACCGCATCCTTGGCGACGTTCAACTGGTATTGCTGCGTCTCGTTGCGCGTGAGGTTCTTGCCTNNGCGTTGTTCATTTCCGTTGATCGCATCGAGCCGACAAAGCGCGGATCGTTCGGATTGACGCCCATCGAGGCTAGATTGCGCTCGGTCGCCGCGCGCTCCATGGCGTTGGCAGAAGCCATGTCTGCGCTTGCAATGCCCGCTTGTCGGTCGGCGTAGCCCGGCGCGGTGACGGCCTGGACGTTGCCGACATAGGCTTGCGTTGCACCCGGCAGGTTCTGTTCTGCCATGCCGCGCAGCAAACCAGCCGATGCGGCCTGTTCTTCGTACAGGCGTTCGAGGTTGTCGTACTTTACAGAGCCGCCGCCACCCTTGAAGTACAACCGGCGACCGGCCTCGTAGCCGTTGAATTTGGTGTGGATTCTCATGCTGGAACCTCAAGGATGCAGACGCTGTACCCAATCTCAAAGCCAGCGCGTCGGTAAAGGCGGGCCACCGATTCACGGCAGCGAGTTTCAATCCAGTCACAACCGAGTGTCTTCGCAGCAGCAGTCAGTGCGTCTTTCGCACGAACGCCGCCACGACCTGCGCCGTACTGGACATAGAGGACTTGTTTGCGGGGGAAGGTGACGATTGAACACGTCACGACGAACTCAACTTCGCCCGCGTTATTCACGCAGCCGACAGCTAACATTTGCCCACGCTCGATGCCTGCGCGGATGTCGTCGAGCGTGTATTCGCCGCGCCCATAGGGAATAGCAGACGCAATCAGCGCACTGATCTGAGGCCAGAACGCGCCGACTGCCAAGTCCTTCGGGATCACGCCGCAATAGTCCATGCAGCGATGGTGCGGGTTGTCCCGCTTTGGGGGTGCCCTTAACTCGGCGGACCGCCCGCCATGATGTCTTCAAGCGTTGCCAGGCTCGCCGCCATCTTCTTCGCTCGCAACGGGCTGCGTTTCAGGAAGCGCCTGAGTGAGCACCTGATTCAACGATGTCAGAATACCCGTCGAAAGCTCAGGCGTGATGCGGTTTCCTTGGTTTGCGGAGAGGATTTGAGCAAGGGCGTTGATGATGTAGTTTTGCATGTGGGTTCTCACAGGTTTTCGTCGCGCGCAGTGGCGACATGGTAGTAGAGCGACATGAGCACGAGATAGGCGTCCAAGTACGTCATGGACGATCCGGTCTCTACGCCATCTTGGTTGCGCAGCGCGAAGCTCGTCGCTGCGTTTTCGGCAGTCAAGAACTGCGTGCACTCTCCCGCAGGGGCAAACGACTTTGAACCGTCAGGCAGGATCAGAACTGTTTCTTCCTGGAACTGCACGAACCTTGGCCCCTCCAGCGGGTTCATCGCAAGCGCGGTTTTTGCCCTTACGTAGCTCGTACAGGGGATCGTGCTTTCTTTGTAGTTCGCCATTACTTCGCTCTCCGCGCCCGCACTCGGACCAGCACTCCTACCTGATGCTCAACGGACGCAATTTCTTCTTGCACGACCTGAACCGGGATGACGGATTCGCGGGGCATGTTGGCTCCTTAAACGTAGATTTTGAGATAGACAGTTGCCTCGCCAGCGGTGACTTTAAGGTACGCGCCGGAGTCTGTTTTTCCGGTAAATGTTCCGCCCGGCTTTAGGAAGTTGCTGTCGACATAGGAGGTGGTGGCGTAGCTTGAAAGTGACGAGGCGAGCGCGAAGCTAGAGGACGAATAGCCGTTCAGATATTGGGCGTTTAGGTTTGATACGAGGGTGCTGTTGTTGGTTGTCATACGCCCCTGAACCGCAAGGGCAACCCCCGAGCTGCTGATTGCGGTGAGCGCAATTCCGCCAACTGAAGAGAAGTGCCCAGCAACGTAGGGGCTGGAGCCCAACACTCCGATCCCGTTGGACGAGGTGGAAGAAACGCCCATCACTCCAACGTTGTATTCCGCCCCCGGTGCGTCCGAGTTTCCATAAATGCCAGCCCGTACAAATGTCGGCCATGATGGACTCGTTTCCGCTTTCCCGTGCAGGCAATAGTCGACGAAATAGTTCGTTCCGCCAATGGGGACCGCTGTAGCGCCGGAGTTACGACCATTAAAAATTCCGTCGCCATCCGTGTTGATGTCCCCTGCGAACGTTGCATTTCCGCTCGACGTAATCGTGAATTTCGGAACCCCACCTACCGCGCCGATCAGTCCATACTCTGTCATCGCTACGCCGCTCCCACCTGTCAGCGCGCCCGTTTCCGAGTTCCACGAAATGGACCCAACCTTTATGCCGCCCGAGTCTTGAGGCGTAATTGTCCCAGTCAAAATGTTGGCTGCTGTCTTACTGAGCAGGCCGCTAACGTCCGGCATCGGGCCTACAGGCCCCTGCGGCCCTTGCGGCCCTTGAATGCCCTGAACGCCTTGGGCGCCCTTTACAGACAATAACGTCCAATACGCATTTGATGTTACCGGGTATGTTGGCGGCAGGTTTGCGTAGGAAGCCGCATGGTCTGCAATGCAGGACCACCCGTAATCGAGACGCATCACAATATCCCCGATCACGTAATTTGCCCCAGAGGCCCATTCACCTCGGTGGATATTGCGCGTTGAGGTTGCAACGTCGCCCAAAGTGCGACCGTTGACTACTGCGTCCGACTCGATCACAGACCCGGCTTTCAGCGTCCCGAGAATCGTCACATCACCCGTTGCGCTGATGGCAATTGCGTCCTGCCATGCTCCGCTTGTCGGGTCGTTGTAACCCATTGCGATGCCGTTCGCGGTGATGCCGATAGCCGTCCGCCCAGGCCCCGGATTGGCTGTCACGGCCTTGTACGCTGCGTACTTGTTGGTCAGGACGATGGTGCTGTTGGTCGTATTCACGTCCATCAGGTAGTCACCACCAAAGCCCGCCAGGACTGATCCGACGCCGCTCGAAAGATCGGCCTCAAGGTCCGCTTTCGTATAGATTCCTGCCGCAAGACTGCCGAGCGTCACGCCGGTATTGCCAACGGTAATCGACTCCGCAAAGTTCCCCGCCGTCGCGTTGACCGTCCCAAGGAACGTCGCGTTGCCTGTGTTGGCGTCAATCGCAACCGCGTCTTTCCACGCGCCGGTCGTTGGGTCGTTGAAGCCCATTGCGATGCCGTTGGCCGTGATGCCGATGGCGGACTGGCCGGGTCCGGGATTCAATGACGTGCCCAAATACACCACGTCCTTGTGC
Organism: Thiobacillus denitrificans; assembly: GCA_002424845.1. GTDB lineage: Bacteria > Pseudomonadota > Gammaproteobacteria > Burkholderiales > Thiobacillaceae > Thiobacillus > Thiobacillus denitrificans_F. Next base: position 3,983 of record DILD01000031.1, on the reverse strand, counting down.
GCCATCAAAATGATGTTGAGGTCCGGGTCGATGTTCATCCGGTAGTCGCTACCAACCCCAGCAAGAATCCCCTTTACACCATTCGACAGGTCTTGCTGCAACTTCCCTTTCGAGTACCCGTCCTTGACGATGGACGCCAGCGAGGTAGCATTCTTCGTAGCATCCAGCAACGCCTTGGTTGCGGCCTCCATATCCGCGACAGAGGTGTTCAGCTCGGCGCGCGTCACGAAACGCTGGTCGGTCTGCCCGTTACGAGTGTTGTGCGCGTCTGCTACCGAGCGAACCACCTGCCGCGTGGCGGGGTCGGAGACGGCTGCGACAGAGCCAATAGCCGGAACATACGAACTGACGATCTTAGCCATTCTTCAACTCTGCGAAAGACTGCCCCATTTCAATGCGCCGAAACTCTCCCGCGCCGCTGATTTTGATCTGCCACTTCTTGCCTTTCTTCGCCGGAAGTCGGAAGGCTGATTCGCCGCTTGCAATCGCCTGTGTGTGCAAAAGCGCGCCGTCGCAATAGAACGCCACGCTGAACGCTCCGGTCGCATCCACGACGCACGCCGCGTAGGAAACATCGTATGGATGGTCAAATACCTTGCTGTCCCACTTCAAGGCAAGATCGCCGCCCGCACCGTTCTCTGCAAAACCATCGGCGTAAAGCAGGTACGTCGTGTCCGTTACTGCTGAGATTCCAATGCCGGTCAGGTCGCCGCCTGGATTGAAGAAACTCGCGTGCGGGTTTTCCTCAAGCGAAAAAATGTAGTCAGGCTGCCCCGCCGCGTCATGGATGTAGAACAGCAAGCCGTCCCACGCTGCCAGTGCAGCGAACTGAAGACTCGCAACAAAACCCGCGTCTTCCCAGCTTCGACGGCTGAACAGTTGCCTGCTTGAGTTGATGCTGGCCTGCCCACCAGACACATAAACCAGTCCGTCGTGACTGGCATACACTACCGAGCCTTCGATTCGTGACATGGACTTCGCTGAAACCCCCGCCTGATCCGCCGCCACTGCTTGCTGCGTCATCGACGCGGGGTGACTGCCGTAGACAAAGTACGGAATGGTTGTTGTCGTGACCAGTACGCCGCCTTCAATCTCAATGATGCCCGTGATGTCGTTCGGAAAAACCATGCGATACGGCCATGCGTGCGGCCGGTACGGCTCGCAGAAATACAGGTCTTTCCCGACAGCGCCGCAGAACGATCCATTGCCTGCGTAGGTTAGGTGCTTGATCGTTTCCGGGGGCGGCTCCCATTCGGCTTGGTTGTCCGACAAAGCAGCCGTGGTGATGGGCGCGGTTGAGTCTTCAACGAACTCGTAGCTGTTTTGCCCAGGCACGTACATCAACTGGTCAGCGAGGATGTACGCGGTGTTTGTGCCGTATGTGCGATAAACATTGATCGCTTGCGGGGCGATCTGATCTGCATCAGGGGAAATCGTCACCGTGATGGTGGTCGAGAACATCCCGTTGTCCCGAGAGTCGATCAGAACAGGTGCTGTGGGCGCAGACTCCTCATTAACGTTGTTCACCACCGTCGCCACGTAGGCAATGGTCGATACATAGCCGGACGCCACTTTCGGCACCGTCAGCAGATGCACGCCAGCCCCCTCGTCCAAATGGGAAACTGCGCCGTCAAAACGCACTGCGCCGTCGTTCTTGTTTACCAGTTTGAGCCAGAACCGATAGCTCTCTACAACAGGCGGTTGCGTGGGCTTTGCGGGCGGAACCGTGGGGAATGTCAGCAGCGCGGATTCAACCGTGACTCGGTATTGCTCCCACTCGACCACCTCAGTAAATGGTTGCGTCAGCAGTGCGGTGTCTTTGACAACCACCCCGTCGTGCAGCACCTGAACCCAAAAGTACGCATTCACGTCCTGAGACTTCGTGGCTGCAATGGACAAAGGCGGCTTAACTCCCACCTTGAGCGACCAGGATGGCGCGCCGGGGTTGTTGTTGAGCGGACGCATACCGAGTTCTGCGCCAACCGGGCCGGTGCTCGTGAGCCTAAGCCCACCGCTTTCAGGGTTGAAATACACCCTGCGCCAGAAGTCATCAATTGTGGGGGAAAGGTATGCGCGGGTGTAAGTCGGCCACACATAGCCATTGATCCCGTCGTGCGTGAAAAGCGAACGCACCGCAGTCGCCGTCGTCACCTTCGCGCCAGGTGCCTTCATCGAGCGCAGCTCTCCGCCATAGCCGAAATAGCAGTTCTCAGCGAGCGTTGCGGCATTTTCCGGCAGCCGTTCAGCGGGAAGGCGGGGAATCATCCCCGTAAAGCTGTTGATCTTCAGGACAGTCATCGATCGGCATCCTTTGCGAGCTTGATCAGCCCCTGCGCCATCAGCGCCTCGCGCACGTCCGGCAGATCGACCAGCCAGCGGCCGTACTTGTCGGTCTTGAGCGACTGGATACAGACCTGCGAGCCGGCCGGCATCATCTCGTTGCAGCAGGCGGTCGCCTCGGCCCAGTTCGGCTCGCCGCGCTCGGGCGTATCCACGCCAAGCAGCCGGAAGCGCTGATGCGTACTCATGCGAAAGCCCAGGTCGATCACCATGTCGACGGTGTCGCCGTCCACCCAGCGATCGACGGTGGCGAGGTAGGTGTAGAGGGTCANNCTCACCTCGTCCCACCACCGCTGCCAGCCGCGGATCTGCTCGATGTACTCGCGGCAGGCTTCGTAGTTTCCAGCGACGACTTCGAGGGCGGCAGCGTCCGCAACGGGCTCGGCGGCACCAGTAGCCACGCGGGCGGCGTCGGCGGGCTCGCCCGTGGCGGCAGCGTCGTGGAGCAGGCGCCAAGCAGGATCGAGAGTGCAGCGGCGATCGGCAGGGAGTTGCGCATAGCGGACAACCTCTTTCGTGATGACGCGGTTCTTCGGGATGCGCTTTGCGCGCTCGGCCTCAAGGTCCGCGGCGAGCGCATCGACCTTGCCCTGGCGCTCGACGATCTCGGCGGCGTAGGCCAGCGCCTGATCGAGCTTGGCGGCGGCGTCGGCATTGCGGCCCATGTGGTAGGCCGTGACGTGCGAGACCGTCAGCACGATGGCCATCAAAATGATGCTGATCTGGCTCATTGCATCCCCATCGCGCGCAAGACCATGCGCTGCCACGCGAACGCGATGCGCAGGTTTGTCGTCAGCACGGTCTCGACCGCCTCCGACCAGCGGCAGGCGTCCGTGATCGGGCGGGCGTGCGCCGCGCGCCAGGCGGCCAGGTCAGTGATCTTGTCGCTCATTGCGCGGCTCCGTCGTTGCTCTCGGGGTCTTCCAGCGGCAGTCCTCGACCATCGGTTTGCCCTTGCCGCAGCGGTGCGTCCAGGCGGGGTAAAGGTACTGGCTTTGCCTGTGCGCGCAGGCGCGGCAGCACATCGGGAGCTCGTCGGCGCTCATGGCTGCTGCCCCATGCACTGCCGGTGCTCGGCCTGTCGGCGCTTGGTCAGGCCGGCGACGGTCTTGCCGCCCGCCTTGTCCCAGCGCAGGATCTCGGCGCAGGCGCCGGCATAGTCCTCGGCGTTGAGCTTTCGCACGAGCGTAGAGCCGCAGAACGCGCCAGGGCCGATGTTGTAGGCCAGTGACAGGAAGGCGTCGTACTCGTGCTGATGCAGCGGCACCTTGACGCACTGCTTGAGCGCGCCCTCGAACTTTTGCACGTCGGCCATCTTGCGCTGCAGCGCGCGCACGGGATCGATCTTGTCGCCGGCCTTGACCTGCTCGGTCGTGCCGAATCCGATCGTCCAGACGCCCACGATGTCGCGGTACGCTTGCCCGACGTAGCCTTCGTGCGTGGCGATGCCCACCAGCGCCGCAGCCGACAGGCTCAGCGCCGCGATCGCGTTACGCTTGATCATCGCCGCTGCTCGCCTGCTTCTGCGCGAGCTCCAGGTGGCGGTACTTGAAATACACCGTGATCACCGTATTGGCGATCAGGCCGATTGCGCCGATGATGAGGCCGCCTACGGCGGCAAGTTCGTTCGCGGTCAGGCCGAA
>DILD01000066.1:20794-23488 GCA_002424845.1 Thiobacillus denitrificans | reverse complement strand
CCAATGTGACACATCGCCCGCCAGCTCGCTTTACTTTTAATCCAGCTTCATGTCCGACACCCCCTTAAGCCTGCTCAACCGCGTTTTCGGCTACCCCGCGTTCCGCGGCGAGCAGGCGGCCATCGTCGACACCGTCGTGGCGGGCGGCGACGCGCTGGTGCTGATGCCGACCGGCGGCGGCAAGTCGCTGTGTTTCCAGATTCCGGCGTTGCTGCGCGAGGGCTGCGCGGTGGTGGTGTCGCCGCTGATTGCTTTGATGCAGGATCAGGTCGCGGCTCTGCAGGAACTCGGCATCGCGGCGGCGTTCCTGAATTCCAGCCTGGATAGTGCGGCGGCGATGCAGGTCGAGCGCGAATTTGCCACCGGGCAACTCAAGCTCCTGTACGTCGCCCCCGAACGCCTGCTCACGCCGCGTTTCCAGAGCCTGCTCGAACAGGCCCGCGTCGCCTTATTCGCCATCGACGAGGCGCACTGCGTGTCGCAATGGGGGCACGATTTCCGCCCGGAATATCTGGGCCTGTCGGCCCTGCACGAACGTTTTCCCGAGGTGCCGCGGATTGCGCTCACCGCCACGGCGGATGCCGCGACGCGCGCCGAAATCCTCACCCGGCTCGATCTCGGCGCCGCGCGCGTCTTCGTCGCCAGCTTCGACCGCCCCAACATCCGTTATCGTATTTCTGAAAAATCCGAGCCGCGCCGCCAGCTGCTCGATTTCCTTGCCGAACACAAAGGCGAAGCCGGCATCGTCTACTGCAGCACGCGCAAGAAGGTCGAGGAAACCGCCGACGCGCTCAAGCAGACCGGCTTTACCGCCTTGCCCTACCACGGCGGCATGGACAACGACACGCGCCGCCGCCACCAGGAAAAATTCCTGCGCGAGGACGGCGTCGTCATGGTCGCCACCCTCGCCTTCGGCATGGGCATCGACAAGCCCGACGTGCGCTTCGTCGCCCACCTCGACCTGCCGCGCTCGGTCGAAGGCTACTACCAGGAAACCGGCCGCGCCGGCCGCGACGGCGAGCCGGCCGAAGCGTGGATGGCGTGGGGCCTGCAGGATGTCGTCACCCAGCGCCGCTTCATCGACGAGGGCGAGGCCGAAGACGCGCACAAGCGCATCGGCCACGCCAAGCTCGATGCCCTGGTCGGCCTGTGCGAAGCGGCCAGTTGCCGCCGCGTTGCGCTGCTGAGCTACTTCGGCGAGGCTAGCCCGCCCTGCGGCAACTGCGACGTCTGCCTCAACCCGCCCACCCTGTGGGACGGCACCGAGGCTGCGCAAAAACTGTTGTCAGCCGTCTACCGCACCGGCCAGCGCTTCGGCGCAGGCCACGTCCTCGATGTATTGCTCGGCAAGACCACCGAGAAAATCGACCGCTTCGGTCACAGCCAGTTGAGCGTGTTCGGCATCGGCGCCAGCCAGACCGACAAGGTCTGGCGCGCCGTGCTGCGGCAGCTCGTGGTGCGCGGACTACTGGAGGTCGATCACACCGCCTACGGCGCGCTCAAGCTCACCCAGGCCGCAAAGCCCGTGTTGAAAGGCGAAGAGACCGTGATGCTGCGCGCCATCGAAGTGCGCCCCGCGCGCAGCAAAAAATCGCGCTTCGCCCCCAGCTCAGGCGAAGGCGTCCACGACGACGAAGATCCGCTGTTCCTCTCCCTGCGCGCCTGGCGCCGCGAAACCGCCAACGAAAAAGGCGTGCCCGCCTACGTCATCCTGCACGACGCCACCCTGCGCGAAATCGCCGCCCGCCGCCCCGCCACCCTGGCGGAACTGGGCGAGATATCGGGGCTGGGGACGAAGAAGCTGGAAGCCTATGGCGAGGCCGTGCTGGCGGTGGTGGCGGAGGGGTAATCCGCGCGCATTCAGTTGCCTTTGCTGACAGAAATAACAGCGCGTAGGGGGCAAATGACCACGGTTTCTGAAATGAATCTCACCGTTTCAGCCAAGCTTGGGATACGTTAGGCAGGCTGGCCCTTTAAAATTGCGAATCTCATGAACGGGAAGTGCGCAGACTGGGGCCACGTTTGCGCTTAGTGGATGATTTCTCTCGCTTGAACAAAATGATCAAATCCGTCAAACCGCGATAAATTCTCTCGGCTTCCACACGCACCTCAGGGTTGATTTTGAGTAGGTGGTCTTCGTCTTTAACGGCAGCGTAGTAAGCATGGTAGAGAGGTGCATACATAAGCGGATAGCCGGCATCAAACATCCAATCGAGTACAGCAGGCCCATCACCACGTGTAGCAGCATAGGCCAGTATGCGCTGCAGATCATCCAGGTGATTAGTCCACAGGGACGAGTCCTCGCAGGACACCGCTTTGTGCAGATCGACCCAGCCACGGCTTGCCGCATCGGTACCACCGCCACTCCATGCGAGCATCGAACGCAAGAGATGTTGCCCCGACGACGACAAGCCTTGTTCAGCCTGTTTTGCGAACTCATGGGCCTGTTCTTGTTGATCGAGATGCAATGCAGAAAGATAAGCACAATTCCCCAGCAGAACACCGCTTTGTGGTTTGATCGCTAGCCCTTGTTTGTATGCTACCAAGGCATCTTCAAAATTCCCAAGATGATCCTGCAACAGATTACCCAATTTATTTGATGGTGTGGCCCAGTTCTCATCCAGAGCAATGGCTTGGCGATAGGCAGCTTCAGCCTCTTCATAGCGCTTGAGTTGATTTTGCAATAGATTACCC
>DILD01000066.1:0-20701 GCA_002424845.1 Thiobacillus denitrificans | reverse complement strand
ATGGGCGCGCATCCTTTTCATCCAGAGCAATAGCTTGGCGATAGGCGGCTTCAGCCTCTTCATAGCGTCCGAGGTCATATTGAAACAGGGCGCCCAGTGGAACCCATGGGCGCGCATCTTTTTCATCCAGGGCAATGGCTTGGCGGTAGGCGCCTTCGGCCTCCTCATAACGTCCAAAGTGGTTTTGCAACAGGCGACCCAGCGCAATCCACGGGCTGCTCCACTTTCCATCCAGGACAATTGCCTGGCGGTAGGCGGCCTCGGCCTCCTCATAGCGCTCTGAGTACTTTGACAGCATGTCGCCCAATTGACCCCATGGGATTGCATCCTTTTCATTCAGGGCAATAGCTTGGCGTAAGGCGACTTCGGCTTCCTCATAGCGCCCGAGGCGGTAGAGCAGCAAGCTACCCAGTGCGCGCCATGGACGGTTATCCATTTCATCCAGGGCAATGGCTTGGCGATAGGCAGCTTCAGCCTCTTCATAGCGCTCGAGTTGATCTTGCATTAGATTGCCCAGCCTAAACCATGGGCGCGCGTCCTTTTCATCCAGGGCAATGGCCTGGCGGTAAGCAGCTTCGGCCTCCTCATAACGACCAAAGTGGTCTTTCAACAGGGCGCCCAGCGCGATCCATGGACTGGCCCACTTTCCATCCAGGGCAATGGCTTGGCGGTAGGCGGCCTCGGCCTCCTTATAGCGATCGGAGTGCTGTGACAGCATGTCGCCCAGTGCACCCCATGGGCGTGCATCTTTTTTATCCAGTGCAATGGCTTGGCGCAAGGCGACTTCAGCTTCCTCATGGCGTCTGAGGCGATAGAGCAGCAAGCTACCCAGCGCTCGCCATGGACGATTATCCATTTCATCCAGTGCAATGGCTTGGCGATAAGCGGCTTCGGCTTCCTCATAGCGTCTGAGGTTGTATTGAAACAGGGCGCCCAGTGCACCCCATGGGCGTGCATCCTTTTCATCCAGTGCAATGGCTTGGCGATAAGCAGCCTCGGCCTTATCAAACTGTTTGCTATCAATGTATTTACTAGCTTTTTTCAACAACTGGCTGACTGGAGCCTTGGCGGCGGTAGTGCGCTTGTCCTTTGACAGGGCACCTGTTCGTATTTCGCTGACCAAAGAACGCAGTTCGTCGGCCCGCTTATCCTGCATCAAGCAGCTTTCGGCTGTGTCAAGTAGGCGTCCGCGCAGACGGGCGTCGCCGATGCTCGCGGCCAGGGCCAGAGTGGACTCGACACGCCCGGCCTCATTATTCAGTTTATTTTTCGCCATCACGTGAAGTTCCTGCCGGGTGAAGCAGGAACGCAAGAAGATGGTGAGAAACTTGATGGCCTGGCGTGTGCGGCGGGGGCCGTTTCGCATCAGGTACCAGATGTTGAAAAACCGCTCGGACACCTGGTAGCCGTTTCGGGCCTTTTTGGTTCTACTGAGGGATACGGCTTCCACGTAGCCGGTCTTCTCCAGCCGGCTGAGATGGCTACTAACGCTGGGTGTATCCAGGCCGGTGATTCCGCCTATGTCGGCGGCGGTCATCGGGTCCCAATTGAGTGCAAGGGCATCGAATACCGCGCGCGATTGCATGGGCAACTCTTCGGTGCGGGCCTGGTACCAACCAGTGAAGGTATCCAGCATGGCACTGAGTTGCGCCAACACATCGTCGCTCATGTGCGCTTCCAGCACTGCGTAAAGTACGCCCAAGGTGCGCGGATTGCCGCCCGCCATAGTATTGAGCGCGCTGATGCGGCCCGGATCGTTTTCTAACATGCGGCGCACAGGCAACCCTCTGTCGCCTCTCATGTTCGCCAACTCGTTAAGGCAGGCCATGACTTCGTGATCGCTTAGAGGAGGCAAGGTCGTAATTCGGAAAAAATCGAAAAATGCCGCCTTGGCATCGCTCAAGGACTCCGGGTAGCGTGAGGCCGCCGCGATCAGGACCGGCCCATCGGTTTTCTGCAATATCGTGCGTAATCCCCATTGGTGTTGATCCAAGCCGGCGAGAAGCGTATCCAAGTTGTCGATCAACAGGACTGGGCGTCGGCCGAGTGTGCGGCAATAGTTAGCAAAAGCCTCCCATGCTGGTGCGCCATCCTGTTCCTCCCGCTTTATTCCGCTACGCGGCGCATGCGTTTGCCAGAGATGGTCGAGGGCATCAAGCTCAGCAGAGTTGGCATGTTCATCTTCACGGGCTTCCAGCAGGGCTTGCAAGCAGTTGCGCCAAAATACATCGAGGCTGATGACGTTGTGCTGTTCTTCCCGAAACGCGAGGGGGATAAAGCGCGTTTTGAGCACGGCGTCGTCGCGTAGCGCAATCTGGATACGCCGCAACAATGAAGTCTTGCCATAGCCTCGTGGCGCAATGATCAAACGGTGTTTGGCGGCTTGACCCTCATGTATGTTGCGCAACTGGGCGAGGAAGAACTGTAGAACGTCTTTACGGGCAATGAAGTTGGCCAGGAAATCGGACTCCCTTTGTGCGCCGGGATTGAAGTGCGTGATGTCGAAAGTATTCATGACAGTTCGTTCTTATCCATTGCTAACTTCAGGCCATTGCTTGCGGACGATAGCGCTTCCACCAGAGACGCAACGGTTCAAGACGAAAACGATAGGGTGTGGTTTCATCGGCGATCGATTCCTGGTGCAAGAAGCCTTCTGTGATCAGCAGGAGCAAGTGTTGGCGTAGCACTTCGCGGTCCAGATTGTTATCATTGAACTCGCCCAGCAAGGCATCTAGGGTCAAGCCTATTTCGTATGGAGCAAGTGCGTTCAGGACACCGAAGCTTAGGTTGCGCTGGTAATCCGAATGGTGCTTGCGCAGGTGCTCTTCCCAAGTTCCGAAGGTAGAACTGTTGTGGTGTTTGAGCAACTCATCCATTGCAGAGGTGATATTGGCATTTACCTTGATGTGATCAGTCTCTGGGTTCATGGGCAACTCCTGGGCCAAGGCTTCTAGGTAGTAGGCCGCCCGCCAGCCGACTGCCTCGATGACGGCGCATGCTTCCTGCTTAGTGATTGTCTTGCGGTTCTGGAGCAAGCCGAGCTGCGCCAAATCTTGCAGGAAATCAACAGCCTGTTCCTCTGTCAGCGGTTTCAGTTCGAAGTTCTGGAATTTTGCCAGGACGCCCATGTATTGCCCGGCCTGCGCGAGAGGATTAATTCCGATTGAGCCCGTGATCAACCAGCGCACGCGAGGCTTCGCGCTACGCAACCTGGCGAACAAGTTCATGAAATCACGTGCTTCCTTGATGCCATCAACACCTTTGTCATGGAGCGCTTTGAGAAAGATCGGCAGTTCGTCGATTAAGATCGCCCATTGTTGCGTCTGGTCATCTTGTAGCGTGCCCAGTAGGCGTTCCAGATAAGTCTCCAAATCGAGGCTCAAGAAGGGCTGGTACCACGGCCCGGCTTGTACGCTCCGCGGGTTCACCATTTGCGCCATGCGTTGCGTGAGTAACGTGATTGTCTTTTTGCTCACCGAGCGATGGTGGGTGATCTCTTCACACAATCTCCTGAAGACCATCTTTGGATCCGTGCAACCGGCGATTTCGACCTTGACGCAGATGAAACCATGGGATTTAGCCTGCTCCACCATACGGTCGAGGACAAATGTTTTGCCCAAACGCCGCGGCCCATGTTGCGAAATATCCTTGCCTGCTTTCAGCAGGCCAAAAATCGTTGCGACTTCTGTATTGCGACCATAAGATTTTTTTGAGTAGTCGGTCATGGATGATTTCCCAGTCGTCAGGTTTTAGGACTGTCAATCATGATAACAAAACAATCGTGTTTTACAACACAATTGTTTTGATGTGTAAGTGTTTTGATGTGTAAGTGTTTTGATGTGTGGGTGTTTTGATTCCATTGTCGCGCCAATGTTGATTCTGTGGGTTAAGGCGTACCGCTTCACCTCTATCAGACTAAAGGGGCCAGGCTCGGATTAAATTCGCGCCTCGGAGTCTGCGTGGAATAGCTCATCATGGGGATAACCTTTCCCTTGTCCAGCTTGAGCGATATGGGGTCAGCATCGCAATCGATTTCTCAAACCGCCAATTGCTCCGGCGCGATGCCCAACGCCTTGGCGATCTTCTCGCGTGTGGCCTTCCTCAGGGGTTCTTTGGCCCCTTGCTGGGCGTAGGCACTTTGTGAAATGCCGAGGCGGCGCGCAACTTCTGTCTGGGTTAGGCCGAGGTGTTCGCGCCAGGCGCGGATGGGCGTCATATTTTTGTTGATGACTTGGTTGACCACGGCGTTGGGGATGGTTGCCGCGTTTTGTTTGGTCAGGCCCATGTCTATTCGACGAAATAGGTTGTGTGCATGGCAGCCTCGCTTAGTTGCTATGCAGCTTCTCTTTCAGCCACACCTTGATCAGCGACTGATATGGCACGTCTCTGGAATTCGCTGCCGCTTTGATGGAATCCAGCATGTGCTGGGGCAGGCGCAATGAGATGGTCTTGGTCGTCGGCTTTAGATTTGGCAGCACGGTTCGTTTCGCTTTTGTCCAGTCCACATAGTCGGCGGAGTCGTTGGCTTCCCAGAACGCGCGCTCTTCGGCTTCGTTGGCGAATTTGGGAATTTGTTTAAGTGGTTTGTCCATAAATTTTTCGCTCCTTCTTGTGCATGTCTCTGGCTGAAATGACGCGTACTTTTTCTTCGGCTTTCCGCAAGGTGAACGTGATGTGCAACAGCCGTCCTTCATCCGTTTTGCCCAGCGCATGGTGGCGGCTTTCACGCTGACTGTGTTTGGTGTCTTCCAGCAGCAGTAACGGGTCGTTGAAGAAAACCTGCTCGGCCTCGGCCATCGATACATCGTGCTTTTCTTCGCTTTTGCGGGCATTGCCGCCATCCCAGTCGAAGCCCGTGATTTTGCTCAGATCAGTCATGGTTTGTATATTATGAAGCTATACACAGGAATGCAAGCGGGCTTGCCGGGTATCTGGGCTACTCACTTCACCCCTACGCCTTCAGCGCATTCCCCACCACTTCCGCTACATCCTTCGCCAATCCCTCGACAGCGGCAATGCGCTCCAGCGCGGCGCGTGCATGCGCCTGCCGCCCGGCGTCGAACTGCCGCCAGCGGTCGAAGCTGCGCGCGATGCGTGAGGCCACCTGCGGGTTCATGGCCTGCAATTCGCTGATCACGTCCGCTGCCAGCGCGTAGCCGCTGCCGTCGGCGGCGTGGAAGTGGCGCGGGTTGGCGCCGCAGAAACCCCGGATCAGGGCATAGACGCGGTTGGGGTTTTTCAGGTCGAAGGCGGGGTGTTGCATCAGCGCGCGCACGTGGGTGGCGGTGCCGGGCAGACGCGATGTGGCCTGCACCGAGAACCATTTGTCGATTACCAGGGCTTCGGTTTGCCAGCGTGAATAGAAACCGGAGAGCGCGGCTTCGCGTTCCGGCAGGTCGAGGTTGGCGAGCGTGGCCAGCGCAGCAATCTCGTCGGTCATGTTGCCGCCAGCCCCGTTATTGCCAGCCGAGAGTTGGGCGGTGAGGCGCGGTACGACCGAGGTCCTCAAATACCCGGCATCGCTTTCTGCCAGATAGCCGAGGCAGGTGTTGCGCAGCGCGCGCTGGCCGACTTGTGCGCCGTCGGGGGCGTAGGCCTCGGTCGGCGCGAGTGTGGTCCACACGGCTTCGAGTTTGTCGCGCAGGCGGGCGGCCAGGTGACGGCGCAGGTTGACGCGTGCGGTGTGGATGGCTTCGGGGTCGATGGTGTCGCCAAGGGCCACCACCGCTTCGGCGAGCACGGCTTCGGCGGGCAGGTTGAGCGCTTCGGCGGCAAGCGCGGGGTCGCGGCTCAGGCCGTCATCGAGCACGCGGCCGCAGGCGGCGACGAAGGCGTCGGGAATCCAGTCCGTGCCTGTTCCGCTCGCCGCGATGCCTGCGAGCAGGACGCGCGTCGCCAGCCGCTGCCCGGCTTCCCAGCGGTTGAAGGCGTCGGAATCGTGCGCCATCAGGTGCGCGAGTTCGGCGTCGGTCTGTTCCAGTTCAAGCAGCACCGGCGCGGAGAAATCGCGCAGCAACGAGGCGACCGGCGTGGCGGGGATGCCTTCGAAGACGAAGGTCTGCGTGGCGTCAGTCAACGACAACACGCGCGTGGTGCCGACAGCGTCCGGCTCGCCGGCGAGTTTCAGCGATGCGTCGCTGCCGTCGGGCAGGACCAGGCCGAGCGCGACGGGGATATGCAGCGTGCCCTCGACGACGGTCTGCCCCGATTCGGCCAGCCGCTTTTCATAGGCGGTCGGCGCGAGGTGTTGCGTCAATGTCAGGGTGTAGCGCTGCGTCGCGGCGTCCCATGCCCCCGTGGCATGCAGGCGCGGGGTGCCGGCGCGTGCGTACCAGCGGCGGAACTGTGCGAGATCGACGCCGGACGCATCCTGCATCGCCGCGACAAAATCTTCGCAGGTGACCGCCTGGCCATCGTGGCGCTGGAAATACAGATCCATGCCGCGCCGGAAGCCGTCACGCCCGAGCAGGGTGTGCATCATGCGGATGACTTCCGCGCCCTTGTTGTAGACGGTGGCGGTGTAGAAGTTGTTGATCTCGGCGTAGGAAGCGGGCCGGATCGGGTGCGCCATCGGCCCCGCGTCTTCGGGGAACTGGCCGACGCGCAGGGCGCGCACTTCCTGGATTCGCGTCACCGCCTGCGAATGCGTGTCGGCGCCGAATTCCTGGTCGCGGAACACGGTGAGTCCTTCCTTCAGCGACAGCTGGAACCAGTCGCGGCAGGTCACGCGGTTGCCGGTCCAGTTGTGGAAATACTCGTGCGCCACCACGCGGTCGATGCCCTGGTAATCGGCATCGGTCGCGGTGTCCGGGCGCGCCAGCACATACTTGGTGTTGAAGATGTTGAGGCCCTTGTTTTCCATCGCTCCCATGTTGAAGTCGCCAACGGCGACGATCATGTACAGGTCGAGGTCGTATTCGAGACCGAAGCGCTGCTCGTCCCAGCGCATGGCTTTTTTCAGCGCCGCCATCGCGTGGCCGCACTGGTCGAGCTTGCCCGGCTCGACGTAGATCGCCAGCCGCACGCGGCGTCCCGATGCGGTGGTGTACTCGTCTTCCAGCACGTCGAGCTTGGCCGCGACCAGCGCGAACAGATACGCCGGTTTGGCGTAGGGGTCTTCCCAGCGCGCCCAGTGCCGCGTCGCGTCGTCGGCGCAGGCGCCCGCTTCGACGGGATTGCCGTTGGAAAGCAAATGCGGAAAACGCGCGCGGTCGGCCTCCACCGTGCAGATAAACGTTGCCATCACGTCAGGCCGGTCCGGGAAGAAGGTGATGCGGCGGAAGCCTTCCGCCTCGCACTGGGTGAAATAGCCGTCGCGCGAACGATACAGGCCCGAGAGCTGGGTGTTGCGGTCCGGATAAATGCGCACCACGGTTTCCAGCACACAGGCATCCGGCAGCGGACCGGCAATCGTCAGCAGGTCGTCGGCATAGGCATACCGTGCCGAATCAAGCACGGCGCTGTCGAGCGTGATGCTCATCAACTCCAGCGCTTCGCCGTTCAACACCAGTGCGCCGCCGGCGACCGCCGGGTTGCGTGTGCAGGCAAGACGCGAGCGCACTTCGGCGTGGCTGTCATGGATGGCCACATGCAGATCGACCGCATCGATCCACCAGGTGGGCGGGGTGTAGTCCTTCAGGAAAAGCGTGACGGGGGTTTCGGTGCGCATGGGGCTTCCGGCGGTGGGCTGGGGTGAAAAAGTGCTATGGCGTAGCCGGGATTACACCCAGTTTTCGACGATGAGTCCGGGGTAATCCCTGAAATCCGCTTCATTGTTGGTGACGAGCGTAAGGCCGAGGCTCGTGGCGTGCGCGGCAATCAGCCGATCCAGCGCGTCGCGGCGGCGGTCGCGAACGGCAGCGCGTTGTACGCCGTAGCGTTCGGCGGCTGTCTCGTCGAAGGGCAGGACGGGAATGTCGCGGGTGAGCAGGTGCAGTGCGCGCTCGTTCTGCGCGCGGGTAGGCCCCAGCCCTTCCAGACCTACCCGCAATTCGGCGTAGCTGATGATCGACATGACGGCGTCGCCGTGATCGAGTTGTTGCAAGCGTGCCAAGACTTCGGGCGGATGCGCCTTCATCAGGTAGACGCAGATGTTGGTGTCCAGCATGTAGCGCATGGTGGCTACTTGCCGGATTTGTAGTCAGCGGATTTCTGGTGAAGTTGTGCTGCTTCACCAAAGCCGCTCCAGTCGCGTTCTTTCTGCTCGTGGAATTCGCGGCCCTCGGCCATGAAGTCGGGCGTGAACATCGCGAACGCCTCGGCCAGCCCGGTCAGCTTGCGCTTGACGACGGGACGCAGGACGAGGGTGTCGCCGACTTTCTCGATTTCGACATCCAGGCCGGCCTCGACGATGGCGAGTTCCTTGGGGATGCGGACGGCAAGCGAGTTGCCGCTTTTGAAGACGCGTGTAAGCATGGCAGGCCTCCTGTGTATATACAGGATATACGCTCGTTATTCTGGGCGCAAGCCATTGTTTACACGCCCTGTTTCAGGCTCGCCTCGATGAAGATGTCGAGGTCGCCGTCCAGCACTTTCTGCGTGGCTGAGACCTCGACGTTGGTCCGCAGGTCTTTGATGCGCGAGTTGTCCAGCACGTAGGAGCGGATCTGGTGACCCCAGCCCACGTCGGACTTGCCGGCTTCGAGCTTGTCCTGTTCGGCCTGGCGTTTGCGCAGTTCGGCTTCGTAGAGCTTCGACTTCAGCATCGACATCGCTTCGGCGCGGTTCTTGTGCTGCGAGCGGTCGTTCTGGCACTGCACCACGATGCCGCTGGGCAGGTGGGTGAGGCGCACCGCGGAGTCGGTCTTGTTGATGTGCTGGCCGCCGGCGCCGGACGCGCGATAGGTATCGACGCGCAGGTCGGCGGGGTTGATGTCCACTTCGATGGAATCGTCGACTTCGGGGTAGACGAACACGCTGGCGAAGCTGGTGTGGCGGCCGCCGGAGGAGTCGAACGGCGACTTGCGCACCAGGCGGTGGACGCCGGTTTCGGTGCGCAGGGTGCCGTAGGCGTAATCGCCTTCGAGCTTGATGCTGGCCGATTTGATGCCGGCGACGTCGCCTTCGGATTCTTCCAGCAGCTCGGCCTTGAAGCCTTTGCGTTCGGCGTATTTCAGGTATTGGCGCAGCAGCATCGACGCCCAGTCGCAGGCTTCGGTGCCGCCGGCGCCGGCCTGGATGTCGATGAAGCAGTTGTTGGGATCGGCCGGGTTGTTGAACATGCGGCGGAATTCCAGCGTCGACACGCTCTTCTCAATGCCGGCTATGTCGGCTTGTACGGCGGCGAGCGTGTCGTCGTCGTTCTCCTCGCGCGCCATCTCGAATAATTCAGTGGCGTCCTTCAGGCCCGAGGCCACGCGGTCGAGCACCAGCACCACGTCTTCCAGCGACTTGCGCTCGCGGCCCAGTTCCTGGGCTTTCGCGGCGTCGTTCCAGAAGTCCGGTGCTTCGGACAGGCGGATGACTTCTTCTAGACGATCACTTTTGTGATCGTAGTCAAAGAAACCCCCTGAGTTGGGTGGCGCGATCGCTCAGGTCGGCGAGTTTGGATTCGATCTGATTGAGGCTTTCGGCTTCCATGATGTGCTCGGTGCTAGGCGGAAAAGGTGCGCATTATAGCCCAGGCCAATACCAGCCCCAGCCCCATCGTTGCCATGCCCGCGATGGCATGGCGGGCCATGGACCAGCCGCCAATGGTCAGGGTGAGCAGGGATTTGAAGATCAGATTGGCCAGGGTGGCGAGCGTGATGACGTTGACCACGACCATGACCGGGAGCTTGTCCAGTTTGTACAGGCGCAGGCTGGACAGGGTGATGGCATCGACATCGGTCAGCCCCGAGATCAGCGCAACGGCATACAGCCCGCGCGTGCCCAGCCAGTCTGAAAGCCACGCCGCCGCCAGCAGTACCACGCCATACAAGAGACCGAAGCCCAGCGCCGTGCGCAGTTCCGTGGGGTTGACCATTGCCAGCGCGGGCAGTTCGCCATGCGGCTGCAAGCGACGAACGCCATAGGCTGCGCCGAGTCCGCCCGCAAGCAGCCCGCCCGTCAGAACAGGCAGAAGCTGGGACAGCACCCCCGGCGCCAGCAATGCCGCCAGCACGCCCAGACGCACCACCACGACCAGATTGGCCAGCACGATGACAATCACCGCGACAGGCAGCATGTCCTGGCTGGATCGAGCGTGGCGGCTGAATGAAAGCGTGGTGGCGGTCGAGGACACCAGTCCGCCGAGCAGCCCCAACATCACCGCGCCGCGCTGCTGGCCGACCAGCCGCAGCGCGGCATAGCCTGCCAGCCCCACGCCCGCGATCAGCACCACCATCCACCAGATCTGATGCGGGTTGATCACTCCGTAGGGGCCGTAATTCCGGTTCGGCAACAGCGGCAGGACAATCAGTGTCAGGACCGAAAATTGCAGGATCGACAGCAGGTCGCGGCGGCTCATGTGCTGGCTCATGCCGCGCAGTTCGGGCTTGAAGTACAGCAGCATGGTCGCCGCGATCCCCAGCATCACTGCCAGCTGGATTTCGTCGTGCCACACCAGTACGCCCAGCCCGTAGCACAGCATCAGCGCAGCAACCGTCGTTGTTCCGGGATCGTCATCCCGCTGTTGCGGGGCATGCAAATAGGCCGCGATCATCATTGCGCCGACCAGAAACAGGCCGATCGCAATCAGCCACAGTGCGCCCAGTTCCGCCGCCAGATGCGCGGTCAGGACGCCCAGCAGCGCAGTTAAAGCGAAAGTGCGCAGCCCCGCTTTGGCCGCCGGGTTGCGCTCGCGTTCCAGCCCCATCAGCAGGCCGATGGCCAGTGCGATCACATAGCGCGGCAGGGAGGCCAGTTCACTGGGCAACCAGGTGGCGATTTCGTTCATGCTGACTGTATTTTCAGCGGCTCAGGCTGCGTTCCGCAGGATTGAGAATTGGCTGGCAGCTTCCTGCCGGGGGCATCGCGCGGGTGCAGTCGTTGCGAGTCATGCCCTGACAGGGCAGGGAGCATGGCGCTCACTGTACCGGTTCGGAGAAGCGGTCGCGGATTTCCAGGATGGCGGGCAGTTCCTGCATGAACACCTCGACCAGCACCGGGTCGAAATGTTTTCCGCTGCTTTCCCGGATCATGTCCAGGGCCGATTCAACCGGCCAGGCCTGCTTGTAGGGCCTGGCCGACGTCAGGGCGTCGAACAGGTCGGCCAGCATGGCGATGCGCCCGCATAGCGGAATCGCCTCGCCGGACAGTCCCGCCGGATAGCCGCTGCCATCCCAGCGCTCGTGATGGGACAGTGCGATTTCGCGCGCCATGCGCATGATGTCCGAGTCGTCGCCTTCGAGCAGCCGCGCGCCGATCGTGGTGTGGGCTTTCATGGTTTCCCATTCGTCCGGTTCGAGCTTGCCCGGCTTCAGCAGGATGCTGTCGGGGATGCCGATCTTGCCGATATCGTGCATCGGACTCGCATACAGCATCAGTTCGCAGTCCGCCTCGCTCCAGCCCATGCCGCGCGCGAGCAGCGCGGAAATGTGGCTCATGCGCAGGATGTGGTTGCCGGTTTCCTCGTCGCGATAGCCCACTGCCATTCCCAGGCGCTGCACCACCTGGAGCTGGGTGCGGCGCAAGGCCTCGGTGCGCGCACGCACCATATCCTCCAGCATGGCTTTCTGGTCGTGCACCAGACGGTGCGCCAGTTGCGCATCCAGCAGATTGCGCACGCGCATCAGCAGTTCGTTGCGGTCGAAAGGTTTGGCGATGAAATCCCGTGCGCCGCCGGCCAGCGCGCGCAGCAGGTAAGCCTTGTCGTGCTGGGCGGTGAGGATGACGATGGGCGGCAGAAGCGGATCGTTCAGCGCCTGAAGTTGCTCCATGACCTGAAAACCATCCAGGTGCGGCATGTTGATGTCGAGCAGGATGAGCGCCGGTTGCGTCGACTGGTAGAAATCCAGCACCTGGCGCGGGTCGTCGAGCAGTATCAGGCTTTCAAAACCCTGGCCGCGCAGCATCTTGTCCAGCAGCCTGAGATTGGCGGGTTCGTCGTCAACGATGAGGATGCGTTGAGTGTTCAGAAATTCGGCATGCACATTCATGATTTGCGATCCGGCCCGTCGGGCAGGTAAAGGTCGAGTATGCCGAGAAATTTTGAAATATCGATGGGTTTGGTCAGGTAATCCGCAAATCCTTCCGCCCGGCCGCGCTCGATGTCGCGAGGCATGGCATTGGCGCTGACGGCAATGACGGGAATGTGAACGGTCGAGGGATCGGTGCGCAGGTGGCGCAAGACTTCGAAACCATTCATCCCCGGCAGGCCGATGTCGAGCAGGATGAGATCCGGCGGGTTCGACTTCGCCAGTTCGATGCCCAGCTCGCCGGTGTGTGCGTCGATCAGCGTCAGGCTTTTGCGATAGGTGAGGATGCTGTGCATCAGCCTCAGGTTGGCCGGGTTGTCTTCCACGTACAGCAGGGTTCGAGGTTTGATCATGGTGTTGGTGTGAGGTTGGGCGGCGTCCGGTGCGTTGGCCAGTGCCGGCTGAATTGCTGCCGTGAGCAGGTCGATCCAGAAGGTACTGCCGACGCCGTGTGTGCTCTGCACTCCGATCGTGCCCGACATGGCTTCGACCAGCCGCTTGCTCAGCGCAAGACCGATGCCGGCGCCCTCGATGCCGGAATACGAGGTTTCCAGCCGCTCGAACAGCTGAAACATGCGCGGCATGGCTTCGGGCGCGATGCCGATGCCGGTGTCGCGCACGCTGATCCGAACCCGGTCGCCCTCGACGGTGTGGCAACCCACTTCGATCCTGCCGCCTTCGCGGTTGTATTTCACTGCATTGGACAGCAGATTGAGCAGCACCTGCTTGATCCGCGTGTAATCGGCCTGGATCGCACACGGCGCCTCCAGCGTCAGTGCGATGCTGAGATCGCGTTGGGCCGCCAGGGGTTGGATGTGCGCCACACAGGCCTCGATCAGCGGCCCGATGGCAATCGGTTCGAGCTTGATTTCCATGTGCCCGCTTTCGATGCGGGACAGATCGAGCACTTCGTTGACCAGTGCCAGCAGGTGCTGGCCGCCCTGCAGGATTTCGCGAACATTGTGGGCCTGGCCTGGAGCCAATGGGTATTCCGGGTCGATTTCCAGCAGTTGCCCAAAGCCAAGGATGGCATTGAGCGGCGTGCGCAACTCGTGGCTCATGCGCGACAGGAATTCCGACTTGGCGGCGTTGGCGCGTTCGGCCTCGTCGCGGGCGCGTGACATTGCTGCGGCGGCTGCCTTGCGCGGCGTGATGTCGTGAACGAAGGCATAAAACATGATTTCGTCGCCGATATTCGACGTGCTGATGCTGACCTCGACCTCGACTTCGCTGCCGTCCTTGCGCCGGTGTCGGCTATCGAAGTGGGCGCGCCTGTGAACCATCAGGTACTCGATGCGCCGGGCCACGTCGGCAGGACTTTCAATGGCCTCGATGTCCGGAACCGACAAGCCCAACATCTCGTCCTCGGTGTAGCCGAGCATGGCGCAGTATGCCGGGTTGGCATCGCGGATGCGTCCCATGCTGTCGGCTGCAAAGAAGCCATCGATGGCTGTATTCAGAATTGCGTCGTAGCGGCGGCTCTGCTGCCGGATTTCGCTGGTGCGGTCGCGCACCAGAGTTTCGAGCGACTCGTTGAGCTGCTTCAGTTCCAGCTCACTGCGCTGCAAGGCCTTGATGGCCTGAATCCGTTCGGTGATGTCGAGTGCGATGCCTAGCAGATAAATCGGCTTGCCCGCCGTGTCGTAGATACCGATCTTGCGCGTGTGCATGAGATGGATTTGTCCATCGGCTCCCTGGACAGGCTCTTCCGGTATGTCGAGGGGGAGGCCGCTGGCAAGCACTTCGCGATCTTTGGCGGCAAAGAACGCGGCTTGTTCGGGCGGAAAGAGATCAAAATCCGTTTTGTCCAGAATGGCGTCTTTTTCAAGCCCGAGCAGTTCTTCGCCGGTCTGGTTGAACAGCTCGAACCGCAGATCGCTGGCACGCTTCAGGAACACCACTGCGGGTAAGTGCTGAACGATAGAAGCCAGGAGTGCTTCCGAGCGCAGCAGCTCACGCTCGGCCTGCTTGTGTGCGCTGATATCCATGAACGAACTGATCATGCAGACCGGACGGCCTTCGGTATCGCGCGCCAGATACGCCGAGAGCTGCAATTCGACGAGGGAGCCATCCTGCCGGCGTGCCTGCATTTCCCCCTGCCAATGCTCCTGCTGCTGCAAGGCGTCCACCACGGCCTGGGCCTGCCGCGGATCTTCCCAGAATTCCAGCAGCGATCGCCCCAGTGCCGCCGCCGGCGTATCCAGTCGCCACAGGTCGACGAATGCCCGATTCACATAGGTGAGCTTGCCATCCAGGCTGGACATGGCGATGGCGTTGATGGAAGACTCGATCGCGGCCTGGCTGAGATAGGCCGATTCGATGGCGCGAATCCGCTCGCTGACATCCAGCAAGGTCAACAGCACGCCGCTGACCCGGCCTGACGCATCGCGGGTTGGAATCAGGCTCCAGTCCCAGTAGGTGACGCCGCGCTCCGGCTTGCCGGAATACTCGAAGGGCCTGGCCAGAACCCTGCAGGGTTCGCCGGTTTCCACCGCACGGCGGAAGATCGCCTCGTTTTCCGGGTGGGGATACAGGTCGAAATGGTTTTTGCCGGGGAAGTCGGCTGTTTCCTTGCCATCGGCGCGGGCATAGGCGCGATTGACCATGAGGAAGTTCATCTCGGGGTCGAGATAGGCCACCAGCAGGTCGGTGGAATCGAACACCGCTTCCAGCAGCTGGTACGAGTGCGCCAGCACCGCGTCCATGGCCTTGTATTCGGTAATGTTGGTGATGACCGTGGCAAACGCCACCGGCGTGCCAGCCTGGTTTCGAATCAGGAAAATATTCAGCACGGTTTGCCGCATCGCCCCGCTGGGCGACATCAGCCGCATCTCGCCGGTCCATTCACCCGTGGCTTGAACCTGGGGAATGATGACGTCGCGCAGCCGTGCCGCTTCGTCGGGCAGAAGAAAATCGTAAAACGAGCGATCGAGCAGTTCGTCCGCGCTGGACAGGCCGAGCAGTCGCCCAATCGAGGCGTTGGCATAAATGATCCGGCTATCGAGCCGTGCCATGCTGATGCCGTCGGCCGAAGCGTCGGCGAGCCGGCGGAATATATCGGGCCCCAACCCGGCCAGGTCATGGCTTGCGTCGGTGTCTGGGGTCCGGGTCATGCCGGGGCCCTGGGCTGCGATTCGGGCCGTGGCGTTGCAGCGGCATCCACAGGTTTGAGGAAACGGTCGATATCCAGCGGCCTGGTCAGATATTCGCGGAAGCACGCCGCGCGTCCGCGCGCGATTTCGTTCGGTGTTTCCAGGTCGGTCCAGTTGAGCTTCACGGGGGGGCCTCGGTCTCGTTCGACGTCACTGATCGCGAGCTGTCCAGGTGGGGGCGTGTGCGTTCAAGCGGTTGTCCAGCCAGGCGTCCAGGATACGGTTGAAACGCCCGACATCCAGCGGCTTGGTGAGATAGTCGGCAAAGCCTGCCTGCCGGCCGCGCTCGATGTCGCGGGGCATGGCATTGGCAGTGACGGCGATCACCGGGGTGCCATTCAGGAGCGGGTCTGCTTTCAAAATGTCGAGCACCTCGTAGCCGTCCAGGCCGGGCATGTTGATGTCGAGCAGGATCAGTTCGGGGTGGCGCGCACGTGCCAGTTCGATGCCCAGTTCCGGAGTATGGGCGGTGAGCAGCTGGATGTGCCGGCGGCGGCCGAGAATCTGCGCGATCAGTTTGATGTTCGAGGGGTTATCCTCGATATATAGCACGAGATGCTGTGTTTCATCGGCCGGGCTGGCCGATGCGGAACGCTCGTCTGTCGACGCCGTGTGGCCGTGGTCGGGCTTCGACAGGGACTCCAGCGGCAGCTCGATCCAGAAGCTGCTGCCCACACCGGCTTCGCTTTCCGCCCCCACCGAGCCGCCCATCATCTCGACGATGCGGCGGGTGATGGTCAGGCCGATGCCGGTGCCCTCGACCTGGCCGTTTTCCGCGCCCAGGCGGTTGAAAGGCTGGAACAGTTCCGACAGACGCCCGGCCGGAATGCCCTGGCCGGTATCCGTCACCCGGATGCGCAGCCGATCAGGGTCGCCATGCTCGACATCGAGTTTGACGCCGCCGCCTTCGCGGTTGTACTTGATGGCGTTGGAGAGCAGGTTGAGCAGCGCCTGCTTGAGCCGGGTGCGGTCGGCCCGCACCGCCACGCCGCCCAGGCCGGTGTGGCTGATGTGAATGTTCCGCTTGTCCGCCAGCGGGCTCATCAGGCCGATGCATTCATCCACCACCGGGCAGACTTCGACCGGTTCCAGCGAGAGGTCGATGCTGCCGGACTCGATCTTGGACAGGTCCAGCACTTCGTTGATCAGCTCCAGCAGGTGATAACCCGCCTTCAAAATCTCGTGCACATTGTCCTGATGTTCGCCGGGCAGGGCGTCGTCGTATTCCATCAACTGGCTGAAGCCGAGGATGGCGTTCATCGGCGTGCGCAGTTCGTGGCTCATGCTGGAGAGGAATTCCGACTTGGCCTGGTTGGCGTGGTCGGCTTCGTCGCGGGCGTCGATCAAGGCCTGTTCGGCGCGTTTGCGTTCGGTGATGTCCTGCACCACCCCCAGCATCTGCAAGGGACTGCCGTCTGCATTGCGCGACACGTCGCCGCGCTCCAGCAACCAGCGTATCGAGCCGTCGGGCCATTTCACCCGGTGCTCGACTTCGTAGGGGATGTCGCGCTCGATGCAGGCATTGACGGCATCGGTCACCATCTGGCGGTCGTCGGGATGAACCGCGCCGATGAAATTTTCGTAAGAGGTTTCCAGATCGCCTTCGGGATAGCCGAACAGCGGCGCGATGCGCTCCGACCAGTACAGCGCGCCGCTCGGAATATTCCATTCCCAGGTGCCGATATTCGCGTAGAACTGGCCGCGGCGCAGCCGCTCCTTGTGCTGTTCGTTTGCCCGCTCGACTGATTTGAGCTCGGTGACATCGAAGACGATGCCGTCCACGCCGGCAAAGCGTCCTTCGCTGTCGAAGATCGAGCGTTTGTGGTCGCTTACCCAGCGGAGTTCGCCGTCCCGGCGCAGGATCCGGTATTCCTGAACCATCGCACTGGGCGCTTGATGCAGTTCAAGGCCTTCCTCCTGCACCCGCGTTCGATCATCCGGATGGATGCGTTGCAGCCAACGGGTGGCTTTGGCTTGCAGTTCATCGTTGGTGTAGCCGCACAGCGTCACGCTGTTGGAAATGTATTCCACGGAGCCGTCCGGATTGCCGCGATACATCATCCCGGGAATGTTTTCCGACAGGCTGCGAAATTTGTGCTCGCTTTCACGCAGCGCCGTCTCTACCCGCTGCCGTGCCAACGCGCTGCTGATGACATCCCCCATGATGCCCAGCAGTTCGATCTCGTCCGCTGCCCAGTCATGCTGGCTGCGTACGGCGTCATAACCGATAAAGCCGCAGGTCCTGCCGTCCTTGTGCAGCGGGAAGGCAATCAGGGACTGAATCTGCTGCGCTTCGAAAACCGCCTTTTCCGCGGCGGCCTCGGCGGGGAGTTCGGCCACGTTCCGGATGACGACCTTGTCGCTGCGTGAAATCTGATCCCGCCACCAGGGGATCGTGTCCAGCGGGGTGTTCTGGACTTTGTCGCGCTGGGGTGAGATGCCGGGGGCGCACCATTCATGGGTATTGCTCAGGCGGGCGCCATCTTCCGAATACAGGAAAAGATAGGCGCGGTCGGCGTCGATCTGTTCGCCGCTGTCCTGCAGGGCTGCGTCGATGGCGGCATCCATGTGCTCGCTCGGTGCAGCCAGCAGGCCGGTCGCTGCTACGCTGATCGTGCGCTGCATGTCGCGCTGTTTTTCGATTCTCGCGGAAGTATGGATACGCTCGCTGACATCCTGCTGGATGCCGATGAAATGCGTGAGCTGATTGTTGGAATCGCGGACCGGGGCAACACTCAGCTCGTTCCAGAACAGGCTGCCGTCCTTGCGGTAGTTTCGCAGCAGAACCTTGGCGCTTCGGCCCTGCGCAATCGCCAGCCGCAGTTCCGCCAGGCCGGGTTGATCGCGGTCCTGCCTGTGCATGAATCGGCAATTTCGGCCCAGTATCTCGTCCTTGTGATAACCGGTCAGGTGTTCAAAGGCGGGATTGCTATAAGTGATGCCCAGATCGGGATGTCGGGCATCCACGATGAGAATGGAATTGGCGGCCGCCTCGACGGCTTCGGTCCGCAGGCGCAGCAGGGCTTCGGCCGCCTTGACATGCGTGATGTCGGTGCGGATCGAAACATACTGGTAGGGGCTGTTGTCGTCGAACAGGAAGGGGGTGATGGTGGATTCCACCCAGTAGAGGCTGCCATCCTTGCGCCGGTTGCAGACCTCGCCCTGCCAGACCTCGCCGCTGGCAATGGTGCGCCACAGATCCTGGTAAAACGCCGGTGGATGTTCCCCCGATTTGACGATGCGGTGGTTCTGGCCCAGCAATTCATCCCGGCTGAAACCGCTGATCTCGCAGAACTTGTCGTTGACGTAAGTGATGGTGCCGGCGCGGTCGGCAATGCTGACGATCGCGTGGTGACCCAGTGCCTGGTGTTCGCGTTCGCGTTCGTAAAGCGTGGTTTCCAGCCTGCGTTGGACGGCTGTTCTTTTCCGCGTGCGATCTGCCTGGGCGGTGATGCTCGCGATCAGTTGATCGGGATGAACCGGTTTGACCAGGAATCCGTCGCCGCCCAGATTGAGCGCCAGCATTTGCCGGCTCATATTGGTTTCGGTCGACAGGAACAAAATGGACAGGTGAGGATAATCGTCGTTTTCACGGAGCACGGCCGCCAGTTCGGGGCCGCTGGCGCCGGGCATGTTTACGTCGAGTACCAGCACATCGGGCGCGAACGCATTCACCGCATCCAGGGTTTGCAGCGGATCGGACAATGTCCGCACTGCCATGCCTGCTGCGCTCAGGAGGGCAGCGTAGGCGTCGAGCAGCGACAGATCGTCGTCCACTATCAGGATGCGGTAGGGCTCGTTCAGGTGGCGGCCGGTGAGTGTTTTAAGGATATCGGCGAGTCGCTCGGTGTCCACTGGCTTGACCAGATGGCGGCTGGCGCCGGCCCGAAAAGCGGCCAGTCGTTCTTGAAGGTCGTCGCGAGCCGACAGGGCCACCAGGGGAATCCCCGAGCTTTCGCCCAGGCCCAGTTCCCTGATGAAGGACGCGCCGGAATTTTCATCCCCGGAAAAAACCGCATCCATCAGGATCGTGGCAGGGCGCTCCGCATCCGACGACGCCAGCGCGGCCTGGAGACTTGCCTGGTCGGCGAATGTCCGTACCCGGAAGCCGTTATTCAGCAAGACCTGATTCAGATGCGTAGCCTGTGCCGGGTCGCGCTCTACCAGAAAAATCAGGGGCGATCGATCGAGGGGGGATGTTGTCGCGGGCGTCCTCGGATAAGTGGCGAAGGCAGCCAGGCTGGTGTGTACCTGTTGTTCGAGCTGGCCCAAACGGGTGCCGATGTTTTGCCATTCGGCCGCGGACGGCGCCTTTCCGTCCTGAATCAGCGGGCGCAACTGGCCTTCCAGGCTGTGTGCGGCGTCTGAAACCGACGGTATGCCGAAGGTATGGGCCAGATTGGTGAGACCTTGAAGCTGCCGCTGCAAGGTCGCGGCTTCGTCGGGTTTCCAGTCCGCCGGATCAAGCCCCTGGAATTGCTCGCGGACGGCAGCCACCCGGGGCGAAAGCTGATCGGCGAACTGACGGCGCAGCTCGAGCAGGACATCTGAAAGGGGCGGTGACATAAAAGGGGTAGTGGTTTCTTCTTGTCGTTAGCGTTTGAGTGAGTCTGCTGCTGTTGGAATGATCGGTGCAATCATGCAGTTGCCAATTGAAGCCTGGTGTCTTTACGTCGGATGGTCTGTGCCCCTTGCTTGGTGCAAAGCTTAGCGGATTTTTGCTGCGGACAGAATGCCCCGAGCATTGATGGCACAAAGAAAAATGGCCTGGAAACTTTCCAGGCCATTCTCTTCGATTGGTGGTGGAGCCGGCGGGAATCGAACCCGCGTCCGCAAGCCCTCTACAGGCAGTTCTACATACTTAGTCCGGTGTTTTCAAGCTTTAAGCTCCATCACGCCCGCCGAACAGGCTGGATCTCGCCGAGTCGCCTTGGATTTAGCGCCCACCCAAGCGACCCGGATGCGCGCGATTTCATGAAAATTAACTCACTGCCGGGTTGCCCCGACCCAGCCCATGAACAGGCTAGCGTGAGTCCTGGACCTTAAGCGGCCAGGGCGTAGTTTTCGTCGTTTGCGACTAAAGTTTTTCAGTTGGATTTACGAGGTGCTCTGACCCTCGGTATGCCCTACGCTGCTTTGCGACCCACGTCGAAGCCAGGTCGGCCCCCATGTGTTGCGTGCAACAAGTGTACCGCATAGAGGCGGGCTCCGCGGGAAAGTTCCGGCACCGGAAAGAATTTCTGCCGCCTGTTTCAGCCCATGAAAGGAAAGGGATCATGCGTGTGCGCCACCGCCAGCATGTAACCAAGCACCAGCAGGGCGGCGACCCAGGCGGCGATGCGCCGGCCGCGGGTTTTGCCGCGCTTGAGCGCGATCGTGCCGAGCACGATATAGAGGATCAGCGCGACGAGTTTGGCGGTGAGCCAGCCGTGC
>DILD01000067.1 GCA_002424845.1 Thiobacillus denitrificans | reverse complement strand
CTCTCGACTCTCGACTCGCCACTACCTAAACGCCCACGCCGCGAACGGCTCGATCTCGTCGCGGTTCAGCAGCATCAGCTGGTAGGCGTTCGGGTTGAGCGAATGGTCTGGTGTGGTATCGACGCTCAAACGCTGCAGCACATAGCCGAGCAGCGCACGGCGCACGTTCACCTCGATCACGTCGCCGCTTGCGCCGTAATCCAGCAGCAGGCTTTCACGCTTGGGGGCATCCAGCCCGCCATGCGGCGCCAGCTTGAGGCTCACCCACTCCACCCAGTCATCGTCGTACGGCTCGCCGGATTCGGCGGGAACGTCCAGGCATTCGGCCTGGGTAATACGCGACAGCACGAAATCCCGGAAATCGCAGGTGTCCTCGCTGTACGCGCGAACATGCCAGCGCAGCCCGGTGTCGACCAGCGTGTGGGGTTCGAGGATGCGCATCGACTGGCTGTCCCGGTCTGAAAGCGAGCGATAGCTGACGCGCAGTTTGCGCCGGGCGTGAATGGCGCGGGTAATCTGCGCCAGCATGCGCCAGCCGGGCAAACGCGCCGGAAGCGACAGCGCCGCAGTCGGCAGGCCATACACCAGTTCGTTTCCGTACGGTCCGTTCGCCACCGCCAGATTGGCTGCAATGATGGGCAGCACAACGACCGGCGCAAGGTCGGCGAACACCGGGGAAAAGCCTTCGCCCGGCACGAAACCGAACACGCTGTGGTTGTAGACGAGATTGCCGGGCGCCAGATCGCCGTAAAGCTTGAGGTCCTTGGTGGCGGCCGGGTCGGACTGGCCAAAGGCCCTGGCGACATCGCTGCGCGTCACCACCCCGGTGTACCAGGCCATGATTTCGATGTATTGCAGACGCTGGCGCGTCGCCCACTTCACGTCCAGCCGCATTTTTTCTTTTGAAATCATAACCCTGGTCCCGGGCGAGCCATTTTCCAGAAAATTATAGGGGAATGCGCGCCAAATACAAACGATCACTTGATATTTTCTATGTAGGTGATATTTTTTATTGACACAAAGAAATATACAACCTAAAGTACGCCCATCCCAACCAGTCAGGAGACGCAACATGGCCACCCCCGCCGCAATGAACGAAGACAAGATGAAGGCGCTGAGCGCCGCACTGGGCCAGATCGAAAAGCAGTTCGGCAAAGGCTCGGTCATGCGCCTGGGCGATCACGACGTGTCGCGCGACATCCAGGCCGTCTCCACCGGCTCGCTCGGGCTCGACATCGCACTCGGCGTCGGCGGCCTGCCGCGCGGCCGCGTGGTCGAGATCTACGGCCCGGAATCGTCCGGCAAGACCACGCTCACCCTGCAGGTCATCGCCGAAATGCAGAAAACGGGCGGCACCGCCGCCTTCATCGATGCCGAACATGCGCTTGACCCCTCCTACGCGCAAAAACTCGGCGTCGACGTCGACAACCTGCTGGTCTCGCAGCCCGACACCGGCGAACAGGCGCTGGAAATCGCCGACATGCTGGTGCGCTCAGGCTCGGTCGACGTGGTCGTCATCGACTCCGTCGCCGCGCTGACGCCGAAGGCCGAAATCGAAGGCGAAATGGGCGATTCGCACATGGGCCTGCAGGCCCGCCTGATGAGCCAGGCCCTCAGAAAGCTGACCGCCAACATCAAGCGCACCAACACCCTGGTCATCTTCATCAACCAGATCCGCATGAAAATCGGCGTCATGTTCGGCAGCCCGGAAACCACCACCGGCGGCAATGCGCTCAAGTTCTACGCCAGCGTCCGACTCGATATCCGCCGCATCGGCTCGATCAAGAAGGGCGATGAAATCATCGGCAACGAAACCAAGGTCAAGGTCGTCAAGAACAAGGTTTCCCCGCCGTTCAAGGAAGCCTTCTTCGACATCCTGTACGGCCAGGGCATCTCGCGCGAAGGCGAAATCATCGAGCTCGGCGTGGTCCACAAAATCGTCGACAAATCCGGGGCCTGGTACGCCTACAGCGGCGAAAAAATCGGCCAGGGCAAGGACAACGCACGCGAATACCTGAAAGAGCACCCGGAAATCGCCCAGGAAATCGAGGCGAAGGTGCGTGCCGCCGTCGGCGTCAACAACCCCATGGCCGCGGCCGGAAATGAAGCCGAACTCGACGACTGAGCCCGGCGATCTGCGCGAACGCGCCCTGCGCCTGCTGGCCCGGCGCGAGCACACTCGCGCCGAGCTTGTCCGCAAGCTGGCGCACGCCGGTTTCGCCCGCGACGACATTGCCGTTCTGCTTGATGACTTCGAAGCCAGAAACTGGTTGTCCGACCAGCGCTTCGCCGAAAGCTACGTCGCCGATCACCGTGCCCGCGCCGGCAGCGTCAAGCTCGCCTACGACCTGCGCCAGCGCGGCGTAGCGGACGCCGTCATCGAAGCCGTACTGGGCGACAACCGCGACAGCGAAATCGATCGCGCAAGAGAAGTGTGGAACAAGAAATTTGGCTTAGCGCCCGCCAATGCTGCAGAGAAAGCGAAGCAGATTCGCTTTCTGCAAAGCAGGGGCTTCACGCCCGAGGTGATCCGGTGGGCAATCGGTGGGGTGGATTGATCGTTAGCCGCCGAAACCCGGCGAGAAATGGTTCATAAACAAGACCAATAATGAAGATGGATTCCATAACGGCGTGCTGGCGGCGTTTCGCCGTATGCCTGCCAGCGTTATATCGAATTGAACCCTGTCGCCGGTCGAGCTATCGCGCCAACGCGCAGGCCACGACGTGATGTGACAAAAGACAGGTTTTATTGGTTATACTAGTTTAACCAGAATCAAGGAGGTTTTCATGCAAACCGTCAGCCTGTTCAACGCCAAAACCCATTTATCCGGACTCATCGAACAAATCGCCAGTGGCGTCGAAACCGAAATCACCATCGCCCGTCACGGCCAACCTGTCGCCCGTCTGGTTCCCGTGTCTCAAACCGACGCTGCCAAGCGCATCGGCATCGCGGCTGGACAATTCGAAGTGCCGGTCGACATTGACGCGCATAATGAAGACATCCTCCACTTGATGATCGGAGCATGACGTGCGTCTGCTACTCGACACGCACATTGCGCTCTGGGCCATCACCGATTCGCCGCAACTGGCTGCCCACGCCCGCAGCCTGATCCTTGATCCCGCAAACAGTATTCACGTCAGCACCGCATCGCTGTGGGAAATCGCCATCAAGCACATGCTCGGCCGGGGCGGCATGCCGGTATCGGCTACACAAGCCACCGCCCATTTCCAGGCAGCGGGCTACATCGAGCTCCCCATTGTCAATGCGCACATTGCCATGCTCGAAACCCTGCCCCCCCATCACACAGACCCTTTCGACCGCCTGCTGGTGGCGCAGGCGCTTGCCGAACCGCTCAGGCTGTTGACCCACGATGCCACCGTCAGCCGGTACAGCGACAGCATCATTTTGGTATGAGTGCGTTATAAGCTGAAGCGATTGATTCCAACGGCCCAATAGAAGAAGCCTCCCGAAGGAGGCCTTTGTCAGACATACGGCGCAATGCCCTGCGGTTATTGCGCCCTACGCGGGCTGAGTCGTGGCTTCGCCCAGGACATCATTCAAAAGACCTTGAGGGAAGCGGAATAAGCAGGTATCGCCCGCCCCTGACCGCCAAACTGTTGCATGTAACGTTTTGCGTGTTCCGTGCTACACATGTAACGCTCTAAACGAGGAAGCTTTAATTATGGTCACCCCTGTTTCTGCACGAGTACAAAAGCGGCGTGATGCGCTACGCATGGCCGGGCTTCGTCCCATCCAAATCTGGGTTCCGGATACAAGGCGGCCAGGCTTTGCCGCAGAGTGCCGACGCCAGTCAAAACTGGCCGCCCAGGCTGACATGGCAGACGTGGAAATCATGGATCTCATGGATCAAGCCTTGTCCGATATAGATGGCTGGACAGCATGAATCGGGGTGACTTTGTG
>DILD01000029.1:4079-15060 GCA_002424845.1 Thiobacillus denitrificans | reverse complement strand
GTGACGTTGGTGCGCTCGCCGACGTTGACGAACAGCGAATCCTTGCCGACGTTGAACGGCTCCAGCCCCGACAGGCGCATCGCCGGCTCCAGTACCGGCGGTACACGCGGCACCACGCCTTCGACCGCCTTGGCGATGGCTGCGATGTGCGCCGGCGAAGTGCCGCAGCAGCCGCCGACGATGTTCAGCAAGCCTGAACGTGCCCATTCGCCGATGTGGACCGCCATCTCGGTGCCGTCCATGTCGTATTCGCCGAAGGCGTTCGGCAGGCCGGCGTTGGGGTGAGCAGAGACGAACACATCGGCCTTGTTGGAGAGCTCTTCGACGTACTGGCG
This sequence comes from Thiobacillus denitrificans, assembly GCA_002424845.1. GTDB lineage: Bacteria > Pseudomonadota > Gammaproteobacteria > Burkholderiales > Thiobacillaceae > Thiobacillus > Thiobacillus denitrificans_F. Next base: position 14,725 of record DILD01000029.1, on the reverse strand, counting down.
CAGCAGGTCGGGACCGAGCGCGCAGTTCAGACCAATGGATAAAGGCCGGGTGTGGCGCACTGAGTTCCAGAAGGCCTCGCCGGTCTGGCCCGACAGCGTGCGGCCGGAGGCGTCGGTGATGGTGCCGGAGATCATCACCGGCAAGCCCATCTGGTTGGCCTCGAAGTATTCCTCGATCGCGAACAGCGCGGCCTTGGCGTTCAGCGTGTCGAAAATCGTCTCGACCATCAGGATGTCGGCGCCGCCCTTTACCAGGCCGTCGATCGCTTCCAGATAGGCCACCCGCAGCTGGTCGAACGTGACATTGCGGAAGCCGGGGTCGTTCACGTCAGGCGAAATGGTCGCGGTGCGCGAGGTGGGTCCCAGCACGCCGGCAACGAAACGCGGCTTGTCCGGATTTTGCGCGGTCGCCTCGTCGGCGGCCTCGCGCGCCAGCCGGGCGGCGGCGAAATTGAGCTCCGGCACCAGATGTTCCATGTGGTAGTCCGCCATGGAAATCGAGGTGGCGTTGAAGCTGTTGGTCTCGAGGATGTCGGCGCCCGCGGCCAGATACTTGGCGTGGACTTCCTTGATGATGTGCGGCTGTGTCAGGCACAACAGATCGTTGTTGCCCTTGAGGTCGTGCGCGAAATCGGCGAAACGCTTGCCGCGATAGTCTGCCTCATCAAGCTTGTAGGACTGGATCATCGTCCCCATCGCGCCGTCGAGAACCAGGATGCGCTGGGTGAGCAGGGAATTCAGCAGGGCGGTGCGGGACATGGCAGGGAGCGTAGAAAACGGCAGCAGGGCAATTGCGCATTATATCGGTTGGCGCGAGGCGTGCCGGGGGTGCTATGGTGCAGGTATCGAGTCTACCCGGTGCTTGCCATGAAACATCTCGAACCCGCCGAAGCCCTGGCCTTCCTGCAGTCCCGTCCCGAAGCTGTCTTCATCGATTGCCGCTCGGAAATCGAATACCTGTTTGTCGGTCATCCGGTGGGAGCGATCCACATCGCCTGGCAGGACGGCCCCGACTGGGACGTCAACCCGGACTTTCTCGGCCATTCGCGTAAGGCCGCTTCGGCCAACCGTCCGGTGGTGCTGATCTGCCGCTCCGGTCGACGATCGGTCGAGGCGGGGCGTTACCTGGAAAAATACGGTTTTCCCGAGGTGTACAACGTGTTGCACGGATTCGAAGGCGACATGGACGAGTCGCACCATCGCAGCACGAAAAACGGCTGGCGGTTTGAGGGGTTGCCGTGGGAACAGACTTGATGGGGGATTCCAGGCCGAGCTTGCTCCTGCGGTGGCCTTTTAAGCCAAAGAGGCCCCCTGAAAACCGGTGATTGTCGGCTTGCCTGAGTTTTGAATCGGCCAGAGGCAAGCCACGGATCGATGCGGGAACTGCCCGCCATCACTTTGTCGTATTTGGGTATGTAGCCTGCGCCGGCCGCTCAGCGCCCGCGCAGCCTGCGCCCGATCTGCCATGCCAGCCATCCGCGCTGCAGCCATGTGCCGGCGCGTCGTGGACGCAAGACCGCTATCAGCAGCGCGGCGCCCACTATCAATGCGGGGCGGCTCCTGATGTAGCGAACCGCTGCTATTCCCTTGTCGGCCAGCGCCAGATGCGAACGCCACGGCGCAATGTTGATTGTCAGCGCGGCTCGCTGCGCTTCGGCCTGCGCAATCAGCAGGCCGCGACGTTCGGCCAAACGGGTCAGCTTTTTGTTCATGATCCGGAAGTGAGGTGCTGCCGGTCCTTGGACAACTCAGCCAGACTGGCTTCGAACAGCCGTGGCCGGGTTCGGGTTTTGTGCAGGGCAAGCCACGCCGCGCCGGCGCTGGCCAGCAGAAACCCCCCGGTCACACTACCCAGCGCCAGGAGTCGGTGCGTCTCCCAGAAGGCGACCACAACCAGCAGCGCCAACAGCACCACGCCCACGCCCAGGAAAAATAGCGCAAGCTGCACCAGCACCAGCAGCGTGATCAGATGCTCACGCTCTTCGGCGATGTCATTGGACAAAAGCTCAAGACGCGTGTGAAAAATACCGACCAGGCTAACTGACAAGGTTTTCAGGGAATCAAACAGTCCCCCTGATGTCGCTTGCGATTCCCCCGCCATCGTCGGATTAACGCCGTCCGATCAGCAGGCCGACTACCACTCCGACTGCTGCGGCGATGCCGATGGACTGCCAGGGATGCACGTGGACATATTCATCCGTCGCTTTGGCGGCGGCTTTGGTTTTGACCAGCAGCGCTTGCTCGGCATCGATCATTTTTGCTTTTGCCGTCTCAAGCGACTCAAGCACCTTGGCGCGCGCTGATGCCATCGCCTCACCCCCCTGCCCGGCTGTGGCCTTCAGCAGAGCTTCCGCATCGGCCACGACTACCTTGAAATCATGGATTAACTGCGCTTTCGTGACGTCAGCCGGGCTTGTTTCGGCGGATAGATTTTTAGTGCTCATGGATATTCTCCCTTTACGTGATTAGGAAATGGTTCACTGATATAACGAAGCCACTCACTATTAAAGCTAGTCATTCCTGACCTCATTGCAAATTACCCGACAGAATGATTTCTTCAAGCCGATCAGTCCGGGGGTAGAACAAAACAGCCGCTGCCGGATGTCGCATCCGTCAGCGGCCCGCAGTCAGTGATCGCTTACTTGAGCCGCATGTCGTTCTTGACGGAGACCACGCCCTTGACGCCGCGTGCCAACTGGATCGCCCTGTTCGCCGCATCCTGTGAGCGCACGAAACCACTCAATTGAACCACACTCTTGAAGGTCTCGACGTTGATCTCATAAGCCTTGGTCAGGGGATCATTGACCAAGGCTGCTTTCACCTTGGTGGTGATGACGGCATCGTCTACATACTCACCAGTCGCCTGATGCTGGGATGTCGCCGCGCACCCGACAACAGATCCCAGCGTAACGGCCAGGAAAAGTGCGGAAAGTATTTTGTTGAATTGATTCATGGTTGACTCCAGAAGTAAGTTGAACGGGGACTGCCTGATCCGGTATTTCTGTGGGCAAGCCCAAGCAGGCGAGGCCTGAAGGATCACTACATGACGCCGTACCGGAACCTCAAACCAGTGTAGTCATACCTTCTGATGGGGTCGGTACGGTGGCGCACATAATGAAATGCGGCTGCATGCCGTTACAGCACGTCATTCCCGGTAAGCTGCGAGAAGGTAAAAACCTCATGGATACGGAACGGATCACACGAAAGCCTTTACCTGCGGCGACACCCAAACCTCAGCGGCCACGGCCCTTGTCTTGATCATTGCCGCGATCGTTTCCAGGGTTGCCGTTCCGCTTGCCGCGATCACCATCCTGGCGGTTATCCTTGCGAGCGTCATGCCGTTGCTGGTAATGCGGTACGTATTCGCGTTCGTACCAGTTGTTCTGCACAAAGTAGACCCGTTCGCCGCAGGCGTTGTATGCGCGGCAGTGTTTGCGCCAGTTTCTGGCGTGGCCCGGGGGGACGTTCATGTAGATCGGCGGGCGATTCAGGGCGGATCGATACATGACGCGCGGCGTAGGGTAGATCAGTTGCGGAGCCGGATAGCCGCTGATGTCGATCGGGCCGTAGAAACCGGGTTGGCCGATGTTGACGGACACCCCGACGTCGACCGCGAGTGCCGGAAGGGTGGCGGCGGCCAGCGCTGCCGCGAAGAATAAGCGTTTCATATTAAAGTCCCCATGATGAATGGATGCGAGCCGGAAGCCTTGCGGAATCGGAGATTGGGTCTCGCGCTCGACATGTCCGGACGATCAATATGGCGCGCTATCGAGTCGGCGTCCGTTCGGGAACGCACATAGCCATCCTTCCGAAAGATTGCCTCCAATGTTCGCCAGCGCACTGAACGGTGCACGGCGTTCGCCTACGCTGACAATCTTCCGGATGCGATTTTCAGTTTCAGGTCGAGCCGGTTTGCCCGCGGACGGCACTAAAGTCCTCCGCGCCACGATTGCCCATTTCCAAAGGATCTACCATGAACCGTACGTTATTGATTTCCGCACTGCTCGCAACGCTGAGTCTGGCCGCTTGTGACAAGCCGACCGTGGTTAATGTGCCCGCTGCGGAACCCGGCCCTCCGGGTCCGCAGGGTGCCACCGGCAGCCAGGGTGAGACGGGCAGCCAGGGCGCCACCGGATATCAGGGTGCCGAAGGCGTCCAGGGTGCTACCGGCAGCCAGGGCGCTACCGGGTATCAGGGTGCCGAAGGCGTCCAGGGCGAAACCGGCAAGACCGGAGAAGGCACGACGGTGATCGTGGTGCCTGCCGAGACTCCGGCGAACTGAATCCTCATACCCTTCCTGTGCTGATGGGGGCGTCGTCATCCTGCTGTCGTTGAAGGGGGCGCGTGCTGGTTCGGCTGGTTTGGCCCCGTATACACGCCAGACTGATGGAGGATGGATGGCTTCAAAGACTCTGAAATCGGCGTGCTGGCGGCTGCTGCAGCATTGGCCGGCCGCGTTTCTGATTGGTCTGGCCGGTTGCAGCAGCCTGCCGACCATCGTGCCCGACCTGACGAGGCGCCCCGGCCCGCCGGTGCAACTGGAAGGGGCTCACGGTGAATTATCGGCCGTGCGCAGCAAGGCGATCCTCGATCGGCTGGAAGACCGCAGCCAGGACACCGGCATCTTCGACCACCATCTGGCGCGCGAAGAGGCCATCGTCGGCACTCCGCTGACCGTCGGCAATCAGGTGCGCTTGCTGCAGGATGGCCCGGCCACCTATCAGGCGATGTACGCAGCCATCCTGACGGCACGCGACCACATCAACATGGAAACCTACATCCTCGACGACGACGAAGTCGGCCAGCGCTTTGCCGAGGCATTGATCGCCAGGCAGGCGGAGGGCGTGCAGGTCAACCTCATCCGTGACAGCGTCGGCACCCTCGGCACCCCGGTGGAATTCTTCCGGCAGCTGACCGACAGTGGCGTCCAGGTGCTCGAATTCAACCCCATCAACCCCTTGTTGACGCCCAAGGAATGGGCGTTGAATCAGCGCGACCATCGCAAGCTGCTGATCGTCGACGGACACACCGCGTTTCTCGGCGGCATCAACATCAGCAGCGTCTACTCAGGCGGATCGTTCGGCCATGGTTCGCGGGCGAAGAAGCCCGATACGGAGTCCGACCCTGCCCTGGCCTGGCGCGATACCGACCTGCAACTGCAGGGGCCGGTGGTGGCCGAGTTCCAGAAGCTGTTTCTCGCGACCTGGGAAAAGCAGAAGGGCGAGCCGTTGTCCGGGAAAAACTACTTTCCGCCTCCTGAGCACGCGGGCCCGCACCTGGTGCGCGCGATCGGCAGTTCGCCCGACGATGCCTTCAGCCTGATCTATGCCACGCTGCTCTCGGCCATTGCCAGTTCGGAAGTCAGCGTGAACATCACCAACGCGTATTTCGCCCCCGACCCACAACTGCTCGACGCACTCGAAGCGGCCGTCCGGCGCGGCGTCAACGTCACCCTGATTCTGCCCAGCCAGACCGACTCCTGGCTGGTGTTCCACGCCGGGCGCAACTACTACGACCGGCTGCTGCGGGCGGGGGTGAAAATCCACGAGCGGCGCGGCGTGATCCTGCATTCCAAGACCGCGCTGATCGATGGCGTCTGGGCTACGGTCGGTTCGACCAATCTCGATTGGCGCAGTTTTCTGCATAACTATGAACTGAACGCCGTGGTGCTGGGCCCGGATTTCGGGAATCAGGTGCAGGCGATGTTCGACAAGGATCTCGCGGCGTCCGACGCGATCACACTCGAGCAGTGGCGCAGCCGTTCGCTCGACCTGCGTCTCAAGGAGTGGTTCGCCCGGATCTGGGAGTACTGGCTGTGAAACCTGATTCTCACCCCAATTATGTTGTCCGTGTCATGGCCCGCTGTTCGTTTGTTGCTGATGCCGAGCAGGGGTCTAGTCAAGCGGGATGCTCAAACCCGCATATTTTCCACAGTGAAACATCTTGAACAGAACTGGAGTTTTCCCATGAAAAAAATCATTGCTTCTTTTAGCGTCATTGCATTGGGTCTCGGCGGTTGCGCCAACATGACCGAAACTCAAAAAACCACCAGCACAGGTGCGGGGATCGGCGCAGTTACCGGGGCGATAATTGGCAGTGCGACAGGCGGCGGGGGCGGCAAACGCACTGCGACCGGCGCGGCTATCGGCGCGGCAGTGGGTGCGGGTGGCGGTTATCTGTGGTCGAAGCATATGGAGGAACAGAAGGCAGCGATGGAACAAGCCACCCAGGGAACCGGCGTGAGCGTAAGCCAGACCGCCGACAACCAGCTCAAGCTGGACATCCCGAGCGATGTTTCGTTTGACATCAACCGTTATGACATCAAGCCGAACCTGCGCCCGATCCTTGATCGCTTCGCCATCACCCTGAATCAGAATCCGGTGACGACAGTGACCATCATCGGCCACACGGACAGTACCGGCTCGGATGCAATCAATGATCCGCTTTCGATCAATCGCGCCGCCTCGACGCGCGATTACCTCGTTGCCCGCGGGGTGGCGACAAATCGCATCCTCATCAATGGCCGCGGTTCGCGCGAACCGATCGCCAGCAACAATACGGTAGAAGGTCGTGCGAAGAACCGTCGCGTCGAGATTTTCGTGGCGGAACCCGCACGCTGACGATCGCTTATTCGGGCAATCCGGCTTGATTCACGCCGGATTGCCCGTTTGACAATTCGCTTTGCCGACGAATGCCGGATTTTTCTGGTTGGCGGCCCTGCACTTTGTGAGCGGACTTCATTGAGTACACCTTATTGCGTGGTCTGCTGACGCAGATACTCGTGCCGCTTCATGTCTAAATAGGCCGCCCGGTCGAGTTCGCGCAATTGGCGGGGATATTGTTCGGTGGCGGTAAACCAGCCATGCAGGCGTTTCTGGAGCTGCAAAGGCGGCGGTGTGGCCAATGCGCCAAGATAGGCGTCGATGGCGAGGTAATAGCGCATGGTGTTGCGTTCCGCCAGGCCGCGCATGCCCCCGATATATTCGGCGGGCCTGCCGGTCTGGGTGAACCCCACCTTGCCGCTGCCAATGGTCGCGAGGTAGGTTTTCATGGCAAGCCGCCCTGCCATGCCGTAAGCATACGAATAGGTCAGGTGCAGAAAGGTCTGGTCGTTGCCAATCGGCACCGCCTGCAGCTGGATGAGATAGTCGCGCGTGCTCAGCGGGCCCTTCCGCGCATCGAGCTGGATCTCCAGGTAATCCGCTTTCGCCGCGGTGACGCGATAGGAAAACTCGATGGGATGGGCATTCTTGAAAGGCTGCGGGGTTTTCTTGCCGATGTAGACAGTCAGAGCCGTGCGGGTCTTGTCGGTCTTGGCATGGCAGTATTTGGTATTGATATGCAGGATCAGGACGTCACACCAGTCCTCCGCACCTTTGAGCGCGGTACTGACGGTGGAAAACGGATAATCGACCAGGGCGTAGATGTCGCCTTCCAGGTCGTTTGACGACTCGGACGAGTCGAGGGCCAGCGCTCGCCGAAACGGGTTGTGATGGAGTCGCTCACCCAGGGACGCGTATTTGGCGTGGAGTGCGGCAGCGGATTGCGTATCCGGCACGGAGGCCAAGGCCAGCCCCGCGCTGCAAAACGCGATTCCGACGAGCCACAGGCTGGTCAGCCAAACCAAGGAGTTTCCACGCAATGCGTTGCTCACCACGTATCCCGCACCAGCAGGGGATGCCGCCGCAGTCCTTTGATTTGATTTGCAGCGCGAAATAAAGCGGCGGTAGCGCGGCATGAAATGGGCTTTCAAGAAAGCGTCTGCCCCGGACGACCCTGACGCTGCGTCACGCGCAGCGTCAGGGTCAGGGTTAGGCGGAACACTAGTGGCTAACGTCCTTGTTGCGTTCTTCAAAGTCCTTGATCTGCTTCTCGGCTTCGTCCTTCGTGATGCCATAGGACTCCTGGATCTTGCCCGCCAGTTGATCGCGCTTGCCTGCAATCACGTCGAGGTGATCGTCGGTCAACTTGCCCCATTGTGTTTTTACCTTGCCCTTGAACTGCTTCCAGTTGCCTTCCACGATATTCCAGTCCATTTCAATCTCCTTCGGTTAGGGGGGCAACGGGCGGAATCGCCAGTCATCATCCTTTGTTGCAGCCGGTTTCTCGTCACCTGTGCACCTCGTGCAGCCTCAGGCTGCGGGGGTAACGACCGTCCCGACAACTTCGAAAGAAGCTCCCCGATTAGAGTTTAAGACTAGTTGCAGACCCAGGCGCAGTCTGTACGGTGACGTACGCAGCGGGGTCTTCGCGAAGGCCTCGGCGTGGTATCGGGTGGCCCGTACTGCCATGGGGGGCAAGCCTGATGAGGCATCAACTCAGGCCTTCTGGAACCATTGGGTGCACCAGCCATCGGGGCTGATCTGGCCTTCGACCAGCTTGCAGCTATTCGACCCGGCGATGAAATGCAGGCATCCGTCGCACTTCTGCCCGTTCTTCGGCTGAGTCTGGTACTGCACGCTTGTCTGTGTCATTTTTCCGGTCTGCGACGGGGCGGCAGCGTCTGGGCTGGGGGTTGGAGAGCCGGCCGGGGCGGCACCGCTTGAGTTTTCGCCTTTCTTCGAATCACATCCAAACAGTGCAGCTGGCAGCAACAGGCCACACCCCATCGCCAGCGCGCCGCGCAGCACCACCCTGCGCGGGAGGACTTCATCGTTCATCGTGCCCTTGAACTGATTTCTGTTGCCTTCATCGATATCCGTGTTCATTTCAAGCTCCTTGGTTTCTGGGGCTGGCGGGCGTAATGGCCAGTCGAGCGCCCTCTGTCGCAGGCGGCCTTATGCCACGTGCGCACCTCACACCGGGACAGACTGTAGAGGGATGACGTGGCGACCGCCGGACAGTTTTTATAGAACGTCTCGATGAAAGCGCAAGACGGTTCGTCTGGCTCAGCACATTCTGTATGGCATGGCTACTGGGAGCATGCTTATGCCGTTGGCAGATGCCTGCGATAACGCAGAAAGCGTCGCATCAGCGGCTTGGCGCTGGTGCCGTGGACGAGAATCGAAAGTGTCACCGCAATCAGCGTCAGCTGGATCAGTTCCAGGGCCAGATCTTCGGGGAGACCATGCTGGATGGCATACATCAGGTAGTACAGCGAACCGATGCCGCGCACGCCGAACCAGCCCACCATGCCGCGTATCGGCCATGACGTGCGCGTGCCCAGCAGGCCGGCGAGCACGCTGAGCGGGCGCGCCACCATGAACAAAAACAGTGCCAGCCCCACCGCCCGCCAGCTCCAGGAATCGAGATACAGCGTGCCGCCGATCAACAGAATGAGCATCAATTCCGACAGCCGTTCCAGATGTTCCTTGAATACCAGCGATCCTTCGCTGACGGTCGGTTCGGGCGCGTTATCCGGAATTTCACTTGCCACTTCCACTTCCACTTCGCCCCGGCCGGTTTGTGTCTGACCCGGCCGATCCCGATCGGCGGCGGCGAGTTTAAGTTCGGTCTGGCGCAGCGCGACGGCAGCGAAAAATACCGCCAGAAATCCCCACGCATCGACCAGCACGCTCAGGCCGTAAGCCACGCCGATCAGCCCGAGTCCGAGGAAGTCGTCCATCAGCTTGTGCCGGGGGGGATGACCGCGCAGCTTCCGTGCCACATAGGCCAGTGCGGCGCCGGACATCACCCCGATGGCGATTGCCGCAACCGTGGCCCACAGCACATCGACCAGCACCCAGCGCAGGCCGGAGTCACCCAGCTCGTGCAGCCCGAGCAGGCCCAAGCCCAGCATGACAAACGGAAAAGCGCTGCCGTCGTTCATGCCGGCCTCGCAGGTCAGGGTGAAACGCAGTTGGTCGCGGTCCCCGGGGTGACGGGTCTGCACATCGGTGGCCAACACCGGGTCGGTGGGCGACAGGATGGCGCCCAACAAAATACCGGCACCCAGGGGCAGGCCCAAGGCGTAACAGGCAAAGGCCGCGATCAGCCCGACACTCGCCACCATCGACACCGAAGCCAGCAAAATCGGGGCGCGCCAGCGCGTCAGGTTGACCGGCACCGGCATCTTGACGCCGGCAGAAAAAAGCGAGATCAGCACCACCACTTCGGTCAACACTTCCATCAGTGCAGATTCCTTGAGCGGATTGAAGTGAAAGAAGCCAAACACCGTTGGCCCGACCAGCAAACCCACGCCCAGATAGACAATGGCCGGCGTCACGGGCAGGTTTTTGAACAGGGCGGCGGTCAGGCCCCGGGTGAGCAACAGACCGCCCACCAGTAAAAACCACAGGGCGTTTGTCATGGCGTTGAATGGTGAGTTGGCACAGCTGACTGTACACCGTGCGCTGGTGTTTCAGTCGGTTCTGAAAGTTGGGTACCATTCATCTTTGCCAAACGTTTTTCGCCATGCCTGAAATCAGCTCTTCCCTGTTCTGGATCGCGGTGCTCCAGATCATCGCCATCGACATCATGCTCGGTGGCGACAATGCCGTGGTCATTGCCCTGGCCTGCCGCAAACTGCCGCCTGAACAACGCCGACAAGGCATCTTCTGGGGTGTGATCGGCGCCATCGGCCTGCGCGTGGTGATGATTTTCTTTGCCCTGCAACTGCTGGCCCTGCCTTACCTCAAGATCGTCGGTGCGCTGCTGTTGCTGTGGATCGGCATCAAGCTGCTGCTGCCCGAGCATGATGATGAACA
>DILD01000029.1:3721-3984 GCA_002424845.1 Thiobacillus denitrificans | reverse complement strand
TCCATGGTGCTGGTCAGCTTCGGCATTCTGGTGTCGATCCCGATCGTGGTCTGGGGCAGCAAGCTGGTGCTGACCCTGATGGACCGCTTCCCCATCGTGATCACGCTGGGCGCTGCGCTGCTGGGCTGGATCGCCGGCGGCATGCTGCTGACCGACCCGGCCATGCCGCCCGCGGTGGCCGCCAGCGTGCCCTACGCCAGCCAGGTTTTCGCCGCCACAGGCGCGCTGCTGGTGGTGCTGGTGGGCAAATGGCTGGGCAGCCG
>DILD01000029.1:1002-3669 GCA_002424845.1 Thiobacillus denitrificans | reverse complement strand
CCTGGCTCATCGCCGTTGACGGCTCGGAACCGTCGCTCAAAGTCATCGACTACGTCATCACCGAGACCGCCAGCCGGGCGACCCCGCCGCAACTGTTTCTGGTCAATGTGCAGGCACCGCTGTCAAGCGACATCACCCGTTTCATCGACGAAAAAGTGGTGGAAGACTTCCACCGCGAAACGGGCGCCGCCGCGCTGGCGCAAGCCCGGCAAAAGCTCGACGCTGCCGGGCTGGCCTACTCGGCCCACATCATGATGGGCGAGACCGCGCCGACCCTGATCGAATTCGCCACTGACAAAGGCTGCCGCCTGATCATCATGGGCGCGCGCGGCCTGGGCAGTGTCGCCGGCCTGCTCATGGGCTCGGTCGCCACCAAGGTGGTAAAGCTGTCCACGGTGCCGGTGCTTGTGGTCAAGTGAGCCGGGCGCTTGGTTGAACGGGAACATCATGAGCATGAAACTTTCGCTTTTCGGCCGACTTAAAGAAGGGGGCAGCCTCGCCTTGCTCGCGATGACGATCGTCGCTTGTACCACCCGACCCGTTGAAGTGCCTCGCCCTGTGCCGACCCCCATGCTGGAAAAACACCATGTTGAGTTGGGAGGGGGCGTCAGCGTCAATTACCAGATCGAGCGCAAAATTTCTGCTGTCAATAACGTGAGCTGCTACGCCTTTGTTTCAGGCACGCTGAACAATGATTCAAGCCAGATTCTGAGCCGTCGCACCGTCATCGATTTCAATTTTTTCAGTGGCGGCAAGCAGTCCTTCCGTGACCTGAGCTCGCCTGTGGCCGATGTCCCCTTGGGTGGCCGTGCCATGTTTGAAATGGTGGTTTCACCCGTGCACCGGGACGGTTGTATCAACTACGACCGCATCGAGGTGTTGCTGCGTAAAGTCGTTGTGAATTGAGCGGGCTGAAGCTGCACTTGCCATGTGTCCGATCAGGTTGACAGCTTGGCCGACCCCAACTTCCCGCGCCGACTCGGCCGCATGCCCGACACGCTGGAACGGGTGGTGGGGCCTAAGCCAACGCTAAATCGTTTGTATCTTGAACGCCTGTTGCTGAATCCACAAATGAAAACGAGGCTCTTACAAATCGGTGGCGCTGGTGCAACCCGTGAGGCAATTACAAAAGCCCAAGCAGAGGAACTGCTCATTCCGGTGCCACCAGTCAGTGCTCAAGACGAGTTTGCAACACGACTTTCAACGGTGCAGAAAATGAAAAACAGCCATAAGCAATCGCTTTGTGAAATCGACACCCTCTTCGCCTCCCTCCAACACCGCGCTTTCGCTGGTGAGCTTTGAATGGCTACCCAGCCTCGCAAGTCCCCAGGCCAGGCACCAGGTGGCCTACACATCAAGAATCGGCTAGGATACCCACCGCTTTGGAGCACTGCCATGACCACCACTGAAATTCAACCGCCAAAAGTCGCTCAAACCCGAATCAGCCGACTGGCACAGGCGTCAGGGCGCAGCCCTGCGGCCATGTTGCGCTTTGTGCTGCGTGACGGTTTTGACGCGGTAGAACTCAGCATCCAGGAAAACGCTCAGGCCGATGCAGAATTCGTAGCCGGTGCCACGCTGGCGCATACCGATGTCATGTGCGACGCGCTGAAGGCGGTACAGCAGGCAAGGCAAGCGGCGCGCGCTGCTTCATGAGCCTGTCCGTTGTCTGGTCAGTTCAGGCGCGAAAGTACAGGCAACGGCAAAGGCCTGTCGTCATGGAAGGGGAACGCTGAATGCGCCCATCCTTAGCCCTGCAAATCCACCGCGAAGCCATCCGCACCATCGCGCTGCGCCACCGCGTCACCAATGTGCGCGTGTTCGGCTCGGTGGTTCACGGTGACGACACCGAAGACAGCGACCTCGACCTGTTGGTGGACCCCACCAGCGAGACCACGATGATGGACATTGGTGCCATCCGGTACGAACTCAAACAATTGCTGGGCATTCCGGTCGATGTGCTGACGCCGCGCGCCCTGCCCAATCATTTCAAGTCCGTTGTTTTGCAGGAGGCAACACCAGTATGAGCAAATCTGACATCCTGCGCCTGCCCGAGTATCTGGGGCATATTGTTCAGGCGATTGACCGGGTTCATCGTTACGTGGATGACATGGTCGAGTTGACCTTCCTCCAAGACGAGAAAACACAGGACGCCGTGATTCGCAACTTTGAAGTCATTGGTGAAGCGTCAAACAATATCAAAAAGCACTACCCTGATTTTGTTCGCCAGCACCCTGATGTGCCGCTTAATTTCGCCTATGAAATGCGCAATGCGCTTGCGCATGGGTATTTCAAAATTGATTTTGAGGTGGTCTGGAAAACGATTTACACCGACCTGCCCGACTTGCGAGCACGGGTTGCTGCGCTGATTCTTTCAACGGCTCCGACGTTAAGCCAGTCACCTCTGGGTGAATTGATGCGAAATCCGGCGCAGGTCGCGGACTTCAGGCCATTGAGCCGAGACGATGCCAACAAGCGCTAACCCATGAGCAACTTCGCCGTCATCCAGTCTGAATGGTCCACCCTTTTTGGTGCGGCCAGCAAGGCCGAAGGGATGGCGAACACCGATGCGCGCACCTCCTGTTTTTACGCCCGGCGCACGCTGGAGCTGGCGGTGGACTGGCTCTACAAGCACGACCCGGCCCTGCGCCTGCCGTACCAGGACCA
>DILD01000029.1:794-952 GCA_002424845.1 Thiobacillus denitrificans | reverse complement strand
GCCAAGCTCATCAAGGACCTGGGCAATATGGCGGTGCACAGCACCCGCATCGTCCTGCGCACCGATGCCGTCACCGCCACCCGCGAGCTGTTCCACTTTTGCTACTGGCTGGCCCGCACGTATGGCCAGCGGGCGCGCCCGGCGCCAGACCTGCGCTT
>DILD01000029.1:0-759 GCA_002424845.1 Thiobacillus denitrificans | reverse complement strand
CCCGGCCCAGTCGATTGAGCAACTGCAAGAACTGGAAACCCAACTCAAAGCCAGCGACGAAAAACTCTCGGTGCTGCTGCCAGCCAAGGCCGCGCTGGACGATGAGTTGCAACAACTGCGCTTGGAGGTGGCAGCCGCCAAGCAGGCCAACACCACCCAGCCCGACACGCACGACTATTCCGAGTCTGAAACCCGCGACTACTTCATCGACCTGCTGCTCAAGGAAGCCGGCTGGCAACTGGATGTCAAGAACTTCGAGGTGCCAGTCAGCGGCATGCCGAACAAGCAGGGCGTGGGTTCCCACGTTGGCGAGACCCGGCTCAAGCTGGGCGACCCCTTGGACGATGCGCAGTTGCGCGATGAACTGGCTGGCTTTTTGCACCAGCAGGTGGCGGCCATGAACCTGGACAACTTTGTGGTGCGACCCAGGCGCAAATGGGTGGAGCGCTTCGCCAAGCTGGAATCCTGGCACAAGCTCGACGCTAATGCACACACCGAACTGAGTCAGCAAGTGGCAGACCTGCCCACGGCCTTGCTTGACAATGACGAAGACGCCAAACGCTTCGACTTGCTGGTGCTGCGCACCCAGTTGGCCATCCTGCAAGCCTTGCCCGACTATGCCGCCCTGCGCGAGCGCCTGCAGGCCATTGCCAGCGCGCTGGAAGAACAAGAGGCCATCCCCGCCATCAAGGCGCACACTGAAGTCATTGCGCAGGCCGCCGAGCAAAGCCACGGGCTGGGAATCTTCATCCGGTCATT
>DILD01000056.1:52282-69644 GCA_002424845.1 Thiobacillus denitrificans | reverse complement strand
ACAAACAGCGCCTCACCTTCGAGGCGGTAAAGGAACTCGCCGACGCCATCGAAAAGCCGCCCTACCTGTGGAACGAATCCCAACTCTGGCAGGCCTACGCCGCGCTGGAAGCCAGCAAAGTTAAAGGCGCCAGCGGCCGCCGCATCCTCACCGACCTGGTTTCGCTGGTGCGCTTCGCCATCCATCAGGACAACGAACTCGTGCCCTTCCCCGAGCGGGTCAACGCCAATTTCAAGGCATGGTTGGCAGGGCAGGAAAGCGCAGGCAAGCAATTCAATTCAGACCAGCGACGCTGGCTGGACATGATCCGCGACCACATCGCCGCCAACCTCGGCATCGAGCCGGATGATTTCGAATACGCACCCTTCGCTCAGGAAGGCGGATTGGGCAAGGTGTATCAACTCTTCGGGGATGAACTGAACGCCCTCATTGAACAATTGAACGAGAGCCTGGCGGCGTAGTTATGGCATTAACAGTTCCAGTCGCTGAGATTGTCGAAAACAGCAAGAACCCACTGCTTGGAAAGCACGAGTCCTGGGGCCGTGTATTGCTTGGCGAAATTGCGACCATTCAGAACGGTTTTTCCTTCAAGTCATCCCAGTTCACCAAGAGTGAAGGGATGCCGCTCATTCGGATTCGCGATGTCGGCGCAGACTATTCCGATACCAACTACGTCGGTGACTACGATCCTGCCTTTGTTGTAAAGGCCAGTGATCTGCTCATCGGGATGGATGGCGACTTCAATTGTGCGCGTTGGCGTGGGCCGGACGGCCTCCTGAACCAGCGGGTATGCCGAGTGATTCTGAAGTCGGATATTTACCATCCGAAGCTCCTCGATTACGCCTTGCCGGGCTATCTCAAAGCCATCAACGACATGACGTCGTCTGTGACAGTGAAACACCTGTCATCCAAATCCATCGCGGAAATTCCATTGCCGCTCCCACCAAAGGACCAACAAAAACGCATCGTCGCGGAAATCGAAAAACAATTCTCCCGCCTCGACGAAGCCGTCGCCAACCTCAAGCGCGTCAAGGCCAACCTCAAGCGCTACAAAGCCGCCGTCCTCAAAGCCGCCGTCGAAGGCCGCCTCGTCGAAACCGAATCTGAACTCGCGCGCCGCGAAGGCCGCAGCTACGAAGCCGGCGCCCAGCTCCTGCAACGCATCCTAGAAACCCGGCGCAGCCAGTGGAAAGGCAAGGGCATATATAAAGAATCCGCCGCGCCCGACACCGCCGGCCTGCCCGATTTACCAGAGGGGTGGGTGTGGGCCACTGTAGGGCAGCTGGCCGCAATTAAAGGTGGAAAGCGACTTCCCGCAGGGCATGCCTATGCAGAAGAGAGAACACCGCACCCCTATATCAGGGTTACGGACTTTGAAAATTATGGTGTGAGAACTTCAGAGCTGCAGTACTTGAAAGAAGAGACGCAAAAAGAAATCGCACGTTACACGATCGCTTCTGATGACATTTACATTTCAATCGCGGGTTCCATCGGCCTAGTCGGGCAAGTACCGGTGCAGCTGAGCGGTGCAAACCTCACTGAGAATGCGGCAAAGATTACCCAGTTGGAACACGTTGCACCGATGTATCTGGTCTACTGGCTGTCTTCTCCAAGGGGTATTGGTCATATATCGGATTCCACAATCGCGACGACACAAGCAAAGCTTGCTTTATTCAGAATCGAGCAAATACCAGTCCCATTTCCACCACTGCCAGAACAGAACCGCATCGTCACCGAAGTCGACCGTCACCTTTCTTTCCGCCGCGAAGCCGAGGCGCAGGTGGAGATCAACCTCCGGCGCGCCGAGCGCCTGCGGCAGTCGATTCTAAGCTGGGCCTTTACCGGGGTTCGCGCTTCTTCAACTATCGCCCATACCACCCTATGACCGATTACAACATTTATTGTGACGAAAGCCGGCATACGTCTGATCCGGGGCAGCGTTTTCTGGTGATTGGAGCGCTGCAATGCCCTAGGGAAGCCAAGCGGGAGCTGGTTCACGATATTCATGTTCTGATGGCACGACACAAAGCGCATGGCGAATTGGGGTGGAAGCGGTTGTCACCCAACAGGCAGGCGTTTTACTGGGCCTTGCTCGATTTATTCGCAAAGCATGAGGGCTTGCGCTTTCGGGCGCTGGTGGCGGATCGAACCAAGCTGAATCACGAGTTGTTCAATGCCGGCGATGCGGAGTTGGGTTTTTACAAGCTGTATTACCAGCTTCTAGTGCATTGGCTGCAGCCGGGAAATTCATATTCCATCTATCTTGATTGGCAGCAGAATCGTGAACAACACCGATTTAAGGAATTGCGCGCTGTCCTGACGAACAGACTGCGTGGCCGCTCGGCCATTGCTTGTCTTGAGCCGGTCACTTCCGAGAACGTGCCGTTGATTGGTCTTTGCGATCTTTTCATTGGTGCGGTCGGTTACGCTTGGAATGATCTGCAGGGTAGCCCCATCAAACTCGCATTCTGTTCGGATTTGGCAAAAGCTGGGGGCTTACGCAGTATCGGCGCGTCAACGCCGAAGTCAGAAACAAAGTTCAATATCTTCCACTTCGAAGGCCGATAGCATGGCCGATACGTTGTGGCCTTTGGTGGACCCCGCCGGTGCCCCTGATAACGAGCAACGCGAGTTTTTCTTGCGTTTGTTTGTCGAGTGCTATGTAAAGGATGCGCAGGGACAGGAACCTGATATTCGTGACTGGCAAGGGAAACGTGTGAAATTTCACACGCCTAACTTTGACCATGCCTTTTCGGAGGCTTCGAATTATCGGCTTTCCTCAGGTATCCATGATGTGCCTCTATCCATGCGGCGAGCACAAAGAATGCTCTGGATAAAGGAGGCGCTAGCTGGCTCATCCGGGACCATTGAGGTGCGGGCACAACACAGGAAAGATTCACGTGGGCGTATGCGAAAGCGCAGAACCCTGATCGTGGTTGAGGAACACTACGTTGTAGTTTTGCAGGCTTGTGAGAAAGAGGGATACGAATTTGAGTTCGTTACCGCTTTCCCAGCTGATCAGGCATACCTGGACAAAATCCGGCGCGAATCAGCACTGTTAGAAATAAAAAAGCCCCAGTCTTATGGCGACTGAGGCGCGGCCACGATCCAAAGCCTTAGGCGAAGGGTCGAACGCGAATCTATAAGCTTTATCGGCTTGAGTCAAGCTGACTTTACAAGCTCCACCAGTAAGTGGCCTCTATAAGAGATTGTTATAGAAAATGAATACATCAACCATCGTCCAAAAACTCTGGAGCTACTGCAACGTCCTGCGCGACGACGGCATGAGCTACGGCGACTACGTCGAGCAGCTCACCTATCTGCTGTTTCTGAAGATGGCCGACGAGCGCAGCCGGCCGCCCTATAACCAGGCCAGCCCGGTGCTCGCCGGCTATGACTGGCCCAGCCTGGTGAAGCGGGACGGCGACGAGCTGTTCGACCACTATCGCCACACGCTGGAGGAACTGGGCAAGCAGAAAGGCCTGCTCGGCCTGATCTTCACCAAGTCGCAGAACAAGTTCCAGGACCCGGCCAAGCTGCGCCGGCTGATCGTGGACCTGATCGACAAGGAAACCTGGGTGTCGATGAGCGCCGACGTGAAGGGCGACGCCTACGAGGGCCTGCTGGAGAAGAACGCACAGGACACCAAGTCCGGCGCGGGCCAGTACTTCACGCCGCGCCCGCTGATCCAGGCGATTGTCGACGCCATGGCGTCAACGATTTAACGGGCCAGGCTCGACGTACTGCAACGGGCATGATCCTCCACTGCTCCCAAAAACTCGCCGCCAAACTGCCCAACGTCTCGTCAACGCCGCTTGAGGAAACCAGCCCGCTTGGCAGTTGGCACGGCCATCTATTTACGCTAGACCGGCGGCAGTGCGTGATGTTTTGCCACGATGCAACGCGCTATGTGTTGTTTCTGCCCGGTCTGCGCAAAGCGGATTTCGCGGAGTTGGGCGGCAAGTGGTTTCGCCCGCTCTATCTGGCGACGCTCGCAATGTTTGGCTGTCCGGATGCGCAGATCAAGAAAGTTGAACTGGCGCTGGGGCCGATGCGTTTCGACACGACCACCGACCGCTCGGTGCAGGGCTCCTTGCGCGTGGCGAAGCAGGATCTGGAGGCGTGGTTGTATCGGGTGCCCAATGTGATGGACCTGGATCCCCTGGCGATGTCTTGCCATCTCAACGAACGACCGGCGACGGTTTACGGGAAGTGCGTATGGCCGCAGAAGGCCATGTCGGAGGCGGTGGCGCGGATTTAGGTAGAGCATGCCAAGCGCGAGGTTTATGTTGGTCGATTTTGCTGACCCTGGGTTTGCATTTATTTGCAAATCCAAACCGGCCATGCTGCGGCGGCTGTGCACAGATACATGTATAAAATACGTAATAATTCATTAAATAGATGAACAATTACTTACTTCATATAGCTCAATTTGCCTAAAAAGTATATTATGTGCGCGTATATTCTCTCATTGAGATGAACTACGACACATTGGATATCAGGTATGGAACCCCTTAAAGGCCTGGGTAAAGCAGACCGTGAACGCTTGTCGGCGGTATTACGCGCGACGAAGGGCACGGTTTCGGTTGCGCAAGCGGCCGAGGTTCTTCGCCTGCCTACGTCGCCTGCGGCCAAGATACTGGCGCGGTGGGCCAAGGCAGGCTGGCTGTCGCGCGTTCGTCGTGGCCTTTATGTGCCGGTGCCACTGGAATCCAGAACCTCGGATGTGCCTTTGGAAGACGCATGGGTGATTGCCGCGCAGCTTTATGGGCCTTGCTACATTGGCGGCTGGAGCGCTGCCGAGTATTGGGATTTGACGGAGCAAATTTTTCGCACGGTGGTGGTGGTGACTGTGCAGCGCCCCCGGGATCGAAACCCGACTATCAAACAAACCGATTTCCTGCTGCGGTCGGTGCAGGAGAAAGCCTTGTTTGGACTGAAGTCGGTGTGGCGGGGGCAGGTGAAAGTCGATGTTTCCGATCCGACGCGGACGATGCTCGATATGTTGAGCGATCCTCAACTAGGCGGGGGGATACGCTCGACGGTGGACATGTTGAAGAATTACCTCAAGTCGGAAAAGAAAGACCTCGCCTTGCTGCTCGAATACGCAAGCCGGCTGGGTAACGGGGCGGTTTTCAAACGGCTCGGGTTCTTGCTTGAGAAGTTCTCACCTGCTGACCAGGACGCAATTTCACAGTGCCGTGAACGGCTGACGACTGGCAATGCCAAGCTCGACCCTGCGCTGGAAACCGACAAACTGGTGACGCGGTGGCGTCTCTGGGTACCGCAACGCTGGCTGGAGGAGTAGCGCCTTGATTGATCGGCAGGAGGTCATGGATTTTTCGCACGAGTTTGGGCTCGCGCCGAATGTGATTGAAAAGGACTATGTGCTCGGCTGGATGCTTGCCGGTATTGCCGCGCATCCCGAGATTGGGCAAAGCTGGGTGTTCAAGGGCGGTACATGCCTGAAGAAATGCTTCTTCGAGACGTACCGTTTTTCGGAAGACCTCGATTTCACGCTCACCAATCCGGAGCATCTTGCAGAGCCGTTTCTTCTGGAGACCTTCAATCAGATATCCGAATGGATTTATGACCAGGCGGGCATTGAGGTGCCAGCCGATAGCATCCGTTTCGAGGTCTATGCGAATCCGCGCGGCAATGCCTCGGCAGAAGGGAGAGTCGGCTATCGCGGCCCGATGCAGCGGCGCGGGGATGCACCCCGAATCAAGCTGGATTTAACCGACGACGAGTTGTTGGTGTTGGAGCCCGCAACAAGAGAAGTCCACCATCCCTATTCGGATAGGCCGGCGGATGGCATCCGTGTCCGCTGCTATTCCTTCGAGGAGGTTTTTGCCGAGAAAATTCGTGCCTTGGCGGAACGCGAGAGGCCGCGGGATTTGTACGATGTGGTTCACCTGTTTCGTCACGACGAACTCAGGCCCGAGCGGTTATTGGTGTTCAGCACGCTGGAACAGAAGTGCGCATTCAAAGGCATTGATGTGCCAACGATGCAAACCGTGGACAATCAACCTGCCCGGCTCGAACTGGAGGCGGAGTGGGGAAACATGTTGGCGCACCAACTGCCGGTGTTGCCGGCATTCGAACAGTTCTGGCAGGAGCTTCCCGGCGTTTTTGACTGGCTGCATGGCGTCACGGAAAAAATTTCCCGGCCGTCGCTTCAAGTGCATACACCCGGGGCGGGCGCGGTGGATGAAACGTGGCGGCCGCCATCCATGTCTCATGCGTGGCACGTTGCCATACCCTTTGAGATCATTCGCTTTGCCGCCGCAAACCGGCTGTGCGTGGATTTGACCTATCAGGGCACCCGAAGGCTGATCGAGCCGTATTCCTTGCGGCGAACCCAGGACGGCAATCTGCTCTTGTACGCCGTGAAACATGAGACTGGGGAACCGCGATCCTACCGGGTCGACAGGATTCAGGGTGCCGAGGCGACGCAGGTATCATTTATTCCGCGATATCTGATTGAGCTGACACCCAGTGGTGCGATTTCTGCGCCACCTGTGTCCAGCCGCGCTGCAACGGATTTTTCACCCAGGATCAGCCGTCCTCGAACGGCCAGGCACTCGCTCACGCATGCCGGGCCAAAGTACGTGTATGAATGCACATACTGCGGAAAAAAATTTACGCGGCAGTCCCACGATTCCGCATTGAAGCCACACAAAGATAAGAACGGGTATTCCTGTCCGGGACGTACCGGCTTTCTCGTCGACACCAAATATTGAGTAATGCCATGAGCCCATCCAACATCGTCCAAAAACTCTGGAACTACTGCAACGTCCTGCGCGACGACGGCATGAGCTACGGCGACTACGTCGAGCAGCTCACTTATCTGCTGTTCCTGAAGATGGCCGACGAGCGCAGCCGGCCGCCTTATAGCCAGAAGAGCCCGGTGCTTGCCGGCTATGACTGGCCCAGCCTGGTGAAGAAGGACGGCGACGAGCTGTTTGACCACTATCGCCACACGCTGGAGGAGCTGGGCAGGCAGAAGGGCTTGCTCGGTCTGATCTTCACCAAGTCGCAGAACAAGTTTCAGGACCCGGCCAAGCTGCGGCGGCTGATCGTGGACCTGATCGACAAGGAAACCTGGGTGTCGATGAGCGCCGACGTGAAGGGCGACGCCTACGAGGGCCTGCTGGAGAAGAACGCGCAGGACACCAAGTCCGGCGCGGGCCAGTACTTCACGCCGCGCCCGCTGATCCAGGCGATTGTCGATGCCATGGCGCCCCGGCCCGGCGACACCATCTCCGACCCGGCCTGCGGCACCGGCGGCTTTTTGCTGGCGGCGCACGACTATGTGGTGAAGCACTACCCCAACATGACGTCGGCGGAGAAGAAGAAACTGCGCGGGGAAAGCTTCAAGGGCTGGGAACTGGTGCAGGCCACCGCTCGGCTGTGCGCGATGAACATGCTGCTGCACGGCATCGGCAGCCAGGAGTTCGAGCCGATCGCGGTGGGCGATTCGCTGGCCGCCGACCCCGGCGAGCGCTTCGACGTGGTGCTGACCAATCCGCCCTTCGGCAAGAAGAGCAGCACCACCATCGTGGGCGAGGAGGGCAAGGTCAGCAAGGAGCGCGACACCGTCGAGCGCGACGACTTCTGGGCCACCACCTCGAACAAGCAGCTCAACTTCGTCCAGCACGTGAAGACGCTGTTGAAGCAGAACGGCCGCGCCGCCCTGGTGCTGCCGGACAACGTGCTGTTCGAAGGCGGGGCAGGCGAGACCATCCGCCGCAAACTGCTGCACGACTGCGACGTCCACACCCTGCTGCGCCTGCCCACCGGCCTGTTTTACGCCCAGGGCGTGAAGGCGAACGTGCTGTTCTTCGACAAGAAGCCCGCCGCCGAAACCCCGTGGACCCGCAAGCTGTGGATCTACGACCTGCGCACCAACATGCACTTCACCCTCAAGACCAGCACGCTTAAGCGGGAGGATCTGGACGAGTTCGTGAAGTGCTATCACCCGGAAAACCGCCATGATCGCAAGCCGACGTGGTCGCAAGACAATCCCGACGGCCGCTGGCGCGCCTATGACTACGAAGACCTGGTCAACCGCGACAAGGCCAGCCTGGATATCTTCTGGTTAAGGGATGAATCGCTGTCGGACTCCGACAACCTGCCAGCGCCGGAAGTGATCGCGGCGGAGATTGTGGAGGATTTGGAGGCGGCGCTGGAACAGTTTCGGGAGATTCTGGCCGATATGGATGGCAACTCAATAGAAGTGCAGGGTGCTTGAAGCCCCGCCCGTTTAAATGGAACTGACCTACATCCTTGTCGATTTCGAGAATGTTCAGCCGCCGGACATGGGGCTGTTGAGCGGGGATCAGTACCAACTCAGAATCTTTCGCGGGCCGCACCAGAACAAGCTGGACTTCGACATCGCCGAATCTCTCCAGCCTCACGGCGACAGAGTGAAATACATACAAAGCGACAGGCATGGGAAGAATGCACTCGACTTCCACATCGCTTTTTATATGGGCCGATTGCTTCAGGAGCTTGAGGCGAACGGTTCCGCCGCAAGCAGCAACACCCGATTCGTCGTGATTTCAAAAGACGGTGGCTTTGATGCATTGATGAACCACGTTCAGTCGCTTGGCTATGGCGCAATGAAAGCTACGAGCATTCGCCAGGCCTTGGGGTTGGACGAGCCAGTCACTGAGCCTGGAAGTGTCCTGCAGCCGATGTCTGCAGGCAACGTCGGCTTCGCGATGCCTTCACCCGTGGCGCAGCCACCCGGCAAACCCCCAGCGGTCAAGAAGGCAGCACCCGTTGCGAAGGCACCGCCCGCCAAGCCAGCCGCAGCCCCAAAGAAAACTACGCCAGTGCAGGAAAAACTGGCCAAGGCAACGGAAAAGAAACCTCAGCCGCCAGCCCGAAAGACTCTTGGGCCGGAAGACAAAGAAAAAGTCATCGAGCATCTGCGCCTGCATCCGAAGAACCGACCCGTGAAACGTAAAACACTGGAAAGCCACATCACGTCATTGCTTGGGGGCAACGTGACCATTAAAGCAGTGCGGGCTCTAGTGGCTGGGCTGGAGAACGAAAAGGTCATCAAATTCAGCGAGAACAAGATTGATGAATACAAGATTCCCAAGCGCAAGAAGTAACTGCGTCGTAGTCCTGTTTTCGGGGCTGCTGCTCGGGATGGCCCCGGTTTCACCCGCCAAGGCAGATCAGCAGCTCTACCGCTGTGTCGTGAATGGCAAGACCACCTACACGGATAAACCTTGCGATGCGCCAACACTGCCCGGCGTAAACGGGCCGAGTGCCTCGACGAGTAGCAATGGCACACACCAAGCCTGGGAGCCCACAAAGTCCATCGAACTCGATTACTCGACGCCTTACGGAATCTGGCGCGGCCAGGCTCAATATCAGGGGACTACTGTAAAGGGACAGGCGATGCGCGAGGCGCATGTTGTCGTGCCCTTGATGATCGAGGTGGAAAAGCAGGGCAGGGTGCGGGGCACAAGCCCCGAGAATGGATGCAAGCTGCTTGGTGTTGCTGCGCCATACTTCTCGCCGAACGTGTTTACGCTGGATGTGACCTTATCTGAATGTCGATATCCCGCCCTCAATCGGAGATATTCGGGCACGCTTGCTTTGTATCAGTCGAGCAATACGGTTCAGTTGTCCTTACGGTCTTTAAACCATATGGTGGCCGTGCTTATAGAAGGCCCATCCAATTTCGATATCAAAGCAACGATGAAGCGTTAACCGAACTACCAATAGGAAAAAAATGGCTCGTCGAAAACAAAACCTCATTGAAGATTTGATCGAGATAACCAGCAAGCTGCCTTGGTGGGCAGGCGTGGGGCTCGCGATCGCTACATACATAGGGCTGCACAGCGTTGCGACTGCCGAAGTGACCGCAATCGCCCAGCCCGGAAAGATGGGTGAATTCGTCAGCCAGACTCTATTCAGCACGTTGGCCTCAGTTGGCCAGTATCTGTTGCCGTTCATTTTTCTGGTGGGTGCGGCCATGTCTGCCTATGGCCGCACCAAGCGCCAGGCATTGCATGCGCAGGTTGCTTCCAGCCCAGACCAGGGTGCGCTCAACAATATGAGCTGGCAGCAGTTCGAGGCTTTGGTGGGCGAAGCTTTCCGGCGCAAGGGCTACGCGGTGGCCGAGACCGGTGGCGGCGGCGCCGATGGCGGAATTGATCTGGTGCTGAAAAGGGGAGGCGAGACCTTTCTGGTGCAGTGCAAGCAGTGGAAGGCTTTCAAGGTGGGCGTGACCACGGTGCGCGAACTCTATGGGGTGATGGTAGCGGAGGGCGCCACCGGCGGGTTTGTGGTGACGTCCGGTGAGTTTACGAATGATGCCCAGGATTTTGCCAGAGGCCGAAACATCGAGCTGGTGGATAGCAAGGCACTGTATGCGCAGATTCGCGGGGTGAGTGCGCCCGGCAAGGCGGCTTCAGCCACCCCAGTTGTTGCAGCTGAAAGTGCGCCGGCCTGCCCGGTTTGCCAAAGCGCGATGGTCAAGCGCACCGCCAAGCGTGGCGCGAATTCGGGCAAT
The DNA here is from genome assembly GCA_002424845.1 of Thiobacillus denitrificans. GTDB lineage: Bacteria > Pseudomonadota > Gammaproteobacteria > Burkholderiales > Thiobacillaceae > Thiobacillus > Thiobacillus denitrificans_F. The sequence continues at coordinate 59,107 of DILD01000056.1, read as the reverse complement.
GCGTTCTGGGGGTGTTCGCAATATCCTGGCTGCAAGGGCACGCGGGCAATCTGATTTAGCTGTTAAACGCTGGGCCAGAGGACAGGGGTTAACAAATAGGGTCACTTGAGCAGCTTGACGCTGCTCTTTCATAGGACAAGGGCCGCGCCATGAGTAACGGCAACAACAAACTGATCCGCAACAGCACTGCCGAGTTTCTGATCTTTACCGGTCAGGCAGGTGAGCAGAGTATTGAAGCCCGCTACGAAGACGAAACTGTCTGGCTGACGCAGAAGCTGATGGCCGAGCTTTTTGCCGTGGATGTCCGCACCATCAGCGAACACCTGAAGAATATCTTTGCCAGCGAGGAAGTAGGCGAGACGTCAGCTATCCGGAAATTCCGGAATACTGCCGCTGACGGCAAAAGCTATCTGACCCAGTTCTACAACCTCGATGCCATCATCTCGGTGGGTTACCGGGTCAACTCACTGCGGGCGACGCAGTTTAGGCAATGGGCGACCCGGGTGCTGCATGAGTTCGCCATCAAGGGCTACGTTCTCGACAAAAAGCGTCTGGAGAACGGTGCTTTTCTCGGAGAGGATTACTTCGAGCGCCTGCTGTCGGAAATCCGCGAGATTCGCCTCAGCGAGCGCAAGTTCTACCAGAAGATCACCGACATCTACGCCACGGCGGTCGATTACAACTCGGACGCCCCTACGACGCGGGCTTTCTTCGCCAAGGTGCAGAACAAACTGCATTTCGCTATTCACGGCCACACCGCTGCCGAGCTGATCGTACAGCGTGCCGACAGCGGCAAGGAGCGCATGGGTCTGACCTCTTGGGAACATGCCCCGGCCGGGAAAATACTCAAGACCGATGTGGCGGTCGCCAAGAACTACCTCGACAAGGACGAACTGGAATCCCTCGGTCGCATCGTCAACGCCTACCTCGATCTGGCCGAGGATCGCGCCAAGCGCAAGATCCCGATGACCATGGAGGACTGGGCCAAGCGGCTGGATGCGTTCCTGGAGTTCACCGAGCGCGACATTTTGCTGGATGCGGGCAGGATTTCGGCCGAGATGGCCAAGGCACACGCCGAGAGTGAATTCGAGAAATACCGCATCGTGCAGGATCGGCTATTTGAGAGTGATTTCGACCGGGTGATCAAGCAGATTGAGGCTGAGCGCAAGCCGGGCAATAAGGAAAAATAGCGAATGGCCATGAAGAAAGCAGCCCCATCGTGGAGCGACGCTAAAACCAGACGGGCCGATTTCGACCGTGCTCGTGCTGGCTTGCTCGGGTTGTTGCAAGACCTGTACGGCCTGAAGAAACAATCGAAGCCTGGTTAGCAAACGAGGGTTGAACCGCATGGCCACACTGATACCCAGCTACTCAGCTTGCGCTTCGCGCATGACCTCCGGCGAACGGCGCTTTGCCCAGCGGCTGGAAGCCAAACTCGAAGACGACTATCTGTGCTGGTACGACGTGCCAATCGGGCAGTCGATGCGGCATCCGGATTTTGTCGTGCTGCATCCCAAGCGCGGACTGCTGATCCTGGAGGTGAAGGACTGGAAGCTGGATACGATTCAGTCGATTACCAAGTCCGACGTTTCTCTGCTGACCAACAGGGGATTGGTGCACGCGGCCAACCCGTTGGAGCAGGCGCGTCAATATGCGCATGCCGTGGTTGGCGTGCTGGAAAAAGACCCTCAGCTGGTTTTCAGCAGCGGGCGCATGCAGGGTAAGCCGTTGTTCCCCTGGGCGTATGGGGTGGTGCTGACGAACATCAGCCGCAAGCAGTTTGAAAGCACGGACTTGAGCGAGGTGCTGGAAGCCCACCGGGTGATCTGCCAGGACGAGATGGTCGAGTCGGTGGAGGCGGAAGCCTTTCAGAAACGGCTGTGGGACATGTTTACCGTGGGCGGATTCGGCAACCTGGGCCTGCCGCAAATCGACCGGGTGCGCTGGCACATGTTTCCCGAGATTCGCCTGCCGGCGAAACAGGTTGGCTTGTTCGACGAGGCGGAAGCGGAGTCTGCTGCGCTGCCCGATATTTTGCGGGTGATGGATTTGCAGCAGGAGCAGCTGGCGCGCAGCCTGGGCGAAGGCCATCGCGTGATTCATGGCGTGGCGGGTTCCGGCAAGACGCTGATCCTTGGCTACCGCGCGGAGTGCCTGGCCAAGGTATCCACCAAGCCGATCCTGATCCTTTGTTACAACAAGGCTTTGGCCAAGCGGCTGGAACACTGGATGCAGGAAAAGGGCGTGGCCGACAAGGTCATCGTGCAGAACTTTCACGCCTGGTGCCATCGCCAGTTGACCGCCTACAACGTGGGGTTGCCGGAAGGTGGGGCTAAACGGGATGGCTATTGGGATGACATGGTGGACAAGGTTATTCGCGGGGTGGACAACAAGCTCATCCCGTCCGGGCAGTACGAAGCGGTCATGATCGACGAAGGTCACGATTTCCGCCCGGAGTGGTTCAAGCTGGTGGTGCAGATGGTGGACCCGCTCACCAATTCGCTGCTGGTGCTGTACGACGATGCGCAGTCGATTTACGACACGGGCGAGAAACGCAATTTCAGTTTCAAGAGCGTGGGCGTGCAGGCGCAGGGGCGGACGACGGTTCTCAAAATCAACTACCGCAATACGCAGGAGGTTCTGGAATTTGCCGCCCGTTTTGCCAAGGAACTGCTTTCACCGTCGGAAGCGTCGGAAGATGGCGTGCCCAGGTTGTCGCCCGTGTCGGCCGGGCGTCACGGCCCCAAGCCATTGTTGATCAAGCTGCCAACGCTGAAAGACGAGGCGAAATACATTGTTGAGCAATTCAAGGCGGCGCATCGGGACGGTACGGCGTGGAAAGACATGGCCGTCCTCTACCGGCATTGGGAGCCGGTCGGCAAAACCCTCATCCGTGCCTTCGAGAACGCAGGCGTGCCGATCACAAGCCACAAGAACATGGAGTTTGGCGACAAGCAGGACACGGTGAAGCTGATCACGTATCACAGCAGCAAAGGGCTGGAATTCCCGCTGGTGGCGATCCCCGGTGTGTGTATCTCGACCGACGACGACAAGGCGGCTGAAGATGAGGCGAGGCTGCTTTACGTGGCGATGACGCGGGCAACCAAAGAGCTGCTTGTTCTGGAAAGCACGCCTGCGTGATTTACGTGGCCTTGTGGTTCGGGGGCGGGGTGCTGTTTTATCAATTTCCACTCTGACATCTCAGCCTGTGTAGTTCCATTCTTTCGGTACTTGTTCGTAACGACCGAAACTACGGAACAATGCCGACGTGACTTCGGCTAAACCACGGCGGTGGCGAGCCTTGGCTTGAATATACCCAAAAAGGGCATTAACATGCCCGAAATGGGTATTCCAAAGACTTCAAAATCACAGAAGCCGGGCGCGGCGGAAACACATGCGCCCGCTTCCTCGCGAACCAGCATCGCCGATGCGCTGTTTTCGGCGACGCAGCAGCGCGTCCTGGCGCTGCTGTTCGGCCAGCCCGAACGCAGTTTCTTCACCAATGAGCTGATCAGCTTGGTGGGCGCCGGATCGGGCGCGGTGCAGCGCGAGGTGCGGCGGCTGGTGGAAAGCGGGCTGGTGACGGTGACGCGGCTCGGCAGCCAGAAGCATTACCAGGCCAACCCGGCGGCGCCGATTTTCGGGGAGCTGTGTGGCATCGTGACCAAGACGCTGGGGCCGGCGGAAGTGCTGCGCGCGGCGCTGACGCCGCTCGGCGAGGTGGTGCGGCTGGCGCTGATTTATGGTTCGGTGGCCAAGGGCAGCGATACGGCCTTGAGCGATATCGACCTGCTGATCGTGTCGGACGCGCTGACGCTGGAACAGGTCTTCGCAGCGTTGACGCCGGTGGAGCAGCAGCTCGGCCGCCGCGTCAGCCCGACCTTATACACCGTGGCGGAATTCCGCCGTCGCCGGGCAAGCGGCAACCCGTTTCTCACCAAGGTGCTGGCCGGCGAAACCATTCGGATGACGGAAGATCACGATGACCTCCTCGCCGCTGGATAACCTGGTCAAGATCGGCAAGCTCAAGGCCGAGCCGCCGGCACAGGCGGAGTTCGACGGCCTGGTCCGTTCGGGCCTGGTGCGTCTGCGTGATGCGGAGAACGCCGTGCTTTCGCTGGAAAGCCGCTTCGACCTGGCCTACAACGCGGCGCATGCCTTGTCGCTGGCGGCGCTACGCTGGCACGGCTACCGTTCCGAGAATCGCTATCTGGTATTCCAGAGCCTGACTCATACGCTCGCGCTCGAAGCCGCTCAATGGCGGGTGCTCGATCAGGCGCACAACAAGCGCAATCTGGCCGAGTACGAAGGCGACCTGGATGTGGACGATGCGCTGGTGGAGGCCTTGGTCCGAGCTGCGCGGACAGTTGCCGAGCGGGTCGAGGCGCTTGGGCCGGTGGCGCGGCGCTGATCCGGTGTTTCGCGAGACGGTGCGCGCCAATTGACCCTTGTCTGATTACGCCAGAATCTTCCTGCTGAGCCACATGCGCGCCTTCACCAGTCTGGCGGGGCATATTCTCGGCTCGCACCCGCAGATCAATGGTTACTACGAAATGCACATCAGCTATGAGGATGCCGCCGCGCTGGGCAGGCAGTTGGAGGGGTTCCGGCAGGGCGATGTGCTCAAGCCAAACAGCCGCTATCTGTTCGACAAGCTGCTGCACAACGACTATGTGCTGAAGCCCGAGCGGCTGGGTTCGGCCGAACTCAAGATACTGGTTGCCCTGGCAGAGCCGGCGCGCACGATCAGGAGCATCGTGCATCTGTTTCGGCAGAAGCCGGACCCGGACCTTTACGCCTCGCCGGTGGCGGCGGCCCACTACTATGTCGAGCGGGTGAAGGCGCTTGCCGATTTTTGCCGCACGGCCGAGCGGGGCTACTGCTATTTCGATGCGGAGCTGCTGCAAACCGCGCCGGAGCGGCTGCTGCCCAGGCTGTCGGACTGGCTCGCGCTGGACTCGCCCTTGAGCGAGCGGTACCAGACCTTCAGCCAGACCGGCAAGGCGGGCAGGGGGGATTCGTCGGCGCGCATTCATGGCGGGCGCATCGACCGGACGCGGGTGGATTACTCGCATATTGTGATTCCGGAGGAGGCGCTCAGCGCCGCGCAGGCGGCGTATCGGGAAAGTCGGGAGTTGATTGTTTCTGGCGCGATGGATGCGATCACCCTTTAGGAAGGGGTGAATCAATCGATTCCGGTCATTGCGAGTGCTGTTGCCTTTAGCCACGAGGCCGAAGGCCGTGGTGGGAAGCAATCCAGAATGTCATGCGTCACTTATTGCGCCCCAAATCCGGGCGGCCATTTGCGCGCCGTGTGGAACACGCGCAGGATTTCCACGCGCTGCGCTTTGACGCGATAGGGAATGATGTAGGGAAAGTGTGGCAGCACGAGTTCGCGGGTGCCCGGCACGCGGCCCGGCCGCCCCATGTCGGGATGCTGCGCGAGCAAACGGGTGGCAGTGTCGGTCTCCGTGACGAAGCTTGCTGCGGCGCGGGGATCGTCCTGCGCAATCCAGGCCGCTTCCTGCTCGAGGTTGAGCAGGGCGCGCTGCAGCCATTTAACCTGCATGCTTCTTCAGCAGCTCAGCCAGGTCGGACGGGCTCGCAAAGTCCCCTCGGTCGGCTTCCTCGATCGCCTGTTCGATTTCACCGACCTGCCAGGCTTCCAGATCGAGGTAGCGCGTGATGGCTTCTTCCGCCAGCCAGGATTTGGATCGGTGCGTGGCCTGCGCCAGCTTGTCGAGCTTGGTCTTGGTTTCTTCGGGGATGCGTAGGGTAAGGATAGCCGTGGCCATGAGCCGCTCCTGTGTGACGATGTATACACCCGCAGCATAGCACAACTCTAATCGCGCCGAGGCGCCCTGCAGGTAGGCAAGGAATCACCAAAGTGTTTTGCAGGAATGCGCAACATTGCGCAACTTGATTGATTAAATCATTGCGCAATGTTGCGCATTGTGGCGTGAAAGCCCCCCCTCACCCCACGGCACGACAATCGCGGCGAGCACCCAGAGGGCATAAAGGCGCCGCACCTACAGGTGGGGACTGTGCGCTTTTGTGGGAGGCCCGCCCTCGGGCCGATTGCGGGCGGGCGAGCGATGCGGGCATTCGCGGCGGACGACGGTTCGAAAATCGCGGCGAGCACCCTGAAAGGGCATAAAGGCGCCGTCAGAACAAACTGTCCCACGCATCCCGCTCGGCGCGGTAGTTCATCAAGGCCTCGACGATCTGCCGTTTGCGTTCTGCGCGGTGCGCGGCGGACTGGATCTGGCGCCAGGCCAGCGCGTGCTCGCCAAAATTGCGGTCGATGTTGTCGATGAAGGCGCGCACCTGCCGCAGCGCATGAGCAAGGCCGGGCGCCTGTTCGCTGGCCTGCAGCCACCAATGGCCGGCGTTGAAGACGAGCTCGTTCAGCTGCCGGTTGCGCTCGGCGATGGCGTCGTGCTTTTGCTGGTACAGCGCCAGCAGTTCGGCCTCTTTCTGCGCGACGACGGCTTCGATCGCATCCTGCGCAAAGGGGCGGGTGACGTCGGCCTGCTTGACCAGTGCTTCGGTGGCAAACAGCATCAGGTCGCCGAAGAACTGGCGCTCGAACTCGTTGGAGACATCCACGCTGGCCTCGTCCACGTCGACGCCGGGGCGGAAGTCGTCGCCCGGGCCCGCCTCGGTGGTGCGCCGGTGCAGGTTGGGCATGTTGAACGAGGCGAAGCGTTGGCCGATCTCGGCGGCGATGAGCCGCCCGGCGGTGGGGCCGGACATGCGCAGGCGCAGGTGGCCGAAGGGGATGACGTATTTCAGCCCGGCGTAGTTGACGATGTAGTTGCCGGG
>DILD01000056.1:38126-52232 GCA_002424845.1 Thiobacillus denitrificans | reverse complement strand
AGGTGCTCGCCGAAGAAGAAGGCGTTGAGCCGCTGGGCAAAGTCATTCAGGCAGGCGACGTGGTCGTGTTCGCCGGCAAGCCGGCATGAATAGGGAAACGTCGCCGGCTGGTTCTCGAATCCGAACAGCTTGGCCATGTCGTGATAGGCGGCGTCGCCCACCGGTTGCGTGGGCAGCGCGTGAAACTGGCAGGCCTGCTCGGCGGGCAGGGCGGCCAGGCGGGTGAAGAAGGCGATGACGTCATCGAGAAAGTTCACGGCCATCACCGCCGGCGACACGGGCGGGTCGCCGACCATCTTGCCGGTGAGCATGAGGGTGTCGGTGGTGCGGAAGATTTTGTCGATGGCGTGGAAGTAGTTCAGCGCGTAGACGGCTTCCTCGCCTGCGGCGGTCTGCCGGTTCACGCACAGGGACTGGTCGCTGTCGATCAGGTAATACAGCGTGTTGCGCCTGTTTTCGGTGAGCTGCAGGCACTTCAGGTAGCTGAGGTTGCGGTTGGCGGCCTGGCCCTTGAGGTAGAAGCGGTCCCGCGGCTGGGTGGTGAGCAGCGTGCCCAGCCGTTCGCGCTGCTGTGCAGGCAGGGCGTGCAGCAGGTCGTATTGCTCGGCGAGCCCGAAGTGGATCACCTGCAGGCCTTTTTGCCGGTATGCCTCGACCAGTTCGATATGCCGGCGGACGTTGGCCTCGTCGCGGCTGTCCTCGCTGACGACGACCCGGATCTTGTCCCACACGCCGGTGGCGTGGCCGCCGTAGTCGAACAGGGTGCAGACCTGGTAGATGCTTTCAAGGCAGGCGCGCAGGTGCGACGGGCGATCCGCCACCGGGATGCTGAGGATGAAGCGGTGGCGGTCGTCGCTGACTTGAGCCTGCTTGCAGCGCTGGGCAATCAGCACTTCCTGTTCGCGGAACAGCGCCTGGTAATCGGCCAGCAGCGGGTGAAAATCGACCGCGCCGGACCACAGGGCTTTTTCCAGCAGCGGGGTGCACTGTTCGTAGAGGTCGATCAGCGCGTCGAGGTCAATCAGCGTATCGGGGTCGCGGGGGGCGGCCAGGCGCTTGCCGAGTTCGGCCAGTCCGGGAATCGCGGCGGAATAGCGCGCGATGCAATCCTGCAGGGCCGGGGTGGCAGGGGCGAGGTCGGGAGACGACGTAAAGCGGGAGCGGCGTTGTTGGAGCGTTCGGTTCATCGGTACTGGGGCGGCGCAAACGCGGGCCCGCTGCGAGGCAGAGGCGTAATAGTACCTGCCCGCACGTCTTGTAGGAGCGGCGCCCTCGCCGCGATTGACGCGCGTCAATCGCGGCGAGCACCCTGAAGGGCATAAAGGCGCCGCTCCTACGATTTCTTCACGGCAGGCTTGCCTTTCCTGGCTTTGACGGCCTGGTATTGCACGGAACTACAAGGCCCAGGGATTGAACACCTGCGGGAGCAGGCCGAAATCCTGCACGTTGCGCGTGACCACGGTAAGGCCGTGGCACTGGGCGGTGGCCATGATCAGGCCATCCATCACCGGCAGGGGGCGCCCGGCGAGTTCGGACTGGGCGGCGAGTTGCGCCCAGCCGTGCAGGGCAGCGGCGTCGAGGGGCAGGATGCGGCCGGCGAAGCGCTGTTCCACCTTGCCAAGCCAGGCGGTGAGTTTCTGGCTGCGGCGGGGGTCAGTGGCTCGCAGTTTGAGGATGCCCTTCTCGATCTCGCCCAGGGTGATGACGCTGAGGTGAAGGCTGGTTTCGTCCTGCTCGTCCAGCCAGGCGATGACCTGCGGCGCGGGCGATTTCCTGATGTATTCGGAGAGGACGCAGGTGTCCAGCAGCCAGCTCATAGCTCGACGTTGCGGCCGGTGTCCGGGCTGCGGGCGAAGTCCAGGTCATCGCCTGCGAGGTCGGGCTGCAACAGCGCGGCGGAGAGCTTGCCCCGGCGCGGGCGGGTGAACTTTGCGTAGGCTTCCGCCGACACCACCACAGCCGTCGGCTTGCCGTGCACGGTGACGACCTGAGCGTCGCCGCTTGCGGCGTCCTTGATGAGCTGGCTCAGGTTGTTTTTCGCTTCCTGCAATTGCCATTCGCTGTTCATGCTGAGTTCCTGCTTATTCTGGCTAGTCTGGCCAGAATATAGCACTGTGCCGGCGGATTGGCCATGCCCCGCTTCATCTGGCGATTGGCTCATGCCCGCAACCGCACCCGCCGCTCCACCGTCAGCACGTCGCCCGCCGCATCCACCACCGCATACAGCCTGGGCGCCGGGCGGCCAATCCAGTTCGGTCCTGGGGTGGGGCTGTCGAGGTACACCACCCGCGCGCCGTCGAACTGCTTTTCGACCTGGCCGCGGGCGAGCAGGTCGTTGAGGGCGTCGATGGAAATTCCGCGCTGCTTCATGCGGCTGAAGGCGAGGGAGCTGATTTTTCCGAGTTTCATCATGGGGTTTCTCCTGTTTGCCTGCGCGGTCGGCATGGCGATTGCGCAGTGGCGTTTTCCGAATCTGGTATTTATACTGTATACACATACAACTGTACATGCATACAGTATCTGGAGGAAGCCCCATGCGAGACCTGACCCCCCGCCAGGAAGAAATCCTGAATCTGATCCGCGAGTGGATCGAGACCACCGGCCTGCCGCCGACGCGCGCGGAGATTGCGAAGCACTTCGGTTTCAGCTCGCCCAACGCGGCCGAGGCGCATCTCAAGGTGCTGGCGAAGAAGGGCGTGCTGGACCTGGTGCCGGGGACGTCGCGCGGCATCCGGCTGAAGGGAGGTGGCGGGGTGCCGCTGGTGGGCCGGGTGGCCGCCGGCAGCCCGATCCTGGCGCAGGAGAACATCGAGCGGCACTACCAGTTCGATGCCGCCCTGTTCACGCCGCGCGCGGACTACCTGCTCAAGGTGCGCGGCATGAGCATGAAAGACGCCGGCATCCTGGACGGCGACCTGCTCGCGGTGCATCGCAGCACCGAGGCGAAGGCCGGGCAGGTGGTGGTGGCGCGCCTCGGCGACGAGGTCACGGTGAAGCGCTTCCAGCAGCGCGGCCACACCGTGCAGCTGCTACCGGAAAACCCCGACTTCGAGCCCATCGTGGTCGATCTCAAGCGCCAGGAACTGGTGATCGAAGGCATCGCGGTGGGCGTGATCCGCAGCGGCAGGGCCTTGTAAGCGCATCCATACAACGGCAGTTGGGATTGGGAGGCATCACGATGAGCGCTGGACTGGGTGAAATTGTTCAGTACCGGATGGCGGACGGCTAACGGCGCACCGGCGCTGAATGTGCAACTGGAGCGATAATCGGGCTCAGACCACAATTCTCCCTATCCGGATAGATCAGGAACCCGCATGCATGAAACGCTTTTCGCCAGCACCGAAGGCCGGATGCTGGGCATCGGTCTCGCGCTGACCGGCCTGATGCTGCTGGCGTTCGGGATCGGCTGGCACCTGTTTCCGGACAGCGTGCTCACCTACGCAGCCATGACCGGGCTGAATATGGTCATCGGCCGGGCAGCCGGAATGTCGTTCGGCTATGCAAGCGGTCTTGGTCATGCCCAGGTGGCTCCCCTCAACATGCTGGTCGAGACGATCCAGGTGCTGGTGGTGTATCCGCTGTTCGCGCTGAGTTGGCGGCAGCTGATCCGGGCGCCCAGACTACAGCCCTTTGTTAAGCGCATGCACCGCGCCGCCGAGTCGCGGGGGGGCGCGGTGCGAAAATTCGGCGTCATCGGCCTGTTTGTTTTCGTGCTGGTTCCGTTCTGGATGACCGGCCCGGTGGTGGGGGCGATCGTCGGGTTTCTGATCGGCCTGCGCCCCTGGGTGAATCTGGCCGTGGTGCTGGCGTCGACCTATGTTGCCATCGGCGTGTGGGGCCTGCTGCTGAACGAGCTTAGCCTCTGGGCTGCCACCGTCAATCGATTCGCGCCCTATGCCTTGTTCATCGCGATTGTGCTCATCGCTGCCGCGATGCATCTGCTGGGCCGACATCGAGACCGCGCTGTTCCTCACGAACCGGGCTGAGTGGCTGCGCCTGGCTGTTGCCCGGTTGTCTTCGATGGAAATGGCTATGATCAAAAGAGCCGTTCACGAGTTGAGACAGGGCGGGAGGTGCCCGCGAATGAGGGCGCCGGAAAAAAACGGCTGTAAAGCTTGATGGAGCTTGGGGCAGCCGGAACCGTGCCATTCCAGATACATGACATAGACATGGGGGAGGAGATCAAATGAAAATCAGTTTTGTCACATGGTTGTTGCTGTGCGTCACCGGGGTGGCGATGGCGAACGGGATCGATCGGGAAGATATGCCGGTCGAGGCGGCGGTGCAGGACAAACAGAAGGCGCCGCCCCGGGTGTATGCGCGCAAGACGATGCGCTTGCCCCAAGGTGATCTGCGTCAGTGCCTGGAGTTGCCGACCAATGAAGCGATCATCCGCTGTTCTGAAGGCAGGAGCCCGCGCAAACGGCGCTGATCAGGCGGGATTGCAAGGTGAGGGGTTGCGCGGGGCGCTGATGTAGCCGCCCTGCGAGTCTGCCTGGGGTGAGGGTGGAAAGCGGGCTTAGCCGTTCCAGCTCCGCACGCGGCCGACATCCAGGTGCACGAAATTCGACTTCGGGTAATAGCCGACGCCGCCGCTTTTCAGCGTGAGTCCGGTGCGGTGCAGGTCGGCCAGCGGCACACCCGGCAGACGGATGTCGATGGCCTTGCCGTCCATGTGCAGGCTGCGCTTGGCCACCCCTGACGAGTTCTGGGCAAGCATCTGGTTGCTGGCCGGCGAGCGGTAGCCGGAAATGACTTCGAATGGGCGGGCGGTGCCGAGTGCAGCGCCGACGCGATGCAACAGATCGAGCAGGCCGGTATCGATTTCGGCAATCAGGTTGGTACGGTGATCGCGCAGGACGTGGTTGATTTCCGTGAGGGACTCCGTCACGTAGCGGCCTTCGATCCAGTAGGGCAGAACGGTACGCTCGCCGGTGTGCAGGTTGTGAAACCCGAGCAGGCGCTCGCCGGTGGCGCGCTGAGGGTTGGCCAGTGCCGGCAGCGGCAGGGCGGCGGCAAGCATGCCCAATTTGAGAAAGTTGCGGCGGTTGATCGGTTGCTTCATGTTTCTCCATTCCAGAGGTTTTGCTCGGCGCGACCCACTTCGCGGGCCACGCCGTCCTGTGCGACGACGACGGCATCGGCCACAGACCAGTCTATTCTATCGCTCAAACCATGGGCCTCGGCCAGATTGCGCACGATGCGGGCCGGGTTGATGCCCTTGTTGTAGATATCGCGATGGACTTCGAGCAGGATGCGTCCGTCATCCGCCACCGCCAGGAGGACGGGCTGATAAATCAGGCGGCCGGGGGTACTGACTTCGACCGCGTTGAATAGTTCAGCGATATTGTCGGCATGCAGGCGAATGCAGCCGTGGCTGCGGAACTGATAGATGCTGGTGGGCGCGAGGGTGCCGTGTATGCCGTAGCCCCACAGGCTCAGTCCGAGCCAGTGCTTCCCCAGGGGGTTGTTGGGGCCGGGCGGCACTTCCTGCAGCACGGGCCTGCCCTCGCGGCGCATTTCTTCCTGGATCGACCGGGGAACTATCCAGGTCTTGTCCTTTGCCCGTGACACGATCCTGAATTCGCCTTCCGGGGTGGGCCAGCTGGGCTTGCCGAGGCCGACCGGATAGGAGGCAATCAGCCTGCCCCCGTTGAAGTGGAACAGCATGCGCTGCGGGATGTTGATGAGGACGCCGTCATCAAGCCCGTTGGGCACGATGTGGGGGTGGTGGATGCGAAGGCGCTGGCCGTTGCGGACGGCGCCCTTGCCCGGGTAGGGAATGGCGTTCTGCTGCGCGACCAGGATGGGGGACACGCCGAAGCGGGCGCCGATGCCAATCAGGGTGTCTCCGGGCTGAGCGGTGTAAAGGGTGTTGCCGCCGGCCAGCAGGCGCGACAGCGGCGGCAAGTCGGCCCAGGCAGTGAGGCTGAAGCCGGCCAGCAGGCACAGGGCAAGACGACCTGTGCGCGCCAGCAGGGTTTTCATCTGGATGCGGCCGCAAGGCCGGGTGACGAAGGGGACGCCATGCTGCGTTTACTGAACCGGCATCGGCTTGTTGTCGTTGAGGTTGAGCCAGCCTTTGGCGATACGGTAGATGAACCAGACGAAGGCGACGGCCCACACGATCCAGCCGATCAGGATGATGAAGGTGATGGCGCCGACAACAAACCACAGCAGACTCCACCAGAAAGTGCCGATCTGCCATTTGAAATGGCTTTCCAGCCAGGTGCCCTGGGCGTCCTCGCGCTTGATGTAGTTGAGCACGATGGCGACGATGGCCGATACCCCGAAAAACAGCGACAGGGCGTAGAGCCCGTAAATAACCGTGGTCAGCGTCTTGAGGCTGGCGATTTCTTCGTCGGGCGAGGGGGCTGGCGTGAAGTCCATGCTCATCGGCGGGCTTTCTCGTAGAGGGGCATCATTTTCGGGACCAGGGCATTCAGGGTCTGAATGCGATTGGCCGGGGCGGGGTGGGTGCTGAGGAACTGAGGCGGGCCGTTGCCGCCGGCAGCCCCTATTTTTTCCCACAGGCGTACGGCAGCGCGCGGGTCGTATCCGGCGCGGGCGGCGAGTTCGAGACCGTAGCGGTCGGCCTCGGATTCGTTTTCACGGCTGTTGGGCAGGGTCAGCGCAATGTCGGCCACCGGCGCCAAGCCGGACAGGTCGCGCCCGGCAAGGATGGAACCGAGCGTCATGCCGCCCTGCATGGCAATGGCGCGCGACATGCGCTCGCGGCCATGCCCCAGCAATGCATGGGTAATCTCGTGACCCATGACCTGGGCGATTTCATCGTCGGTGAGGGCGAGTTTCTGGATGATGCCGGTGTAGATCGCCATTTTTCCGCCGGGCATGCACCAGGCGTTGAGGGCGGGCTCGTCGATCACCGCAACCGACCATTTCCAGTCGCGGCTGGGCGGATACATCAGCTTGGCCTCAACGATAAGCCGGTCGGTAATGCGCTTGATGCGGCTATTGAGGGCGGCGTTGCTGCTGAGCTTGCCGTTTTTTTGCGCCGCGCTTATCGCTTGCGTATAAGCCTGTGCCGACGAGGCCTGTGCCTGCTCTTCGGATACCAGCACCAGTTGCTTGCGTCCGGAGATCGGATTGGCCTGACACGCAACCAGGGTGACGGCGAGCAGGGCGGTGACAACAAGCTTGTGATTCATGGCGACTCCTGGAACAGGTTACCCGGCCAAGCGGGGCCGGGGGCAGTCAACTGTACGCTCAAATTCCGCGCAGCAGTTCGTTGATGCCGACCTTGGACAACGTCTTCTCGTCGACCTTCTTCACGATCACTGCACAATACAAACTATAGCTGCCATCCTTGGAAGGCAAGTTTCCGGACACCACCACCGAGCCGGCGGGGACGCGGCCATAGGTGACTTCGCCGGTTTCGCGGTCGTAGATCTTGGTCGACTGGCCGATGTAGACGCCCATCGAGATGACGCTGTTGTCTTCGACGATGACGCCCTCGACCACTTCGGAACGGGCGCCGATGAAGCAGTTGTCGCCGATGATGGTGGGATTGGCCTGCACCGGCTCCAGCACGCCGCCGATGCCGACGCCGCCGGAGAGGTGAACGTTCTTGCCGATCTGCGCGCAGGAGCCGACCGTGGCCCAGGTGTCGACCATGGCGCCTTCATCGACGTAGGCGCCGATGTTGACGTAGCTGGGCATCAGCACCACGTTCTTCGCAATGTAGGAACCGCGGCGGGCGGCGGCGGGCGGCACCACGCGGAAGCCGCCTTCGCGGAAGTCGCGGCTGTTGTAGTCGGCGAACTTCGACGGCACCTTGTCGAAATAGTTGGTGAAGCCGCCCTTGATGAAGGCATTGTCTTCCAGGCGGAACGACAGCAGCACGGCCTTCTTGAGCCACTGGTGGGTGATCCAGTTCTGGCCGTCGGTGCGTTCGGCGACGCGCAGCTGGCCCTTGTCGAGCATGTCGATCACCGACATGACGGCGTCCTTGACCTTGGCGTCGGCATTGCGCGGGGTGATGTCGGCACGGCGCTCGAAAGCGTCTTCGATGACTTGCTGCAGTTCTTGCATGGTGTTTCCTTGTGTCAATGAAAGGGTTGTTTAAGGGACGGCGCAGTAGTTTTTCGATCCGCGGCCGGCGAGCACGCCCGGGATGTCGGGGTGCGCGCGCAGGCGTTCGACGATGCGGATGTAGTCGGCTTCCGGCACGGCGATGCCGAACGTGATATCGACAAAGCCGTTACCGCGTAGCGAGTAGGCGACATTTTCCATGTTCGCCTCGAACAGGATATTGGTGACGGCGTCTTCCGATTCGGGCTGGCCGGCAAGCGCGGGCAGGGCAATCAACAGGGAAACGAGCATGGCGAACAGTTGACGCATGGTTAATCCTCCTTGATGAACTGGACAATACGACGGGCGGCTTCCTGGCATTGAAGCAGGGTGTCGACCAAAGCGATACGGACAAATCCCCGGCCCGGATTGACGCCGGCGGCGTCGCGCGCGAGGAAACTTCCAGGCAGCACGGTGACGTGCTGTTTCTCGTAGAGGCCGCGCGCGAACGCGGCATCGTCGCCGCCCGGCACGCGCGCCCACAGATAGAAAGCGGCGTCGGGCGCATCGAACGCCAGCACGTCCTTCAGCATGGGCATCACGGCGGCAAATTTCTCGGCGTACTGGCGACGGTTCTCGATCACGTGCGCCTCGTCGTTCCAGGCGGCGACGCTGGCGGCCTGCACCGCCGGGCTCATGGCGCTGCCGTGATAGGTGCGATAGAGCAGGAAGGACTTCATCAATGCGGCATCGCCCGCCACCATGCCGGAACGCAGGCCGGGCACGTTGGAGCGCTTGGACAGCGAGTTGAACACGATCAGGTTTTTGAGGCCGCGGCCGAGCTGCTGCGCGGCGGTGAGCGCGCCCAGCGGCGGGGCGCCTTCTTCGAAATAGATTTCCGAATAGCACTCGTCTGCGGCGATGACGAAGCCATGCCGGTCGGAAAGCTCAAACAATTCTTTCCAGTCGGCCAGCGATATCACCTTGCCGGTGGGGTTGCCGGGCGAGCAGACGTAGATCAGGTTGACCTGTTCCCACAGGTCTTCCGGCACCTGCGACCAGTCCATGGCAAAGCCGTTTTCCGGCAGGGTGTTGAGGAAGAAGGGGCGGGCGCCGGCCAAGAGCGCGGCGCCTTCGTAGATCTGGTAGAACGGGTTGGGTGAGATGACGACGCGGCGGCCGTGGCGGCTGGAATCGACGCTGGCCTGGGCGAAGGCGAACAGCGCTTCGCGCGAGCCGTTGACCGGCAGCACTTCGGTGGCGGGGTCGAGCTTCACGCCGTAACGGCGCCCGGCCCAGGCGGCAATCGCTTCGCGCAGCGCATCCGAGCCCTGAGTGATGGGATAATTCGCCAGCCCGCCCAGGCCGGCGATCAGCGCGTCCTTGATGAACTGCGGCGTGGGATGCTTGGGTTCGCCGATCGACAGGTTGATCGGGGACAGACCGGGGTTTGGCGTCACTCCCGCGAACAGTTCGCGCAATTTCTGGAACGGATACGGATGAAGTTGCTGGAGACGCGGATTCATTGCAGCACGGAATTTAACTAGGCCACGCATTATAAAGCCCCATGCCCTCGATTCGCCTGCCGCGCACCCTGGCCATCGCCAGTCTCGTTTATGCCGCCACCCTGTGGGGGATGGTGTGGTATCCCTATCGGCTGCTCAACGAGGCCGGTGTCGGCGGAATCGCCTCTAGCCTTATCACCTATGCCGTGCCGCTGCTCGCGCTGGGCTGGTTGCACGCTCGCGAACTGCACCGTGCGCGCAACAAATGGATATGGCTGACCGCATTGGCACTGGCGGCGGGCTGGACCAATCTGGCCTATGTGCTGGCCATGCTGCAGGGCGAGGTGGTGCGCGTGCTGCTGTTGTTTTTCCTGTCGCCGCTGTGGACGGTGCTGTTTGCCCGTTTTCTGCTGCACGAAAAACTCAACCGTGCTGGGTGGGCGGTGATGGTGCTCGCGGCAGGCGGCGCCATGGTCATGCTGTGGCAACCCGACGGCGGCCTGCCGCTGCCGACCAATCGTGCCGAGTGGCTGGCGCTGTCTGCAGGGGTGATGTTCGCCTGCAGCAACGTCATCAGCCGCCATCTCGGCGGCGTGACCGAAGGCGCCAAGTC
Source organism: Thiobacillus denitrificans (assembly GCA_002424845.1). Classification (GTDB taxonomy): domain Bacteria; phylum Pseudomonadota; class Gammaproteobacteria; order Burkholderiales; family Thiobacillaceae; genus Thiobacillus; species Thiobacillus denitrificans_F. The sequence goes on along the minus strand of DILD01000056.1, from coordinate 42,083 downwards.
GATATCGATCTGGGCAGGGGTAACGGTGCTGACGCTGATCGGTCTGGGGCTCTATCCCGGCGAGCTCGATTTCATCCCGCAGGTGGACTGGACCGTCTGGCTGCTGCTGCTCGGCATCGGCCTGCTCATCGGCAGCATGACCTATGCCGTGCAGTACGGCCTAGCCCGCGTGCCGGCCAATCAGGCCATCGTCATCTTCCTGTTCGAACTGGTGGTGGCGGCGGTCGCGGCCTACTTTCTTTCGCGGGAACGCATGGGGGTGCAGGAGTGGGTGGGCGCGATCATGATCGTCGCCGCCAGCCTGTTTTCCGGCCACATGGAAGACGATCAGCTGAAGGAGAAAGCCCATGTCTGACATTTGCGCACTGCATCACGCCGGCCTGCTGGTGTCCGATCTGGCTCGTGCCAGAAGCTTTTACGAAATTGTGCTGGGTTTGCCCCGGTATCCGAACCGCCCCGATCTGCCTTACCCCGGCGAGTGGTACGACCTGGGCGGCGGCCAGCAACTCCACCTGATGCAGCTGCCCAACCCCGATGCAGGCTCGATTCGCCCCGAACATGGCGGCCGCGACCGCCACCTTGCGCTGGCCGTGACGAACATGGATGCGCTGAAAAGCCGGCTCGATGCGGCAGGTATCCCCTACACCGCGAGCCAGTCGGGACGCGCGGCGCTGTTCTGCCGGGATCCGGATGCCAATACGCTGGAGTTTGTCGAGGTCGGCTGAGCGTGACAATCGGCCCGCCTCGGGCCGAAAGCATTAGCCGGGTTCGGACATGAAGCAATGCTGGCCGTCGCGCGCCAATAAGGCCGAGCCGTACGCCGCGTCGGCATGGGCGGCGCGCGCGACCGGCACGCCGAGCAGACGCTGACGGATGCGCGTCCAGACCGGATTCTGCGCACCGCCGCCGGCGGTTTCGACCCGGCGTAGCGGCGAGGCACCCAGTTCGGCCAGCAGGCCATAGCCGCGCGCTTCGACGCGCGCGAGACTTTCCAGCAGGCCATGGAGAAACTCGGCATCATCGGCAGGACGCGGCGTCAGGCGCGGCGAAAGCCGCGGGTCGTTGACCGGGAAGCGCTCGCCGGTGCGTGGCAGCGGGAGGTAGTCGAGTGGGCTGGCGACGGCTGGATCGATTTTTTCGCTCAGCGCGGCCAGCGTGCGGTCATCGAAGAACTGCCGCAGCACGGCGCCGCCTGCGTTGGAGGCGCCCCCCGCCAGCCAGCGCGCGCCGAACCAGTGCGAATACACGCCATGCCCGCTCGATTCCACCCGGGTATCGGAAAGCAGTTTCAAGACCAGCGTGCTGCCGAGCGAGGTGACAGCGTCGCCGCTGCGGGTGACGCCGGCAGCGAGGAAGGCGGCGATGGAATCAGTGGTGCCGGCGTGCACCCGGCAGTTCGGGTTTACGCCGAGGTAGCGGGCACGGTGAGGCGACACGGGGGCGAGGTGGGCGCCGGGCGCGACCGGCACCGGCAGGGTGTCGGTGTCGGCCAGGTGGTCCACCCAGGCCGGCCATTGCAGTGCGTCGAGATTGAGGCCCATCTTGAGGGCGTTGTGGTAATCGGTCTTGCCCGGCTGTTCGGTCAGCAACCCCGTCAGCCAGTCGGCCTGGTTGAGGTAAAGGCGGGCACCGGTGAGGCCAAGACGTTTTTTCAGCCACAGTATCTTGGCCAAGCCCGAGGTGACGGCCGCAGCCGGGTGGCCGGGAGGAGCGGTTTGGGCGATCAGCGTGGCTTCATCGACGGCGCGGTCGTCATTGTAGAGCAGGGCGGGCAGGCTTGGATTAAGCTCCGCGTCGCAGGCGAGCACGGTGCCGGAGGTGCCGTCGAGGGCGATGTCCGACAGCTGCGAACGGATCGCCGGGGGCAGCGAGGCGACCAGATCCCACAGTACGTCGCGCCAGATGGGCGCCCGTTCGTATTCATCCAGCGTGCCGAAGTCGCGCGACGCCTCGGCCAGAATCGCGCCTTCGGCATCGATGACGCAGCTGCGTGCGCCACTGGTGCCGAAGTCGATGCCGAGACAATACAAGGTTAGGGCTCTTAGCCGCGCGTGTTCGACTGGTGCTCGAACTGCGTCAGCTCGACGCGCGGGGCCGGCTTCCAGCCTTTCTTGTGATGTTCGGCGACGACGTTGGTGAAGATGCCGCCGCGCACATAGAACTTGGCGGTCAGCCGCATGAAACGCGGCTTGGTGACCTTCACCAGATCATCCAGAATCCGGTTGGTGACGTCCTCGTGGAAGTGGCCTTCCTCGCGAAAACTCCACATGTAAAGCTTCAGGCTTTTCAGCTCGACGCAGGTCTTGTCGGGGATGTAGTCGAGGATCAGGGTGGCGAAATCGGGCTGCCCGGTCTTGGGACAAAGACAAGTAAATTCAGGCACTTCCATGTGAATGTGAAAGTCACGTCCAACTTTTGGGTTGGGGAAGGTTTCCAGGGTTTTGGCGGGCGTGGAGGGCATACAAGGCTCGGTGTAGAATGTGGCGAAAATAGAACGCCGCAAAACCAGGCGGCGCGTTGAGACACACATTATAAAAGCTAAGGTCCACCGTCTTGCGTTTAACCCACATCAAACTTGCCGGTTTCAAGAGTTTCGTCGATCCCACTGTCATTCCCGTTCCCGCGCAGCTGACCGGCGTGGTGGGGCCGAACGGCTGCGGCAAGTCGAACGTCATCGACGCGGTGCGCTGGGTGCTCGGCGAATCGTCGGCCAAGCACCTGCGCGGCGAATCGATGCAGGACGTGATCTTCAACGGCTCCGGAACCCGGAAGCCGGCCTCGCGCGCCTCGGTCGAACTGGCGTTCAACAACGAGCTCGGCCGCGCCGCCGGCCAGTGGTCGCAATATGCCGAGATCTCGGTCAAGCGCGTGCTCGACCGCAGCGGCGACTCCACCTATTACATCAACAACATGCGGGTACGGCGGCGCGACGTCGCCGACCTCTTCCTCGGCACCGGCGTCGGCGCGCGCGCCTACGCGATCATCGAGCAGGGCATGATTTCGCGCCTGATCGAGGCCAAGCCGGAAGAGCTGCGCGGCTATCTGGAAGAGGCCGCGGGCGTGTCCAAGTACAAGGAGCGCCGCAAGGAGACCGAAGCCCGGCTGAAGGACGCACGCGACAACATGAATCGCGTCGAGGACATCCAGCGCGAACTGAAGAACCAGGTCGAGAAGCTTGCCGCGCAGGCCGAAGTCGCCCAGCACTACCGCAGCCTGCAGGCCGACCTGACGTTTGCCCAGCATCGCCTGTGGTTCGCCCGCAAACACGACGCCGCGCAGCAGCGCGCGCGCATCGACAAGGATCTGGTCGAGGCGCAGAACCGGTTGGAAGCCGAAACCGCGCGCCTGCGCCATATCGAATCCGAACTGGAAACCGCGCGCCAGACCCAGTTCGCCGGACAGGACACGCTCAACACGGCGCAGGCGGCCTATTACCAGGCGCAGTCCGAAGTGGCGCGCATCGAGCAGACCATGGCGCACCAGAACGCCACCCGCGAACGCCTGTATCGCCAGGTGCAGGATTTGGGCGCCCGCATGGAGTCACAGCAGGCGCGCCGCACCGGTACCCGGGAAGCGCTGGACGAGGTAAGCGGGCAACAGCCCGGCCTCGAGGCCGCGCTGATGGAGGCTGAAGCCGTCGCGCGCCAGGCCACCGACAGTACGCTGCCGCAGAAAGAAGCTGCGCTGCGCGAGGCGCAGCAGGGTGTGGGGGACGCACAGCGCGTGGTGTCGCAACTGGATCAGTCGCGCCAGGTCGACGAAAACAGCCTCGGCCACACCAAGCGCCAGCTCGAACAACTGGATGTGCGCCAGCGCCGCCTCGCCCAGGAGCAGGCGCAGCTGCCGCGCCCGGATGCGGCAGGCCTCGCCCAGAAACAGGCCGATGTCGAGGAGCTGGCCCAGATATTGGCCACTGCGCAGGCCGGCCTGAAGGAGGCCGAAACCGCGCTGCCCGAA
>DILD01000056.1:0-38050 GCA_002424845.1 Thiobacillus denitrificans | reverse complement strand
AGGAAAGCCTCAAGGCCGACGAAAAACTGGGCAACTGGTTGCGTCAGCATGGCCTGGACGCTGCGCCGCGTCTGTGGGAAAAACTGCGTGTTGCCCCGGGCTGGGAGGCTGCGGTCGAGGCCGTGCTGCGCGAACGCCTGCAGGCCGTGTCGGCCGATGCAAGTCCTGGCTGGTTCGCTGATGCGCCCCCGGCGCGGCTGACCGTCTGGAGCGGGCAGGGGGCTGCCGCTGCCGCCGCACCGGAGCGCCTGTCCAGCAAAATCGCCTGTGACGATGCCGCTGTGCAAGCCGTGCTCGCCGACTGGCTGGGNNCTGGCTGGGCGGCGTGTACTGGGCCGACGATGCCGAGGCTGCCCGCGCCCGTTCGGCCAGCCTCGCGCCGGGTGAATATGCCGTCACGCCGCAGGGCCATCTGTTCACTCGCCACAGCGTCACCTTCCATGGCCCGCATACCGCGGTCGAAGGCATTCTGGCGCGTGGGCGTGAGCTCGAACGGCTGAGCTCCGACGCCGTGCGCCTGCATGAAGAGGTGGCGCAGCTCGAAGCGAGCCATGCCGAGACGCAGCAACGCTACATGGACCGCCAGCGTGAAATTCAGGCACTGCGCGCCCAGACCGGCCAGACCCAAAGTCGCCACCACACCGCCCAGATGGAACTGCTGCGTCTGCAGCAGGCAGTGGAGCGGGTGCAGAGCCGCATCACGCAGATCGCCCAGGAACTGGAAGAAGTCCTCCATCAGCAGGCCAGTGAGCACGCCACGCTGGAAACCCTGGAAGTCCGGCTCAAGGAATACCGCGCGCAGGACGAGGTCGCCCGCGACGCCCTCTACGCCGCGCGCCAGAAACGTGACCAGGCCGACCGTGCCGTGTTCGATGCACGCGAAATGCAGCGCGCGGCCGAGCGGCGTCACCAGGAGGCCGGCTTTGTGCTGACCACCTGCACCAACAAGATCAGGGAACTCAGCGAGACCCTGACCCGCATCGATCAGGAAATCGCCGACGATGAAACCCGCCTGACCCAGGCGCGCGAAGAACTGGCTCGTCTGCCGGCCGATGCGCTGGATGTCGAGTTGCAGCAGGCGCTGGAAAAGCGGACTGAAACCGAAGCTGCGCTCGCCGCGGCACGCGACGCGCTGGAAGGTCTGACCACCCAGCTGCGCGCCCATGACGAGGCACGCATGATGTGCGAGCAGGGACTCGACCCGCTGCGCCGCACCATCGAGCAGCTGAAGTTGAAGGATCAGGAAGCCATGCTGATGCAGTCGCAGTTCGAGCTGCAACTGCGCGAGGCGGCGGCCGACGAGGCCAGTCTCGAATCCGGCCTGGCCGACAGCCCCAAGCCTTCGCAACTGCAGGCCGAGATCACCCGTCTGCAGAACGAGATCGCCGCGCTGGGCGCGGTCAACCTCGCCGCACTGGACGAACTCACCCAGGCGCAGGAGCGTGCCGAGTACCTCGCCGCGCAATGCGCCGACCTGCTGGAAGCCGTCACCACCCTGGAAGATGCGATCCGCCGCATCGACCAGGAATCGCGCGCGCGGCTGAAGGAGACCTTCGACACCGTCAACCAGCACATGGGCGAACTGTTCCCGCAGTTGTTCGGCGGCGGCCAGGCCCGGCTCATTCTCACCGGCGACGAACTGCTCGATGCCGGGGTGCAGGTGTTCGCGCAGCCGCCCGGCAAGAAGAATACCTCGATCCACCTGCTGTCCGGCGGCGAAAAGACCCTCACCGCGCTGTCGCTGGTGTTCGCCATGTTCAAGCTCAACCCGGCGCCGTTCTGCCTTTTGGACGAGGTCGACGCCCCGCTCGACGACGCCAACACCGAGCGCTACTGCAACCTGGTCAAGGCAATGTCCGACCACACCCAGTTCCTCTTCATCACCCACAACCGCGTCACCATGGAAATGGCCCAGCATCTGGCCGGCGTCACCATGCAGGAGCAGGGCGTGTCGCGCATCGTCGCGGTGGACGTGGACGAGGCGGTGGGGATGGTCGAAGCGGCTTAAATTCAAGCTGCCTCTAGCCGCAGGCGGCGGCTATCGTGGAAAATAGCGTTTTTGGCGTTTCCCCCTCACTCCCATGCTTGATATCCAACTGCTGCGCAAAGACGCAGCTCTCGTAGCCGAGCGCCTGGCGGCGCGCGGTTTTGCCTTCGACGCGGCGCGCTTCGATGCGCTGGAAGCCGAACGCAAGACGATCCAGACCCGCACCCAGGACGCGCAAAACCGCCGCAATACCCTGTCGAAGCAGATCGGCATGATGAAGGGCAAGGGCGAGGACACCACGGCAGTGATGGCCGAGGTGGCCGGGCTGGGCGACGAACTGAAGCAGATGGAAACGCGGCTGGCCGCGCTGCAAAGCGAAATCAACGATTTCCTGATGGGCGTGCCGAATCTGCCGCACGAGTCGGTGGTGCAGGGATTGGACGAGACCGCCAACGTGGAAGTCAGCCGCTGGGGCACGCCACGTAGTTTCGATTTTCCGGTGCGCGACCATGTCGACCTCGGCGAAGGCCTGGGGCAGCTCGACTTCGCCGCCGCAGTGAAAATCACCGGCAGCCGCTTTTCCGTGATGAAAGGCGGGCTGGCGCGGTTGCACCGCGCACTCGCCCAGTTCATGCTCGACGTGCATACCTCGGAGCATGACTACACCGAAGTCTATGTGCCGTATCTGGTGAACGCCGATTCGATGCGCGGCACCGGCCAGTTGCCGAAGTTCGAGGAAGATTTATTCCACGTCCCGCGCTCGGACGCCGACAAGCTGTATCTCATTCCCACTGCCGAAGTGCCGGTGACCAACCTGCTGCGCGACGAGATCGTCGCCGCCGAGGCGCTGCCGCTGAAGTTTGTTGCCCACACGCCGTGCTTCCGCTCGGAAGCAGGTTCCTACGGCCGCGACACGCGCGGCATGATCCGCCAGCATCAGTTCGACAAGGTGGAACTGGTGCAGATGGTGAAGCCGGAAGATTCCTACGCCGCGCTGGAAGCGCTGACGGCGAACGCCGAAGCCATCCTGCAGAAGCTCGGCCTGCCGTACCGCAAGATGGCCCTGTGTAGCGGCGACATGGGCTTCTCGGCGGCCAAGACCTACGACCTCGAAGTGTGGCTGCCGGCGCAGGATACCTACCGCGAAATCTCCTCTTGCTCCAATTTCGAGGCCTTTCAGGCACGCCGCATGCAGGCGCGTTTCAAGGTGGGGCAGGGCAAGCCGGAGCTGCTGCATACGCTGAACGGGTCGGGGCTGGCGGTCGGGCGCACGCTGGTGGCGATCCTGGAGAACTATCAGAATGCCGACGGCAGCGTGACCGTGCCGGAAGTGCTGCGCCCGTGGATGGGCGGAGTGGAGCGGCTGCAGGCCGCTCAAGCCTGAGCGTCTGAATCGTGCCGGAACCGGTCAGCCCTGGATCTGGCTGTCCGGCGAGCCCTCGTCGAGTCCCAGATTGAACAGCGGATCGTATTCAGGTTCGAGTCGCAGCAAAATGTCGTAGTAGTTACGGATATTCTCGGCAAAATGCAGCGCTTCGCCGCCGCGTGCAAAACCGTATTTCGTTACATTGGAATAGGTGCCGCGGCTCAGGTAGGGCAGTGCTTCCTTAACGTCGGCCCAACTGTCCGGATCGCCGCCGCGTGCCTGCGCAATGCGGCGCGCGTCTTCCATGTGTCCCTGCCCCTGATTGTAGGCGGCCAGCGCCAGCCAGGTGCGATCCGGTTCGGCAATGCGGGCGGGCAGGGCATCCTTCATCAAGGCCAGATAACGCGCGCCGCCCAGGATGCTCTGGCGCGGATCGAGACGGTCGCTGACCCCCATGCGATCGGCCGTTTCGCCAGTCAGCATCATCAGGCCGCGCACTCCGGTTGGGGAGGTTGCCAGCGGATTCCACTGCGATTCCTGATAGCCGATGGCCGCCAGCAGCCGCCAGTCGATGCCGGTCAGCGTCTGCGCCTCGCGGAAGTGCTGGCGCAACGAAGGCAAGCGCTGCGGGCGCCGTTGCAGGATGCCCAGCACATCGGAACTGCCCAGTCGTTTGACGTGGCCGAAATAGCGCTCGTAAATGCGCTTGATCGTCCCGTCCTTGTGCGCCTGTCCGACGAAGGCAGTCAGCGCGTCGCGCAGAACCTTTGAACTGCGCGGGGAAAGCGCCCACACGATTTGCTGCGTTTCGCCGACGTCGAACGCCACGGCCAGGCCGGGATAGACGTTGCGCATCGGGTCGAAATCCATACCGTTGATCACCACGGCGTCATATTTACCGGCCTGCAACTGCGCCAGCAGTTCTTCCGGCCAGACGTTTTCCAGCGCGGCCCAGGACAGTTCGGGAAATTTGCGTTTCTGGCGCATCAGGATGGGGGTATGCCCGGAGCCGATGATCAGCGCCAGTTTCTGGCCTGACAGATCCGCCATGTTGCGAGGCTTTTTTTCACTGGTGCGATACACGATATGCACCGGGGTTTCGAACAGCACCGGCCCGGGAATCAGGCGACGCTCTTCGACGACCGTGCGCGACAGAGCCGCCGCGGCCAGATGGATGCGATGGCTTTCAAGCAGTTCGAACAGAGGGTCGAGCCGATTTTTTTCGGTCCAGTTGAGCGACCAGTTCTGCGACCGGCTGAACGCCTGGATCAGGTCATGTTCGAAACCGGCGGGTTCGCCATTGGCGGCAATGTAGTAGGAGGTCGGACTGTTGCGCGTGCCCACCTGCAATTCGCTGACGACCTCCGGTGGCGGCACGGGCTGACTGCAGGCGACAAGCAGCAGGCTCAGTATCAGCGCAGTCCAACTCGCCGAAGCGGTCACTTTTTTGCTGGGTGGCATGGACGCAGTCTGACTGAGCATGAAATTTTCGTCCAGCAAACTGTTCGAGTCGGGTACAATGCACGCCGCCGGAGAGGTGGCAGAGTGGTCGAATGTACCTGACTCGAAATCAGGCGTAGGTGCAAGCCTACCGTGGGTTCGAATCCCACCCTCTCCGCCATTCCCCATTGTCCGCATTTCCTCAGAATCTTTGGCCCTACTTTCAGCGGGCTTGAAAATTCCTCCCATCCCATCAAAATAAAGCCAGTAATCAGGGCTTATCAGGCTATGGCAACCAAGCGAGAAGGCAGCACCCTACTGGAACCGACTGCGGCCAAGGTGGCGCCGCCGCCCCTGTACAAGGTACTGTTGCTGAACGACGACTACACGCCCATGGAGTTCGTGGTGCATGTCCTGAAAAAGTTTTTTGGCATCGACCAAGAACGGGCAACACAAATCATGCTCAAAGTGCATACTGAGGGTGTTGGAGTGTGCGGGGTGTATCCGAGGGATATCGCGCATACCAAGGTTGAGCAGGTTATCGATTTCGCACGGCAGCATCAGCATCCGCTGCAGTGCACGATGGAGGAAAGTTAGATGATTGCCCAGGAACTCGAAGTCACGCTGCACATGGCTTTCATGGACGCGCGGCAAAAGCGCCACGAATTCATTTCGGTGGAACACCTGCTGATGGCGATGCTGGAAAATCCCTCGGCAGCGGAAGTGTTGCGCGCGTGTGGCGCCAACATCGAGACCATGCGCGAACAACTGGGCAACTTCATCGATGAGCACACGCCCAAGGTCGAAGGTGAAGCCGAGGTCGACACCCAGCCCACGCTGGGCTTCCAGCGCGTGATTCAGCGCGCGATCCTGCATGTGCAGTCGTCCGGCAAGAAAGAAGTGACCGGCGCCAACGTGCTGGTGGCGGTGTTCGGTGAAAAGGATTCGCACGCGGTGTACTTCCTGGGTCAGCAGGGCGTGACGCGGCTCGATATCGTCAATTTCATTTCGCACGGCATCACCAAGACGCCGCAGGGCGAGCCCTCGCCGCGCCCGGACGAGCCCGCCGAACCCGGTTCGGAGGCGGCCTCCGTGTCGCCGCTCGACAGCTTTGCGCAGAACCTGAATTCGCAGGCGCTGGCCGGAAAGATCGACCCCTTGATCGGGCGCGACCAGGAACTCGAACGGGTGATCCAGACCCTGTGCCGCCGTCGCAAGAACAATCCCCTGCTGGTGGGCGAAGCAGGCGTCGGCAAGACCGCCATCGCCGAAGGGCTGGCGCGGCGCATCGTCGAGGGCACCGTGCCCGATATCCTGTCGCAAAGCACGGTCTATGCACTGGACATGGGGGCCTTGCTGGCGGGCACCAAATATCGCGGCGATTTCGAACAGCGTCTGAAAGGCGTATTGAAGCAGCTCGCAGACAACTCAAAGGCGATCCTGTTCATCGACGAGATCCACACCCTGATCGGAGCAGGGGCGGCGTCGGGCGGAACGCTCGATGCGTCCAACCTGCTGAAGCCGGCCCTGTCGTCCGGGCAGATGCGCTGCATTGGCGCCACCACGTACACCGAATATCGCGGCATTTTCGAAAAAGATCATGCTTTGTCGCGGCGCTTCCAGAAAATCGATGTGGCCGAGCCGTCGATCAACGAAACGGTGGCGATTCTGCGCGGCCTGAAATCGCGCTTCGAGGATCACCATGGGGTCAAATACACGGCGGCGGCATTGACCACGGCGGCCCAGTTGTCGGCGCGCTACATCAACGATCGCCACCTGCCGGACAAGGCCATCGACGTCATCGACGAGGCGGGCGCGGCCCAGCGCATCCTGCCGAAATCCAGGCAGAAGCGGACCATCACCCCGCGCGAGATCGAGGACATCATCGCCAAGATCGCGCGGATTCCGCCCAAGACCGTCTCGTCCGACGACAAGAATTCGTTGAAGACGCTGGAACGCGACCTCAAGGCAGTGGTGTACGGACAGGATGCCGCCATCGGTGCGCTGGCCTCTGCCATCAAGATGTCGCGCAGCGGGCTGGGCAATCCGCAGAAGCCGATCGGCAATTTCCTGTTTTCCGGTCCTACCGGCGTCGGCAAGACCGAAGTCGCGCGCCAGCTGGCCTATGTGTTGGGGGTCGAGTTGATCCGCTTCGACATGTCGGAATACATGGAGCGTCACGCCGTATCGCGCCTGATCGGCGCGCCACCCGGCTATGTCGGATTCGACCAGGGCGGACTCTTGACAGAGGCTATCAACAAGCACCCCTATGCGGTTGTTTTGCTTGATGAAATAGAGAAAGCTCACCCGGACATCTTTAACGTGCTGCTGCAGGTGATGGACCACGGCACCCTGACCGACACCAACGGCCGCAAGGCGGATTTCCGCAATGTGGTGCTGGTCATGACGACCAACGCCGGGGCGGAAATGCTCAACAAGGCCTCCATCGGCTTCTCCAATTCGCGTGAAAGCGGCGACGAAATGGGCGAGATCAAGCGCATGTTCACACCGGAATTCCGCAACCGGCTTGACGCCATCATTCCGTTCGCGTCGCTCACCGAGCCGATCATCCTGCAGGTGGTGGACAAGTTCCTGATGCAACTGGAAGAGCAGTTGCACGAGAAGAAGGTCGAGGCCGTGTTTACCGACGCGCTCAAGGCCCATCTCGCCAGGAACGGCTTCGACCCGCTGATGGGCGCCCGCCCGATGGCGCGCCTGATCCAGGACACCATCCGCAAGGCGCTGGCCGACGAGCTGCTGTTCGGCAAGCTGGCGCACGGCGGGCGGGTGACCATCGATGTCGATGCCGACGGCAAGGTCAGCCTGGAGTTCGAGGAAGCCGTACCGGCTTGATTGTTACAACGGGCCGCCGGCAATCGGCGGCCTGCTCTCCATAACAAGCCGCGCAAGAATCCTGTGCCCGATACAGGGGCGAGCCGTTTCGCCGGTCGACCTGCATGCCTGATGGCCGTGCTCATTCGTCCAGCTTGCCGATTGCCGTCCAATCCCGCACCATACGAGCCGTCCCTGTCTGAACAATCAAACCGAAAATGTCCATGAAAGCTCGCCACACCACCGCACTGGTCACCCTGACCGCTTTCGCCATCCTGCTGTCTGGCTGCGACAAGCCTGCCAGCGAGGTCAAAAGTCAAACCGTTGCCACGGTTGCCGGCGACACGATCACCGAAGCCGAACTGGACATCGCGTTGTCGCAAATGGGCACCTTGACCGCGGCCCAGGCGGCCGAAGCCAAAAGCGGCTTGTTGCAGGCATTGGTCGACCAGCGTCTGGTGGCCCAGGCGGCGAAAAAGGCCGGTCTGGACAAGGACCAGGAAGTGGAAATCGCGATGGCCCAGGCCAGCCGACAGGTCCTGGTGGAAGCCTATGCGCAGCGCAATTTCAAGGATGTGGCCCAGCCGTCCGAAACCGAAGTCGCAGCGTATTACGCGCAACACCCCGAGCTGTTTTCACAGCGGCGGATTTATCGCATCCAGGAGCTTGAGCTGACGACCGAGCCGTCACGGATGGCCGAAGTTGAGGACAAGCTCAAGACCAGCCATTCCATCGGCGATTTCGTTAACTGGGTCAGGGAACAGGGCATCGTGGGCAAGAGCGCGACGGCTGTCAAACCGGCAGAACAGATTCCGACGCCTTTGCTGGCCCGGTTGAGCCAGATGAAGGATGGCCAGGTGACGACTTTCCCGACCCTTCCCGGGCAGTTGCTGATCCTGCAATTGCTGGAAAGCCAGTTGCAGCCGGTTTCGCTGGAACAGGCAAAAACGGCCATCGAGCGGGTGATGATGGCCCAGACACGCAAGGACCGGATGGATGCCGATCTGAAGGCGTTGCGCGATGCCGCCAAAGTCGAATACGCGAGCGGCTATAAGCCCATGTCCGAAACCAGGGCCGACACGGCTTCGGGCGACACGAAACCTGCCGAGTAAATCTGTCCGTTGTTCCCCTTGGCGGGTGACAGCGGAATTATCAAGGCAGGGATATAGAACAAATTACCCTTTGATGACGCTACCTGAATAACCTTAAGCTCTCTCTGGGAAAAGAAGCGTTCTGTATTCATTCGTGTGCCGGGATCAGTCAGGGGTGAATGTCTGGCAATCACGGCGGAGGACACCGGCGCTTTTGTGATCCGGTCTACAAGAAAAAAGGGAGCGTCAATGAAGCACCATCCAGTCACGCGCATGGCGGTTGCCATGCTATTCAGTTTGTTGCCGGTCGGCGCGCACGCCGCTGAAGGAAATGGCGTGGGCGAGGATTTGGGACAAATCAGCAAACGTATGCTCCAGACCGGCGAGCAGATTCGTGCCGACATGAAGGCGGCGCGTTCGCGCTTCGACGCGCAGAAAGAAGCGGAACGCCAGCAGAAAGAGGCGGAACGCCAGCAGAAGGCGGCAGAGCAAAAACAGAAAGAAGCGGAACGCCAGCAGGAGGCAGCGGCGCGGGCTGAGCGTGAACGTCTGGTGGCGATCGAGATGCAGCGTGTGAAGCAGGAACAGGCCGCCCGGGAAAAGGCGGCTCAGGCCTTGCAGGCGGCTCGGAAATCGAACGGCCCGGGAGCGATGCCTGAATCCCTGGCCGCGGAAACCCCGAAGGAAAAAGCGGCAAGAATGCTGCGCGAAGCCAGACAAGCGAGCGCTCCCAAGGCTCTGGCCGATTGACGACCTGTCGTCGCTAGCCGCTCAAACCTGAGGAGTCCCCGCGCCCGGCCATGTCGGGCGCGGCGTACGGATTGACCGTTGCCCCAGGGTATGGCCTGTCATTTGCCAATTGCCGCCTGATCACGCACCATACGGGCCGCACCTGACAATTCAAAACTCATGAAACCGCATCCCGATACCTTGATTGCCCAAGCGCTTCTGGCCGGGTTGCCGCTCGGCCGGGAAATGCCGGCCAGCGCATGAATGAAGCGTGATGATCGTAATGATTTCAGGCGACATCCCCTCCACTGAATGAGCATGCCCCGATGATTCTGGTAACTGGGGGCGCCGGTTTTATCGGCGCCAATTTCGTGTTGGACTGGCTTGCAGAAAATGATGACGCGGTCGTCAACCTCGACAAGCTGACCTACGCGGGCAACCTTGAGAATCTCAAATCCCTCCGAGGCCATGCGCGACACCTGTTTGTGCAGGGCGATATCGGTGACCGCGCGCTGATCGATGCGCTGTTACAAAAACACCGGCCGCGTGCCGTGATCAATTTCGCCGCCGAAAGCCACGTCGACCGCTCCATCCATGGCCCGGCCGAGTTTGTCCAGACCAATGTAGTCGGCACCTTCAATTTGCTGGAGTCGGTGCGCGCCCACTGGACGCAATTGCCAGGCGACGAACAAGCGACGTTCCGCTTCCTGCACGTGTCGACCGACGAGGTGTACGGATCGCTCGGCCCGACCGATCCCGCTTTCTCGGAAACCACGGCCTATGCGCCGAACAGTCCCTATTCGGCCTCCAAGGCCGCATCGGACCATCTGGTGCGCGCCTACCACCACACCTACGGCCTGCCGGTGCTGACCACGAATTGCTCGAACAACTACGGACCCCTGCAATTCCCGGAAAAGCTCATCCCGCTGGTGATCCACAATGCCCTGGCGGGCAAGCCGCTGCCGATTTACGGCGACGGCAGCAATGTCCGCGACTGGCTCTACGTGGGTGACCATTGCAGTGCGATCCGGCGGGTGCTTGAAGGCGGACGGGTAGGGGAGGTCTACAACATCGGCGGCTGCAACGAAAAGACCAATCTCGACGTGGTGAACACGCTGTGCGCCATCCTCGACGAGCTGCATCCCGGCTCGCCGGTGACGCCGCATGCCAGCCTGATCACCTTCGTCAGGGACCGCCCCGGCCACGACCGCCGCTACGCGATCGACGCCGGCAAGATCGAGCGCGAACTGGGCTGGACGCCTGCCGAGACCTTCGAAACCGGCATCCGCAAGACGGTGGCCTGGTATCTGGCCAACCAGGACTGGGTGGCCCACGTGACCAGCGGCGAATATCGCCACTGGGTATCCAGAAACTACGCAGACACTCCCGCATGAGCACACGCAAGGGCATCATTCTCGCCGGCGGTTCCGGCACCCGGCTCTACCCGATCACCCAGGCGGTTTCCAAGCAACTGCTGCCGGTATACGACAAGCCCATGGTGTATTACCCGCTGACCACGCTGATGCTGGCGGGGATCCGCGACCTCCTGCTGATTTCCACCCCGCAGGACACGCCCCGCTTCGAACAGTTGCTGGGGGATGGCGCCCAGTGGGGGCTCAATATTCAATACGCCGTGCAGGCCGAGCCGGAGGGATTGGCCCAGGCCTTCCTCATCGGCAGCGATTTCATCGGCCAGGATTCCTGCGCGCTGGTGCTGGGCGACAACATTTTCTATGGCCACGAGTTGAGTCAGGATTTGCTGGTGGCGGGGCAACGCACGCACGGCGCCACTGTGTTCGCCTATCCGGTGCACGACCCCGAACGCTACGGTGTGGTCGAGTTCGACGCCGCCGGGCACGCGGTCAGCCTGGAAGAAAAACCCGCTCGGCCCAAGTCGCGTTATGCCGTCACCGGCCTGTACTTCTACGATAACCGGGTGATCGACATCGCGCGTGCGCTGAAGCCGTCGCCGCGCGGCGAGCTGGAAATCACCGACGTCAACCGCCAGTATCTCGACTGGGGCGAACTCGACGTGCAGGTGATGGGGCGCGGCCAGGCCTGGCTCGACACCGGCACCCACGATTCGCTGATCGAGGCTGCGCTCTACATCCAGACCATCGAGAAGCGCCAGGGCCTGAAAATCGCCTGCCCCGAGGAAATCGCCTACCGCCAGGGCTTCATCGATGCCGCCCAATTGCAGAGGCTGGCGCAGCCGTTGATGAAAAACGGCTATGGGCAGTACCTGATGGACGTGCTGAACGACAGGGTGTTCTGATGGAGGCGATCGCCACCCAGCATCCCGATGTCTTGTTGCTGCGCCCCAGGGTGTTCGGCGATGCGCGCGGCTTTTTCTTCGAAAGCTACAACCGCAAGGTCTTCGCCGAGCTTGGAATCGACGCCGAGTTCGTGCAGGACAACCACTCGCGTTCGGCCAGGGGCGTGCTGCGCGGTCTGCATTATCAGATCAGCCAGCCGCAGGGCAAACTGGTGCGCGTGGTGGCGGGCGAGGTATTCGACGTGGCGGTCGACCTGCGCCGCGATTCGCCGCACTTCGGTCGCGTCGCCACTTTCCGCCTGTCGGCGGAGACGCACGACATGGCCTGGATTCCGCCGGGTTTTGCCCACGGGTTTCTGGTGTTGTCCGACTACGCAGAATTTCTCTACAAAACCACCGACTACTACGCACCAGCTTCCGAGCGTTGCCTGCAGTGGAACGACCCGGCGCTGGCCATCGCCTGGCCGCTGGAGGGCGAACCGCTTTTATCCGCCAAGGATCGGGAAGGCCTGCCGCTCGCCGCGTGCGAGGTGTTTGCGTGAGAATCCTGCTCACCGGTGTCAATGGCCAGGTGGGCTGGGAGCTGCAGCGCACCCTGGCGCCGCTGGGCGAGATCATTGCGGTGGGTCGCAACAGGCTCGACCTCGCCGACACCGTCTCCATTCGTTCCGCCGTGGCCGCGCTCGCGCCGGATCTGATCGTCAACCCGGCCGCCTACACGGCGGTGGACTGGGCCGAGTCCGAGCCTGAACTGGCACACGCCATCAATGCGACCGCGCCGGCCGAGCTGGCCGCTTGCGGCGTGCCGCTGGTGCACTTTTCCACCGACTATGTATTCGACGGGTGCAAGCCCGGGGCCTATGCCGAGGAAGACGTGCCGAACCCGCTTGGCGGGTACGGTGCATCCAAGCTGGCCGGAGAGCAGGCTGTGCAGCAGGCCGGCATCCCGCACCTGATTCTGCGCACCAGCTGGGTATATGGTCTGCGCGGACGCAACTTCCTCTTGACCATGCAGCGCCTGGCACGCGAACGTGACCGTCTCGCGGTGGTCGACGACCAGTTCGGCGCACCGACCTGGTCGCGCCTGATCGCCGAGGCGAGTGCTTTGACGATTGCACGCTGGCTCGACCGTTCCGATCTCGCAGCAGACTCGGGGATATATCATCTGGCCTGCGGCGGCCATACCAGCTGGCATGGCTTCACTGCCGCGATCCTGGCACACCAGGCCCGGACCGACGAAAAACTGGCCAGCCTGGCGGCGATTCCGACCTCGGGCTATCCCACGCCCGCTGCGCGCCCGGCCAATTCGCAATTAAACTGCGACAAGCTGGCGGCGACTTTCGGCGTGCGCCTGCCCGACTGGGAAAGCGCGCTGGCCCTGTGTCTGGCCCCGACAAATCCGATTCAACAAGATAACCCCTCATCCGAGCACACGACATGACCTTCATTCATCCCGTGATTCTTTCCGGTGGCTCTGGAACCCGTCTGTGGCCCTTGTCGCGCGCGGCGCTGCCCAAGCAGCTGTTGCCGCTGACCAGCGAGCGCAGCCTGCTGCAGGACACGGTCAGCCGCCTGAACGACATGCCGGAAATGACCGCGCCGCTGATGGTGTGCAATGTCGAGCACCGTTTCATGATTGCCGAGCAGATGCGCCAGATCGGTACCGTGCCGCGCGCCATCGTGCTGGAGCCGGTCGGGCGCAACACGGCGCCGGCCATCGCGGTAGCCGCGCTGATGCTGTCGCGTGACGATCCGGACGCGCTGATGCTGGTGCTGCCGGCCGACCACCTGATCGGCGATATCGCGGCGTTTCATGCGGCCATTCGCACAGCGGCACAGGCCGCGAAGAACGGCCATCTCGCCACCTTCGGCATCATCGCCGCCACCCCGGAAACCGGCTACGGCTACATTCGCAAGGGCGCGCAACTGGCGGATAGCGATGGCGCATACGCGGTCTCCGCGTTCGTTGAAAAGCCCGATCTCGCTACCGCGCAGCAGTATGTCGATTCCGGCGACTATTTCTGGAATAGCGGCATGTTCCTGTTCGGCGCCCGAAATTTTCTGGACGAACTGCAAGCCCTGCGTCCGGACATCCTCGAAGCCAGCCGTGCCGCGCTCGATGCGGCCAGGCCCGACCTCGACTTCGTGCGGCTGGACCCGGCTGCGTTTGAGGCCTGTCCGTCGGATTCGGTCGATTACGCGGTGATGGAGCACACCCGTCGTGCGGCTGTCGTGCCGACCGACATTGCCTGGAACGACATCGGCGCCTGGTCGGCATTGTGGGAAGTGGCGGACAAGGACGCACGCGGCAATGCCATCCGGGGCGATGTCATGCTGGAAAACGCGCGCAACAACCTCGTTCGCGCCGAGACGCGCATGGTGGCGCTGCTCGGCGTATCCGACCTGGTCGTGGTGGAAACCGCGGATGCCGTACTGGTGGCGGACCGAAACCAGGTGCAGGACGTGAAGAAGCTGGTTGATCGGCTGAAGGCCGAGAATCGCTGCGAGCACCTGATCCACAAGCAGGTTTACCGGCCGTGGGGCTGGTACGAGGGGATCGACGAAGGCGAACGCTTCCAGGTCAAGCGCATCATGGTCAAACCGGGCGAAAAACTCAGCCTGCAGATGCATCACCATCGCGCCGAACACTGGATCGTGGTGTCGGGTACCGCCAGCGTGACCTGTGGCGACGAGGTCTTGCTGCTGACCGAAAACCAGTCCACCTACATTCCGCTGGGCACCACCCACCGCCTGGAAAACCCCGGCAAGGTCGAGCTGCACATGATCGAAGTGCAGTCGGGCACCTATCTGGGCGAAGACGATATCGTGCGCTTCGAAGACGTCTACAAGCGCGACTGAACCGGGCCTCTGTCAGGAAGTCCGGGGCGGCCCGGCTTGAATATCCGGATTCTGCCCCGATACTGAAGGCTCCGGATTGAATGACACACGCCAGCCATGCCCACCCCCCCCGTACTCGAAGGCGAAGTCCTGCCCGATAACCGCCAGTTGCCGACATCCCCGGCGCTGCCGGCCGAGTTGTACCTGCTGCCGCTGACCGAGAAGCCTTTTTTCCCCGCCCAAACCCTGCCGCTCCTGATGAACGAGGCGCCCTGGCTGTCAACGGTGGAGGCCATCGGCGAGACCGCGCACCACATGGTGGGCCTGGTGGTGGTCAAGCCCGACAAGACCGACGACATCAAGCGATCGGATTTCCGCAGCATCGGTACCGTGGTGCGCATCCATCATCCGGTTCGCACCGATGGCAAGATGCAGTTCATCGCCGAAGGCACGCGGCGTTTCCGCATCGTCGAATGGATATCGGAGAGCGTTCCCTACAAGGTGCGGGTCGAATACCCCAACGAGACGGGCAAGCCGGACTCCGAGGAAATTCGCGCCTATTCCATCGCCATCATCAACACCATCAAGGAACTGCTGCCGCTCAACCCGCTGTATTCCGAGGAACTCAAGTTCTTCCTCAATCGCTTCGGGCCGAACGAGCCTTCGCAGCTGGCCGACTTTGCCGCCAGTCTCACCACCGCCTCCAAGCAGGAGTTGCAGGATGTGCTGGAAGCCTTCGGCCTGAAAAAGCGCATGGAAAAGGTGCTGGTGCTGCTGAAGAAGGAACTCGACGTCGCGCGCCTGCAGTCGGACATCCGTGAAAAAGTCGATGAGAAGATGAGCGAGCAGCAGCGCGAGTTTTTCCTGCGCCAGCAATTGAAGGCCATCCAGAAAGAACTCGGTCTGGCCAAGGACGACAAGACCGCCGAACTCGACACCTTCAACGAGCGACTCACCAAACTGACGCTGCCCGAGCAGGCGAAAAAGCGCATCGACGAGGAAATGCACAAGCTCTCGCTGCTGGAAACCGGCTCGCCGGAATACACCGTTACCCGCAACTATCTCGACTGGCTGACCGTGCTGCCGTGGGGTGTGCATACCCAGGACAAAATCGACCTCGAGCGTGCGCGCATCATTCTCGACCGCGACCACGACGGGCTGGACGACGTCAAGGACCGCATCATCGAATTCCTCGCCGTCGGCGCGATGAAGGGTGAAATGGCGGGCTCGATCCTGCTGCTGATCGGGCCGCCCGGCGTCGGCAAGACCTCGATCGGCAAGTCAGTCGCCGAGGCGCTGGGGCGCAAGTTCTATCGTTTTTCGGTCGGCGGCATGCGCGACGAGGCCGAGATCAAGGGCCACCGCCGCACCTACATCGGCGCCATGCCGGGCAAGTTCGTGCAGGCGCTGAAGGAAGTCGAATCGGCCAACCCGGTCATCATGCTCGACGAAGTCGACAAGATCGGCGCCAGCTACCAGGGCGACCCCGCCTCGGCACTGCTGGAAGTGCTCGACCCCGAGCAGAACGCCGACTTCCTCGATCATTACCTGGATGTACGCTTCGACCTGTCGAAGGCGCTGTTCATCTGCACCGCCAACGATTACTCGATCCCGTCGGCCTTGCTCGACCGCATGGAAGTCATCCGCCTGTCGGGCTATATCACCGAGGAAAAGATCGCCATCGCCAAACACCACCTGTGGCCGCGCGTGCTGGAACGGGCGGGGCTGAAGAAAAACCAGCTCGGCATCAGCGAAGGCGCGCTGCGCCACGTGATCGAAGGCTACGCCCGCGAAGCCGGCGTGCGCAACCTGGAAAAACAGCTAGGGCGGGTGGCGCGGAAAGCCGTGGTCAAAATCCTCGGCGGTGCGGCCACGCCGATCAAGATCGGCATCAAGGAAGTCGAGGCCTACCTCGACAAACCGGTGTTCACCCGCGAAAAACCGATGAGCGGAGTAGGGGTGGTCACCGGCCTGGCCTGGACCGCGATGGGCGGCGCCACGCTGCCGGTCGAGGCGACCCGCGTGCACACGCTGAATCGCGGCTTCAAGCTCACCGGCAAGCTCGGCGAGGTGATGAAGGAATCAGCCGAGATTGCCTACAGCTATATCGCCTCGCACCTCAAACTGTATGGCGCCGACGCGAAGTTCTACGACACCAGCTTCGTCCACCTGCACGTGCCGGAAGGCGCCACCCCCAAGGACGGCCCCAGCGCCGGCGTCACTATGGCCACCGCGCTGCTGTCGCTGGCCAAAAACGCCAAAATCAGCCGCCCGCTGGCAATGACCGGCGAACTCACCCTGACCGGCCAGGTGCTACCGGTGGGCGGCATCCGCGAGAAAGTCATCGCCGCCCGCCGCGTCGGCATCAGCGAACTGATCCTGCCCGACGCCAACCGGCGCGACTTCGACAAGTTGCCCGACCACATCCGCGCCGGGATGACCGTGCATTTCGCCAAGCGGTATCAGGATGTGGCGGCGGTGGTGTTTGGGTGAGGGCGGTGGAGTTGAGTGTTGCGCGAACAGTCATCCGCGATTTTCCAGGTTTGCTTGTAAGGCTGGGCGGGTAGTAGAGTCACGGAAAATCAGATAAAAAAGCACATCACCTTGCCGCGCCGATTTAAGCAGCGCGGAGAGTCGGGCGGCGCGCCGCTTAAACAACGTTGGGTGTCATGAGTTCCCTAGTCACAATTTTAAACACATCGAAGAGACGTCTTTTTCTTGGGGCTGACTTGGAATACTTCCAGATATTCAGCATCTCGCAGAACGAGAGGGATTCAAGTATCTATTTCTCCGCACCGCAATTCGAGAACATTCAATGGCATCTACCTGCCCTTAATGAGGACCATTTACCGATCTTGACCTCCTATCAGCTCGGGGAACCGGGAAAGCTTAGCCTTCACGGCTCAGGGGTTGTGCACGCAAAGGCGTTCGGAGTGGCGGGTTCAAACGAGTTCGCAGTTCGCGGCAATATGCTTAGGTCACAAGACGGAAAGGTTCTTAGCGTCCGTCACTTGCTCACGGTTTTCCCGTCTGAACCATGGCAAAAGCCAAACTCACCGGCTGGGGCGAGGAAGACGGATGAACTAATGACTACAAAACAGTGGCACCCCTACGTCCTCATATTTTGGGCCGTACCGCTCACGCGTTCCTTCACCGTTCAGGTAACCAGTTCATTTCACGTTGACGATTTGGAGGAGGTACCGCCCAACGGGGGGTGGGGTGGCTTCAGCTTGGCCACGCATGCTGTCGTTTGGTTTGCATATCGGACAAAGCACATGAATCGATGGCCAAGGAACTCTCAAGCCTGCTATAGCGATGGCCATGCTGTCCCGGTTTTCGTCGGAACCGGTTCTGGTGAGTTTCGCCTTGAATATCGACAGCCAAGTTACACCCTTAACGAGGACCAGTTGAGCATTACGCTATGACGCCCAACCCAGCATTCGAGCGGACCTCGCGCATAAAGCCGTGCAAGGCCATTCAATTCTAACGTTATGCCTAGCGCGATAAGGGGTCAGCTTCGCAATATTTTAGGAAAGCGCCACTGCCACTCATGCGGACCGAAAGCGTTACCACCCTCAAGCGCCAGGCGACCGAACTTCTCGCGGTCATCGAGCGGGACAAGCAGCCCGTTCTTATCACTCAACACGGGTTGCCGAGCGCTTATCTGGTGGACGTCGAAACTTTTGGACTGTTGCAGCAGCGCATGTCGGTGCTGGAAGGCATCGCGCGCGGCGAAATGGCAGTGGCTGAGGGCAGGGTGGTGCCGCACGCGGAGGCCAAAGCCCGCATGGCCCGATGGCTGGAATAATCTGGACGGAGCCGGAGCACGTCGAAAAAACGCCCCTGAGAGCCGGGATCGGTGCTGTCGCCGAACAGGTTGATTTCGTTCATGGTTCGACAAGCTCACCACGAACGAAATCAACTCGGCGTACCCTCAGATAAACAAGCAGACGTCCGACTTCTGCGCCACCGGAAGGAAACTGGCAGCGCCTATCCAGCCTTCGATTTCGGGAATGAAATCGTCCTGCGAATGGCCGAACAGGTCCACCGTCATCTGGCAGGCGTAGAGCTTGGCGTCGGCCTCGATACAGGCGCTGCGCAATTCCTCGATGCTGGCCACGCCCTTGCTTTTCACGGTTTGCTCCATCAGCCCGGTTGCCATCTTTTCGAATCCGGGTATGCCGGCCATGACGAGGTTCGGCACCTTCCAGTTGATGTCTTTCAGCCACTGCGGGCCGAACGGCATTTTCATCGGCATGCTGGGGTTGCCGAGCGGGCTGATCTCGAGGTGCAGGTCTTTCTTCAGCAGTTCCAGTCCGTAGAAGGTGAAGAAAATCGACACGTCCCAGCCCAGCGCCCCGGCGGTCGAAGCCAGGATGAAGGGCGGATAAGCCCAGTCCATCGTGCCCTTGGTGGCGATGATCGACAGCGACGGCACGTGCGCGGCTTCGCGCTCGGCCATTTTTGCTTCGAAGCGCTGGTCGAACCACTGGTTGAATGCGGACTGGTCCAGGCTTTCGAGAATGCTTTTTTCTATTGCGCCCATGGTCGTCTCCTCAGGCCTTGCGAATCAGGAACTCGAACTCGCCCTGATTCGCGCTGGACGAAATCAGCTCGTTTCCGGTCTGCTTGCAGAAGGCCTGCATGTCCTTCAGCGAGCCGGGATCGGTGGCGGTGACGGCGAGTGTCTCTCCTGCGCCCAGGATGGACAGGGCTTTCTTGGTGCGCAGAATCGGCAAGGGACAGTTCATGCCGCGTGTATCCAGAGATTGTGTAGCGTTCGTGTTCATTGCGATGCCTCCTTGGCAGTAGATGACCGTCCGGTCAAGAAAATCGGCAAAAAATTGCCGGGTGAAAAGCAGATAGGCAGGGGTGGAGGAATGACGGGCGCTAGCATTGCGGCAGTCGCTAGACCGGTCGGTACAACTGGAATCGAAAAAAAGCCGGCCTGGTTGCATGACGATCAGCCGGCCGTTGCTTCGATGCGCAGGGTTTTGATCGCCGGCCCCAGGCGGTAGAGCACTTCGGGGTCGTTCTGCGACTTGGCCAGCAGGATCACGCCTTCGAGATAGGCCAGCATGGCTTCGGCGGTCAGGTCGGCGTCCAGCGGCGCGATGCTGCCGGCGGCGGCGGCCTGCTCCAGGGTTTCCTTGAACCGGGATTTGGCCCGCGAAAAAATCGCCAGCAGCTTGGCGCGCAGAATGTCGTCCTGGGTGCTGACTTCGAGCGTCAGGTTGCCGAAGATGCAGCCGAGCATGCGCCCGTGCACCTGCTTGATGGATTTCTGCCAGAAGTAGGCCGCATCGATCAGATAGTCGATGCGCTCCATCGGCGGCAGGGCAGGGTCGAAGGCTTCGGCGACGAAGCCGTTGGCCCACTCGTCCGCAAACTCGTCGATCACGGCCATGACCAGATCGCGCTTGGACGGGAAGAAGTGATAGAAGCTGCCCTTTTGCACGCCGGCGCTCTCGCAGATTTCCTGAATGCCCACATTCGCATAGCTGCGCGAGTGGAAACGGGGCTTCGCGGCGGCGATGATGCGGGAGCGGGTGTCGGTTGCGATGTTCATACGCCGGATGCTAGTTGACCGACCGGTTAAATGCAAGCGCTACTATGGCTCGACCGTCAACAATCAGGTATCGCCGTTCCAGATTTTCCCGAAATCGAAGGACAACTGGCGGTGGTGCCGGATCGATAACAGCGTGGCTACCGAACCTGCCTGATCGACGACATAGAGAATCAGGTAATCGTCCGCCAGATACACACGCAGGCCATCCGCCGCGCTGGGCTGCAGGGTGGCAAGCATGGCAAGCGCTTCAGCCGAGCATGGCGGCTGATCCAGGTAACGGCGGCCTATATTGGGGAAGCGGCGCAGATTGGGGATGACTTCGGCGCGCAGCACGGTCAACAGGTCGTCGTATGCATGCGCAGCATCCGCTTCGCTCAGAAAACTCTCGATGGATTCCAGGCACGCGAGGAAGCTCGCGGCGAGTTCGACCGTATGCAGGCGTTCAGCCACGTTTGCGGCCGGGTGATTTTGTGCGCCGCTGTTGCAGGCGGGCGAGGGCGGTGTCGGCATCTTCGGTGCGGCCGGCGGCGATGTCTTCCAGCCCGCGTCGCGCATCGTCGAGCAGCAGTAGATGGATGCGCTCGCGTTCCAGTTGGTGGTAGTAATCGAGGCGTTGCGCGTCGATCAGCGCGATATAGCTCTCGCCGTTTTTGGTGACGATCTTTTCGGCGCCGGCCTTGACCTGGTCGGCGAGTTCGGAAAGGTGGGCGCGCGCTTGTGACAGGGGAACGACATCACGGGTCGAGAAGGCCATGGCGATTCCTTTACTGAATATGTACAGAATAACGTGCATTATGCGCGCCGTGGCTGATCCGGCAAAGTCATTCACCGGCTTGCGCGAGGCCTCGGGTAAAATGCCGTCATGAACGCCCCCGAGCTTCTCGATACGCCGCCCCCGTCGCCTGCACCCGTCATCAAGGTGCGCGGCGAACTGCTTACCGAACTGCCGCAGGATCTCTACATCCCGCCGGACGCGCTCGAGATCTTTCTCGACGCCTTCGAAGGCCCGCTCGACTTGCTGCTCTACCTGATCCGCCGCCAGAACCTGGACGTGCTGGACATTCCGATGGCGGCGCTGACGAAGCAATACATGGCCTATGTCGAGGCGGCGCGCGCGACGCGGCTGGAACTGGCGGCGGAATACCTCTTGATGGCGGCGATGCTGATCGACATCAAGTCGCGCATGCTGCTGCCGCGCCGCGAGCAGGCCGAAGAGGCGGGCGAGGGCGACGATCCGCGGGCCGAGCTGGTGCGCCGTCTGCTGGAATACGAGCAGATGAAGCTGGCTGGCCAGCATCTCGATGCGCTGCCGCAGGCCGGGCGCGATTTCGACACGGTCAGCGTGTTCCTGCCGGCCGCGGCCAAGCGCCTGCCCAGCCTGCATCCGGAAGAGCTCGCCGCCGCCTGGCTGGCGATCCTGTCACGGGCGAAGAACCGCACCCATCACCGCATCGGCCGCCAGGAACTGTCGATCCGCGAGCACATGAGCCGCATCCTGAAACGGCTCACGCCCGGCGAATTCATGGAATTCAAGGAGCTGTTTCCGGAATCCTCGACCGTGCACGAACTGGTGGTCACCTTCCTCGCGGTGCTGGAGCTGGCCAAGGAAACCCTGCTCGACATCACCCAGGCCGAGCCGTTCGATCCCATTTATGTGAGGCTGCATGAATCCGCAACCGAATGACCATCCCGACGATTTGAAGCTGGTGCTGGAAGCCGCGCTGCTGGCAGCGGTCGAACCCTTGTCGCTGACCGACCTCAAGCGCATGTTCGAGCAGGAATCGGCGGATCAAACCCTCTCCAGCGAAGTGCTGCGCCGCGCGCTCGACGAATTGCGGGCGCAATGGCATGGCCGTGGCGTGGAACTGGTGCAGGTGGCCGATGGCTGGCGCTTCCAGACGCGCGCCGAGATGCAGCCCTGGCTGTCGCGGCTGAAGAACGAAAAGCCGCCGCGCTACTCGCGTGCCGTGCTGGAAACGCTGGCCATCATCGCCTACCGCCAGCCGGTCACGCGCGGCGACATCGAGGACATCCGCGGCGTCTCGGTCAACCCCAACATCATCAAGACACTGGAAGAGCGCGGCTGGATCGAGGCCATCGGCCATCGCGACGTAGCCGGCCGGCCCACGCTGTTCGGCACCACCGGGCATTTTCTGAGCGATCTGGGACTGGTCACGCTGTCCGAATTGCCGCCGCTGGAAGAGCTTGGCAACCTGGTGACACCCGACGAAACGGCATTAATTCCTGAATTGCGCGAGGAATTGCTGGACAATGGCGTCCCCCAGACGTTTGGAGCGGTGATCGAAACCGCCCGAGCCGACATCGCACCCATGCGTGCAGTCACCGAGAACACCTGATATGGCTACCCGCCCCGCATCCCCCATCCGCCGCTCGCCCACCGCCCCCATGGGCCGTGCGGCAACCCGTCTGCAACAGGCGACGGCGCCCGAGGCGGCCAGCGAGCGTCTGCAAAAAGCCCTGGCCTCAGCCGGGCTGGGCTCGCGCCGCGAAATGGAAGAATGGATCGCCGAGGGCCGCGTGCAGGTCAACGGAGAAACCGCCACCATCGGCAGCAAGGTCGGACCGCGCGATATCGTCAAGGTCAGCGGCCGTCGCATCTACCTGCGTTTCGATGAAAAACGCACCCGCATCCTGATCTACCACAAATCGGAAGGCGAGATCGTCACCCGTGACGATCCGGCCGGGCGTGCCACCGTGTTCGACGCCCTGCCCAAATTGCGCGGCGCCAAGTGGATTTCGATCGGCCGGCTCGATTACAACACCGACGGCCTGATGGTGTTCACCACCTCGGGCGAACTTGCCAACCAGCTGATGCACCCGCGCTTCGAGGTCGAGCGCGAATACGCGGTGCGCGTGCTGGGCGAGCTGACCGAAGACATGATTGCGCAACTGCTGGCCGGGGTGGAACTCGACGACGGCCCGGCGCAACTGCAAAGCTGTTTCGCCGCGGGCGGCGAGGGCGCCAACAAATGGTATCGCGTGGTGATCAAGGAAGGCCGCAAGCGCGAAGTGCGGCGTCTGTTCGAGCACTTCGGCCTCACGGTGTCGCGGCTGACCCGCATCCGCTTCGGCCCCATCGTGCTGCCGCCGCAACTGCGTCGCGGCCAGAAAATGGAACTCGACGACGATCTCGTCGCCCATGTGATGGAATGGGCCGGCATGGCCCCCGGTCCCCGCCGGCAAAAACGGGGTGTGCCGGACAAGCACACCCGCAAGCCCCGAATTCGTTGAGGACAGTTTGATGAAGTTGATCCTGGCTGATGACCACACCTTGTTCCGCAACGGGATGGCGCTCCTGTTCAAGGCGCATTGCGAAAAATGCGAGGTATGGGAGGGCGATACGCTTGATGCCGCGCTGGCCGAAGCCGCCGCGCATCCCGATGCCGAAATCGTGCTGCTCGACCTGAACATGCCGGGCATGAACGGCGTGCAAGGCATTCAGCGCTTCATCGAAACCTATCCCGGTCTGCCCCTGGTCATCCTGACGGGCGCCGAGGAACCCAGAAAGATTCAGGATGTTTTGGCGGCGGGCGCGTCCGGCTTCATTCCCAAAAGCTCGACCCCCGCGGTGATGCTGTCCGCCATTCGGCTGGTCCTTGCAGGCGGAACCTACATTCCCCCGCAATTTCTTTCCAATGCCGCGGCCATCGCCCCGCACGCGGAAACTTCAAACCTTCGGGAACGCGCCCAAACCCAGCTGACCGAACGCCAGATGCAGGTGCTGCGCCTGCTGGCCAAGGGCAAGCCCAACAAGGCCATCTGCCAGGAACTTCAAATCGAGGAAGGGACGGTCAAGGCCCATGTCGCCACTGTTTTTCGGGTGCTGGACGTGGCCAACCGGACCGAGGCGGCAAACTTTGCGCGGGACATGGGACTGCTCGATTAATCAGGGTAGTTGAGGTCTGCCATGGCTTTGCGAATCAAGCCGGCCGCCTGTCCGACCGGGCCATGGAAACGGGCTTGCGCAGAATCCACAACGGCTTTCATGCACGGGCAAAGCGGGTGTGCATTCAACTCGGCTCATCATCGCGGGCTTTCCCGTCCGGGAAACCCCCGGGGGGCGTATCCACGCGCGTCGCGTCGCGTATTTCCTCATAGCCCCCCAGCACGTTGTAAACATGCTTGAATCCGGCTGTTTCCAGTTGTGTCGCGGCATCGGGCGAGCGATTGCCGAAACGGCAGATCACCAGCACATAGTCGTCAAAAGCAAGGTGTTGTCGTGCCTGACCCAGGAAATCCGGGGTGGATTCCATATCCATCATGAGCCACAGCCCATCATGATTGTCTTGAACCACCCCGCCTTCGCGTTCATGCGCAGCGCTAACCTCCAGCACCTTGGCATAAGGATGACGCTGCAGAAAGGCACTCACCCAGTTGGCGGTCAGATGTCGCATGTCAGCCTGCGCGCGGCATGTGCGGGTGCCATGGATTCACCGACTGGCATGAATCCGGAAGACCGCGAGCACGCGCCCATTGGCAGGGATGAGGGGGTGAGGCATAACGGGCTTTCAGCTTGACCGTCAAGGTCGACAAACCCAGTTTGCAGCAATGCACAACATGAAAGAATCGATCAGCCGGCTTAGTCCTGATGCTGCACCAGCCTGCTCGCCGCGCAAGAACTAAACCAATTGACCTATATCCGGCACATCGGCAATTTAAATACTATCCAGTACGGAATGAAGGGAAAACCGAACAAGTGCTCACAAGATGTTTTGCCTGTCTGTTGTGCTGCCACACGCTTGGGGCATATGGCAACCCGATGCAGCCGCTGAGCGAGGTGGATTATTTTTCCGAACTTCCCGTCGTGCTTTCGGCATCCCGGCTGTCCCAGCCGATCAACCGCACCCCGGCTGCGGTGACCGTCATCACCCGCGAGATGATCGAAGCGACGGGCTTCCGTCATCTGGTCGACGTGCTGCGTCTGGTGCCCGGTTTCGTGGTGGGCTGGTCGGGGGGCAACATCCCCGCGGCGGCCTACCTGGGCCTTGCCTATGCCTACCCTCACTGGATGCAGATCATGGTCGACGGGCGCAGTGTCTACAATCCGGGCTATGGCCATACGAACTGGCGCGGCATTCCGCTGACGCTGGACGATGTCGACCGCATCGAGGTCGTAAGGGGCTCGAATGCGGCAAATGACGGCCTCAATTCCCTGTCCGGCACCGTCCATATCTATACCCGGCACGCTGCAACGACGCAGGGGGGCATGGGCGAGATCGCCCTGGGCGACAAGCAGTTCAGGGAAGTGAACCTGAGAGTGGGCGCGGAATCCGCTCAGGGCAACTGGCGCCTCGGCCTGCTCGGACGGGAAGATCAACGGCACGGGGTTGCGCAGGACCAGGCATCCGATGTGCAACTCAGCTTTCGGGGCGATTACCAGCCGACTCATCGGGACAGCCTGATGGTGCAGGCAGGACTCTCGAACGCGTTGTGGCAAGGCACCAATGTCGCGGTCCGCTTGTCCGACGACCAGCACCTGAGATACCGCAACCATTTTGCCCAGGTGCAGTGGAACCGCGTGCTGGGGGAGGGCTGGGAATCGTCGCTGCAAGTGCACCACACCGTTCACCGGAACGAGGAGGCCATGTCCCTGCCAGCCCCCCTTGATCCCATAGACGGAAACTACAGGACGCTAGGCAGCGGCGTGCAGCTCAGCGTCCTCGACCGCTCGGCATCGGCCCTGCGCACCCGCTTTTCCGGGGAATACCGCTTGAACAAGGTTTACCTGGATGCCCTGCCGAACGGGGATCGGGGTGTCGAGGACCATATCGTTCGCCTGTCCGGGGCGCTGGAATGGAACCCGTCCCCGACATGGGTAGTGCATGCCGCCGCCATGCTGGAGCACCACGACAACCCCGCCGGCACCTACCTCTCGCCCCGACTGGCCCTGAACTGGCTGCCATCCGACGGGCACGCCTTCCGCCTGGGGATATCGCAGGGTTTGTCCGCAGTGGGTTCCTATGCCAGCGACAGCGATATCAAGACCACCATCAACGGCAAGCTGTTCGACCAGATGTTTCTGGGCACGGGAAAACTCGATCCTGAAAAAATGACCGTCAGCGAACTCGGCTATCTCTATAACAAACCCGAGTGGGGGCTCAAGCTCGATGCCCGTATTTTCCACAACAGGTTCGACGATTTGGCGGGGCTGGAAATCATCGCCGTGCCGGATGACCTCTTTGACGGCGTGGCCCGGACATACGTCAATAACCAGGCGGTGACGCAGCGGGGTCTGGAATACCAGCTCATGGCACGTCCAGGCCGGAATGGCTGGCTGGTGCTGTCCCAATCCTGGGTTTCCACCGACTCCAATGACGCGTATTACCCGCGATCGGCGCCGCGCCACACCCTGTCGCTGCTCGCAAGCCGTCCGTTCGCCGGCGTCGATGTCAGCCTGGGGTATTACCGCATCAGCACAATGCGCTGGCTCCAGGCCAGTTCCGATAGTCGCTACAACCGGCTCGATTTGCGCCTGGCCAGGTCCTGGAGATATTCCGGCGGCACGCTTGCGGCAGCGCTGGTTGTCCAGGGACTGCTGGGCGAAGAGGTCGAGAGCTTTCGTTTTTATGACCGCCAGTCATTTGACCGGCGCGGTTTTCTCAGCCTGAAATACACGTTCAAGTAGCCGCGTGTTTCCCTTCCCGTCACTTGCCCGATTGCACCAGGGCAAATTCCTCCTCAACCGGCTCGGTCAACGGGCCCGGCATGTTTTTGCCGGCCTGTTTGCCGGCGTGCTCTGTGCCGGGCAGGCGTACGCCGCCCCCAGCATCAGCGTGCTGGTGGCGGCCCCTACGGGCATCTATCAGGAAACCGCCGACAGCCTGTCGCAGGCCCTGAAACGCGAAGGCTGGAAGGTCACCGTTTCGGTCCCCGGACAGGCCCCGCCCAACGGCGCAGACCTCACCGTGGCCATCGGCACCCGGGCGCTGGAAGCCGCGCTGGCCGGACGCGCGCGTCCGGTGTTGTCGCTGCTGGTTCCCCAGCTGAGCTATGAACAGCTGGCGTCCGGACAGGACCAGGTCACCGCCCTGTATCTGGATCAGCCGCTGACACGCCAGCTGCAACTGCTCGGCCTGGCATTGCCCGGGGTGAAGAAAGTCGGGGTAGCCCTCGGCCCAGACAGCCGGTCGCTGCTGAGGTCTTTGCAAAGCGCGGCGAAAAGCAGCGGCATTCAGGTCAACAGCGCCCTGATTAACCAGGGTTCGGATTTGTACGCAGCCCTGACCGATCTCGCGCAGGACAGCCAGGCCTTTATGCTGCTGCCCGACCCGATGGTGGCGCAGCGCAGCATGCTGCACAATTTCTTCCTCCACACCTATCGGCTCAAGAAACCGGTTCTGGCCTATTCAGCCCCGCTCGCGCGAAGCGGGGCGCTTCTGGCCCTGTATTCCACCCCCGAACAGCTGGGTGCGGAGAGCGCAGCCTGGATGCGGGAAAGCTGGGCAAGAGGCAAGTTCAATCTGGGCGCACCACGTTATCCCGAGCGCTTCACGGTTGCGATCAACCGCACCGTCGCAAGCTCACTCGAGATTGAACTGCCCAGCGAAGATACGCTGACCAGACAACTGGAGGCCATGCAATGAAAATTCGTACACGCGCCTTCATGCTGGGGCTGCTGCCGACCCTGCTGGTGGCAGCCGTGCTGACCGCCTTTCATGTCAACTCCCGACTGAATGACCTGGAAACCACCATGACGCAGCAGGGCACGGCCATGGCGCGTCATCTGGCCGCTGCTGCGGAATATGGCGTATTGAGCGGCAACACGGCGGCCCTGGAGAGCCTGCTGGACCAGGCACTGGGGGAGGCCGGTACGAAAAGCACCCTCGTGGTGTGGCCGAATCAAACCAGGCTGGCCCGCGGCGAGCCTGTCGACACGCTGCCCTCATCGCTCGGCCTCGGGCAATGGCAGGATGAAACCCGCATCTGGTTTACCGCACCCGTGGCACTCAACCAGCCGACCGAGGCCGATCCCTTCATTGATGGCGGGCAGTCGGAAGCCGGCCCGCTTGCCTGGGTCGTTGTCAGTATCGACCTGCATCAGAAGCAGTCGCTCGTGCGGCAATTGCTGCTGGCCAGTCTGGGCATCACGCTACTCGGGCTCATCCTGGCCATCCTGCTGATCGACAAGCTTGCGCTGTCCGGCGTGCAGCCGCTGCTGGACATCATTGCGGCAGTCAAACGCATCAGCTCGGGTGGTTTTGGCTCTCAGGTGGACGTCACGGCCCATTCGCCGGAATTGCGCGAGTTGCAGATGATGGTCAACCAGATGAGTGAATCGCTTCGCTCCTACAGGCAGGACATGGAAGCCAGGGTGCGTCTGGTCACCACCAAGCTGGAGCATAAAAAAATAGAAGCCGAACAGGCCAGTCTGGCCAAATCCCGCTTTCTTGCAGCGGCCAGCCACGATCTGCGCCAACCCATGCACGCCATCAGCCTCTATGTGGAAAGCCTCAAATCCCAGATGCACGGCGATGCGGCCAAAGATGTCCTGAACAAGATCGAGCGCTCGATAAACAGTACGGTGGGCTTATTCAACGTCATCCTGGACGTGACCAAGCTTGACGCCGGGGTGGTCCAGCCTTATCTCGCACCGGTTCGCATCCGCAAGCTGCTGCTTCATCTGGCGGACGAATTCGCTGCCGAGGCCGACATGAAAGGCTTGTCGCTGAGAGTGCGCGCGCCCGATGTCTGGATTGAGAGCGACGGGCTTCTGCTGGAGCGAATCCTGCGCAACCTGCTGTCCAATGCAATGTGCCACACCACGCGCGGCGGCATTCTGATCTCGGCCCGGCCCTGTCAGGGGCAGCTGCGTCTGCAGATATGGGATACCGGAAGCGGGATCCCGCTGGAACATCAGTCACGCATTTTCGAAGAGTTCTACCAGGCGGACACCCAGAACGCCCAGACGCGCCATGGCCTCGGCCTTGGACTGGCCATCGTCCGCCGCCTGGCACGCCTGCTGGACCATCCCCTGCAATTACATTCCAACTTTGGACAGGGAACGGTGTTCTCGCTGGACGTGCCGCTTGCGGCAAAGGGCGCAGCCCAGGCCGGCGAGCCGCTTGAACCTTGCAATGGCCGCCTGGCTGGACGCGTGCTCGTCGTGGACGATGATCCCGACATTCTTGGCGCGCTGGGCAATCTGCTACGGCAATGGGGCCTGGAGGTGCGACTGATCCAGAATCTGCACCAGCTTGCCAACGAGCCGGATCCCGCGCCGGATATCGCGCTGGTCGATTATCAGCTGCTCAACGGCGAAAGCGGACTTATGGTCGCGGAAGAAATGCACAGGCGCTGGGGCCGGCGTATCCCCGTCATCCTGATTACGGGCGACACACGCACGGAAACCATCCAGCTGCTGCGCGAAACGGGTTATCCGACCCTTTACAAACCGGTACATGCCGAGCAGTTGCGCGCGTTGCTGAGCAGGCTGCTGCAAGACCTGCCGGCGCCCCCGAACTGCGGCTGACATGAAGGGCCGGCTGGCCCAGAACGAGCGTTCCAGCCTTGAAACCTGATTACACGCAATGCGAAGTGTTTTTCAGGATTTCTTCCTGATGGCGCAAAACGGAGGCCAATTGCTTGCCGATCGCAAGCTGAAACCCCAGCGCAATGGGGGCGGAAGACTGTGACAACAGGGTGTACGCGTTATGCTGCAGCACCCCGACCTTGACCGGTCCCGCGGAAATGCAGCAGGCAGAAGTCGGCAAATGATCCGTCAGCGCCAGAAGACCGAACAGTTCACCCGGCTGCACCAGATTGATGGGTTCCAGCAGCCCGGTTTCGGCATTGTATTGCGCCACCTTGACCTGTCCCTCCAGGAGCAGATACAGCTCCCGGCCGGCCCGGCCCTCTTCGATGATGGTGTGCCTGTCGGCGTATTCCCTGATTTCCAGCGATTGCGCCAGCGCATCCAGATCGCGATCAGACAGATCCGTGAATATCGATTGGCTTTTGAGAAAATTCTTGAGCAGCATGGAAAGCATTCCTTGGTTTCGTTCGCTGGCGCCTGTTCAGGCAAATTCCGATTCAGGCCGGGCCGGGCTGCGACTCGCGCTGCTGTACAAGGCGCGTGATCAACTGATCCAGCGTGCGAACACGCTCCGACATGTGATCCACGAGCTCCCGGGTGAGCACGCTCACCAGCTCGGGATGATTCATTCTGGCGGACCAGAACTGGGCGTGCGGCAGTTCCAGCACGCGGGACGGGACCATCGCGGCAACCCGTGAACTTGAAATGTGTTCATCGCAAAAAAGCGGGATTTCGCCGATCCAGTGCCCGGGGCCCGCCCGGCCAATTTCAGAAACGTCGTCCCCTTGGGGCGCTTCGACGCGAAATTCGCCATCGACGACCAGAAAAACCGAACTGGCCAACGCCCGATCCTCCATCAGGGTCGCGCCGGCAGGAACCTCCCGTTCACGCATGAGCGTGATCAGAACCCCGGCATCCCGATCGCCAAGGCGACGCGCCAGTTTCGGAAAGGCCAGCTTGAAGTCTCCTGCATCCATCCCCGCTCCTTTGTGATTTTTTCTGCGCCCGAAAGATGACCGGGATCATTTTTCGAAGGTTACATCATCCGCCATTCAATCGTAAATGCGGGATCACCGGCGGACGGTGGGAACAGCAGCGGACGGGGCCATTCCGTTTCCGGATTGCGGAACGGGCCAGGATTTCCCGCATTACAATGGAAAAATACAACGAACGCGGGGAAGGGAGCAGCGATGTTCGAATCAGCGGAACTTGGCCACAAGATCGACAAGGCGACGCACGAGCGGGAAGTGCCCAAACTGCGCGAAGCATTGCTCGACGCACAGTTCGACTTCGTCGCTGCCCGGAAATTTCAAGTCATCATTCTGGTCGGCGGCGTCGATGGCGCCGGTCGCAGCGAAACAGTCAGCCTGCTCAACGAATGGATGGACCCGCGCCATATCGAAGTCCATGGCATGGGCGACCCGTCCGACGAGGAACGCGAACGTCCCCCGATGTGGCGCTTCTGGCGCGCACTGCCGCCCGACGGACGCATCGGCGTGTTCATGGGGTCGTGGTACACATGGCCGATCCTCGACTATGTGTACGACAACATCGATCAGGCGGCCTTCCACGACAAGATCGAGCGCATCACCCATTTCGAGAAAATGCTGGTCGACGAAGGCGCGCTGGTCGTCAAATTCTGGTTTCATCTGTCCAGGGACGGGCAGCGCAAACGCCTCAAGGCGCTTGAAAAAGACCCGCGCAGCTGCTGGCGCGTCACCCCGCGCGACTGGTCGCGGCTCGCCATGTACGAGAAATTCCACGAAGCCGACGAGCAGGCCTTGCGCATGACCAGCACGGCGGATGCCCCGTGGTACATCGTCGAAGGCGCCGATCCGCGCTATCGTGAGCTGACCGTCGGCAAGATCCTGCTCGAAGCCATGCGCCGTCGCCTGAAGCAGAAAGCCAAGCCGGCCAAGGCCAGCTCGGCGCCGCCCTTGCTGCCCCCGATCGACAACCTGCATCTGCTGAAATCGCTCGATCTCAGCCAGAGCCTGAGCAAGAAACAATACGAGCGCGCCCTGGAAGAACAGCAGGCGCGGCTGGCCTTGCTGACGCGCGACCCCCTGTTCAGCGAAATCTCCGTGGTCGTGGTGTTCGAAGGCAACGACGCAGCAGGCAAGGGCGGCAGCATCCGCCGCATCACCGGTGCGCTGGACGCACGCAATTACCAGGTCATTCCCATCGCGGCGCCAAGCGAAGAGGAGCGCGCACACCCCTATCTGTGGCGGTTCTGGCGCCACCTTCCACGCCGCGGCCGCCTCACTCTGTTCGACCGATCCTGGTATGGCCGCATCCTGGTCGAGCGCGTCGAAGGTTTCTGCCCGGAAGTTGACTGGATGCGCGCCTACGGTGAAATCAACGACTTCGAAGACCAGCTGGCACGGCACGACACCGTCGTGGTCAAGTTCTGGCTCGCCATCAGCAAGGACGAGCAGATGCGTCGCTTCAAGGAACGCGAGCAGACCGGCTTCAAGCGCTACAAGATCACCGACGAAGACTGGCGCAACCGCGAAAAATGGGAACAGTACGAAAGCGCGGTGTGCGACATGGTCGAGCGCACCAGCACCGACTACGCGCCGTGGACGCTGATCGAATCCAACGACAAGCGCTTTGCCCGCATCAAGGTGCTGACCACGCTGTCCGATCGCATCGAGGCCTGCCTCGACGCACGGCGCAAGAAAATGAAGAAACAGAATGGCGACAAGTCAAAGAGCAGGGCAGGGCGCAAGTAGCCCTGCCCGAGCGCGCCCGGCTTGTTCATTCAATACAGTTTGGCCGGCTTGTACGTCATGAAGAACAGAATGGGAACCGCAGCTCGGCCAATCAGCAGAGAGGCGATTTCCCCCGCCATGAGGGAAAGGGCCAGGCCCTGGAAAATCGGGTCGAACAGTATGACCGCCGATCCGACCACCACAGCCGAGGCGGTTAGCACCATGGGGCGGAAGCGTACCGCGCCGGCATCGATCACGGCTTCCCTCAGCGGCATGCCTTGCGACATACGGAGATTGATGAAGTCGACCAGGATGATCGAATTGCGAACGACGATACCGGCGCCCGCGATAAAGCCGATCATCGAAGTGGCGGAGAAGAAGCTTCCCATGAGTGCGTGGGCCGGCAGGATTCCAATCAACGAATAGGGAATAACGGCCATGATGATGAGCGGCACCTTATAGGAATCAAACCAGGCGACCATCAGAATGTAGATCAGCACCAGCACCCCGGCAAAGGCCAGCCCCAGGTCACGAAAAACCTCATAGGTCACATGCATTTCGCCATCCCACTTGATGGCGTAGCGGGTGTCGTTGAGCGGCTGGCTGGCGAAGTAAATGTCGAGGCCCGGTTCGCTGCCCGCGTTCGGCTTGAGCGCTTTGATCTTGTCCCCAACGGCCTGGATGGCATAGATCGGACTTTCGATCGAGCCTGCCACGTCGGCCAGGACATAGGAAACAGGCATCAGGTTCTTGTGGTTGATTTGCTGGTCGATGACGGTACTCGACACGCTCATCATCTCGCCCAGCGGAATGAAGCGCAGATCGCGACCGCGCACAGGCAGGGAGAGGATGTCGTCGACGGACGAGCGTTCCGCTTCGGGCAACTGGATGCGGATATCGACCTGTTCGCGTTCGCGCGGATCGTGCAGCACGCCGGCCACCCGGCCATTGAGGCCAATATTCAGATTCTGCGAGCACATTTCCGGATCGATGTGATTGAGCGCGGCTTTGTCCGGATCAACCTTGAAGATCACTTTCCGCTGGTCATGGACCAGGCAGTTATCCACGTCCACCACGCCCCCGGTTTCGCGGAAAATCGCCTCGATCTCTTTCACCAGCTGGATACGCCCCGCCTCATCGGGTCCGTATACCTCGGCTACCAGCGTTTGCAGCACGGGCGGGCCTGGCGGCACCTCCGCCACCTTGACTCTGGCAGCATGGCGGTCCGCGATGGGCTGGATCGCTGCCCGCACTTTTTTGGCGATATCGTGGCTTTGCTCTTTGCGGTCGTGGCGGTCGATCAGGTTGACCTGCAGGTCAGCATCGGCGGAACTGCCACGCAGGTAATAATGGCGGATCAGGCCATTGAAATTGAAAGGCGAAGCCACGCCGGCATACACCTGGACATCCCTGACCTGATCGAATTGCGTGATGGTGCGGGCAAGTTCGCGGGCAACCGATTCCGTGCGCTCAAGAGGCGTGCCCTCGGGCATGTCCACGATCACCTGGAACTCGTTCTTGTTGTCGAACGGGAGCATTTTCACCTTGACTCCACCGGTGGGAATCAACAGCACCGAACCGATCAGCAGCACGGAAACCACGCCAAGAAACAGGAATTGATAATGGAGACGGCTCAGCAGAAGCGC
Organism: Thiobacillus denitrificans; assembly: GCA_002424845.1. Lineage (GTDB taxonomy): Bacteria > Pseudomonadota > Gammaproteobacteria > Burkholderiales > Thiobacillaceae > Thiobacillus > Thiobacillus denitrificans_F. The sequence goes on along the minus strand of DILD01000056.1, from coordinate 4,010 downwards.
CATGGTCTGACGGTACGCGCGGGTCAGCCGGCTTTCGCCACCCCGTTCCTCGTCGCCTGAACCGGTTCCCATGATGCGCTGAGTTATTCGGGCCAGCTTCTCGGAGAGGGGACGAAGCTTGTTCCGGACCTGCTCGAGCATTCGGCGCACGAACACGGCAAGTTGTCCGGAAGCATGGCCGCTTATGCGATCGCCATGCTCAATGGCTGCGTGCTTCAAGACCCTGGCAGCAACCCACGGGGTGAACACAAAGGCGACGACCATGGAAATCAGCATGGCCAGGCTGGCGCCAACCGGAATGGGGCGCATGTAAGGTCCCATGAGTCCACTCACCAGGGCCATGGGCAGAATGGCTACGATTACGGCCAGGGTGGCCAGGATCAGGGGGCTTCGTACTTCATTCACAGCCTCGATCACGACAGACGTAGTGGATCGCCCCTTATTCTCCGGCTTGCGCAGGTGACGGACGATGTTTTCCACGTCCACGATGGGGTCGTCCACCAGGATGCCGATGGAAAAGATTAGCGCGAAAAGCGTGATGCGATTGAGCGTGTAACCCATGAAATAGAACGCGCTCAGGGTCAGGGCCAGGGTCACGGGAATAGCGACCGCCACCACCAGCGATTCCCGCCAGCCCAGGGACAGGGCGATCAGCAGCGTCACTGAAATCACAGCGATTCCCATATGGAACAGGAGCTCGTTGGACTTTTCCGTGGCGGTATGTCCATAGTCGCGGGTGATCTCGACGTGAACATCATCCGGGATCGTGCGTCCCTTTTGCGCCTCAAGCTTGGCCATCACGCGCTGGGCCACCGCGCTGGCGCTGGTGCCCGGCAGCTTCGCAATGGAAAGGGTGACCGCCGGATAAAAGGCGCTGGGCTGAACATTGCCAACTTTCCCGTCACCATGAGGCCCGCCCTGGCCATAACTGAAATACACGTAATTGTCGGGCTCGCCGGGGCCATCCTCGATGCGCGCGATGTCCTTGAGCCGGATCGGCGACCTGGGCGCGGCGATAATGATGGAATCGTAGTTCTTGATTTGCGTGTTGCCGACATCCTCCGCGGACCCGAACGTGGCGATACTGTCGACCTTGATTTCCGCATCGGCCGTCTTGAACTCGCCCCCTGTCATCGGGTAATTGGCCTGTTTCAGCGCGTAGAACATGTCCGCCAGCATGATGTTGTGAACATGCATTGCGGCACGATCGGGATAGACCCGGACCTCCCGCTTCTGACCGCCGAACAGCCGTGTTTCACTGACTTCGTGGATGCCCTTCACTTCCTCATCAAGCTGGGCGGCAATGCGGCGCAGCATGTAGTGATCGTGTTTTTCACTCCAGAACGTCAGCGTCAGGATGGGAACATCGTCGATGGAGCGAACCTTGATCAGCGGTTTCGATGCGCCCGAAGGCAGAACGTCGAGATTGGCGTTAACCTTGGAATTCGCTTCCACGATCGCCTGCTCGGCGGAATAGCCGACGAAAAACCGGAGCGACACGAGACAGCGATTCTCCGAGCTTGTCGAGTAGACATATTCCACCCCCGGCAGCTCGCGCAGCAGCTTCTCCAGCGGGCGGCAAGCCCGCTGCTCCACTTCGCGGGACGGGGTCGCGGGAAGGTCCACGAACAGATCGATGGTGGTGACATTGATCTGCGGCTCTTCCTCACGCGGCAGGGAAGCAATCGAAACGACGCCGATCAGAATGGCGACGATCGCCAGCAAGGGCGTAATCTTGGAATTGATGAAAAGCGCAACGATCCGCTGCGCCAGATTCGCCGAAGCGCCTGAAGTGTTTTTTCTCACGATCTTGCGCCCTCTGGCTAGAGGGTGTCGCCGTCACGCAGGTTCGCGCGCGGATTCAGGATCACTTTCTCACCGGCCGCAAGGCCGGAAAGAATCTCGACATTGCCGGAATTGCGCTTGCCCAGACGGATCAAGCGCAGATGCGCTTTTCCGGCAGAATGGATGAACACGCCATCAAGCTGACCGCGCTCGATCACGGCATTTTCCGGAATCTCGATAACCGTGCGCTGACCGGTAGCAAAACGTGCACGCCCGAACATGCCGAGCTTGAGCGCAGGATGCGCGGGCAGGTTGACCCGGGCGGTGAAGCTGCGTGTGCTCTCATCCACCACAGGCAGCACCTCGACGAATTTGCCATCCAGCTTGAGGTTTGCCGACGCAATCACGACGCCAGCCTTGGTGCCGACCGATACATGCGGGGAAAACCGCTCGGGGATGCGGGCTTCAAACCAGAGTGCGCCCGGATCATAGATTGTCATCAGGTTGCGCCCGGACGGAAAGCCGATTTCCGATGGCAAACCGGGCATGGTGAAGTCTCCGGGATTGATCCGTTTGTCGGTCACGATCCCGTTGATCGGACTCCTGAGCACCGTGTAGTCCAGCATGGTTCGCGCCTCGTTCACGCCCGCCCGGGCTTCCGCTGCCGCGGCCTGTGCACCCATCAGCCTTGCTGTCGACTTGTCCAGCATCTGGGCGGAGACCACGCCCTGGGCGGCCAACTGCGTATAGCGGTCATGTTCTTTGCCTGCCTCCACCAGATTGGCCTGGGTATTGGCCAATCTCGATTCCGCGGCGTGGAGTCTGGCGCGCAGATCATCCTGCTCCAGTTCCACCAGAACCTGGCCCTTGCGCACACGCTGCCCGGTCGTTGCGTGAACAGCCTTGACCCTGCCGGAAACCAGCGCGATCAAATGAACCTGATTCCTGGAGGCCACCATGCCGTGATACTCGCTCCATTCCGGAACGATTCGCTCCATCACGGTCATCGTCGAAACCGGCGAGGCTTCCGCATTCGGCGCTGCCGTTCCAATCTGGGTAAAACCCGGCCATCCCGTCAGCAGGACAGCGGTAAACAGCACCCGACGCACGCGCGCGGCTGCCACAGATTTGAACGTTGGCATGACTCCCCCTTTGTATTTTTGATTTGGTGCAAAATCTTGTTTTTATATTCTTGTATGTATTATCCCCACGGCGTTAATTGTATAGCCATCGATATTGGGATAACCATGTCGGCAGGATAAAACACGACACCGCTTGTCGCAACATGCCGAAGTGGAAGTCACTGCAAAGGCAATGGATGACGAAACGGTCAGACCCGGGTGCAAAAGTCTGTTTAACTCAATGGCCGAAAAGGCCGACTAACGAATGAGACCCGCACCCCGCGCATTTTCATCAAGGCCGGGGCAATGCCCGCAAACAGGCCGTATGTAGAGCCGCAGTCTTACACCGAATCAGTGTCCACTACCGTTGTGTGATAGGGGGAGTCCATGTAGTGGAGTTCAGCGGCGGTGCGCGGCTTCATCGCGCAGCGTCCGCTGGAACGGAGGGTTGGGCCCCATGCTATTTTGCTGCGACGGCCAACACGGCTTTCGGGTTCGTGCTCGCGATGGCCAGCAATGTCCGAGCGGCACCACTCGGCTGTTTGCGACCTTGCTCCCAGCCTTGCAAGGTGCGAACAGAAACGCCCAGCAGTGCGGCAAACTGGGATTGTGACAGGCCAGTCTTTTTACGCGCCTCAATGACCGGCGATGTGACGACGGAAACATGACTGGCTTTCATTTCACGCACCGACTGCAAAAGTTCCGCAGCAAGGTCGCGCTTTGCTTCGTAGGCGTCAAGTTCAGCCTTGGAAAGGGGTTTATTCTTCGAGGGCACGGCGAATCTCCTTCAACTTGGGGCCGGTGAGATTGTCAGTCTTCGCCTTTGCATACAGCGTAAGCAAGACCACCTCGCCTTCAGTGAGACGAGTGAAGTAAATCACCCGCACACCACCCGACTTGCCCGAACCAGCTCGCCGCCAACGCACTTTGCGAATTCCGCCGGAGTCGGGCACGACATCTCCGGCGCTTGGGTTTTCTGCAATATACGCAGCAAACTCGCCGCGCTCCTCTTCGCTCCAATAGTGAGGCCATTGGCGTTCAAACAGCAGGGAAACTATACGCCTAAAGCGCATAGTATTGCAACACTTACCAAGAGGCCCAACG
>DILD01000003.1:42186-48343 GCA_002424845.1 Thiobacillus denitrificans | reverse complement strand
CTGCAGAAGGCGCGCCCCGAAACGCTGGGGCAGGCGGCGCGGCTGCAGGGCATCACGCCGGCGGCGATTTCGGTGCTGCTGGTGTATGCCAAGCGCGGCTTCAAGCCGGACACCGCCCCTTCCCCTGACGGACTGGCGAAGAAAAGCGCATGACCATCGAACAACAGTTAACGGCGGGAATCGACGCCCTTGGGCTGGTATTGCCCGATGGTGCCGAGACGAAGCTGCTGGCCTATCTGGCGTTACTGGACAAGTGGAACCGCGTGTACAACCTGACAGCAGTGCGCGACGCCGAGCGCATGGTCAGTCATCATTTGCTGGATTCGCTGGCGGCGGTGCCGTACTTCAACGGCGAGACCGTGCTTGATGTCGGCAGCGGTGGCGGCCTGCCCGGTATCCCGCTGGCGATCGCGCGACCGGAGTTGCAGGTGACGCTGGTCGACAGCATCGCCAAGAAAACCGCTTTCCTGCTACAGGCGAAGGCCGAGCTGGGCTTGAAGAACCTGCATGTGGTCACCGGCCGGGTGGAGGATTTTCACTCCGAAACCGGGTTCGAGGTTGTGACCTCGCGCGCGTTTTCCGACCTTAAGGAATTCGTCACGCTGACCCGTCATCTGCTTAAACCGGGTGGCCGCTGGCTGGCGATGAAGGGACTGATGCCGCATGAAGAGATAGCTTTGCTGCCGGCTGACGTGAAAGTGAGCGCTGACATAGCACTCGTCGTACCCGGGTTGGAAGCGACTCGCCATTTGATCGAACTGGAGCGCGCTGCATGAAAATTTTGGCGATCGCCAACCAAAAGGGCGGGGTGGGCAAAACCACCACGGCGGTGAATCTGGCGGCCAGTCTGGCTGAACTCGGGCAGCGCGTGTTGCTGGCCGACCTGGACCCCCAGGGCAATGCGACCATGGGCTCGGGCATCGAGAAGCGCACCGCGTTGCCGACCGTGTACCAGATCCTGCTCAACCAGGTGACGGTGCGCGATGCGCGCATGCGTTCTGTCCCGGGCCATTTCGATGTCATTCCGGCCAACCGCGAACTCGCGGGGGCGGAAATCGACCTGGTCAATCTGGAACAGCGCGACCTGCGGCTGAAAGCGGCGCTGGAGGCGGTGGCGGAGGACTACGATTTCATCCTGCTCGATTGTCCGCCGACGCTGAACCTGCTGACCGTCAACGCCTTTGCGGCAGCGCAATCGGTGCTGATCCCGATGCAGTGCGAGTATTACGCGCTGGAAGGGCTGACCGATCTGGTCGCCACCATCAAAAAGGTCAAGCAGCGGCTGAACCCGGACATCCAGATCGAGGGCTTGTTGCGTGTGATGTTCGATCCGCGTAGCACGCTGGCGCAACAGGTGTCGGACCAGATCAAGCAGCATTTCGGCGACAAGGTGTACGACACGGTGATTCCGCGCAATGTGCGGCTGGCCGAAGCCCCCAGCCACGGCTTGCCGGTGCTGGCTTATGAGCCTCAGTGCAAGGGTGCGAGAGCGTATATGGAACTGGCCGAGGAAACGCTCAAGCGTGCCGGCCTGACAGCGAGGGAGAAAAACTGATGGCCAAACTCAAGGGACTCGGGCGCGGACTGGACGCGCTGCTGGGCGGCGAAGACAGCGCCGCGCCGCCGCAGGGTGACCTGCGCATGATGAAGGTGTCGCAGCTGGCGCCCGGCAAGTACCAGCCACGCACCCAGATGGACAGCGAATCCCTGCAGGAGCTGGCCGACTCGATCCGTGCGCAGGGCCTGATGCAACCCATATTGGTGCGCGAGGTGGCAGGCGGCGGTTATGAAATCATCGCCGGCGAGCGACGCTGGCGCGCAGCGCAACTGGCGGGCCTGGCCGAGATTCCGGTGCTGGTGCGCGAAGTGGCGGATGATGCGGTGGCGGCAATGGCGCTGATCGAGAACATCCAGCGCGAAGACCTGAATGCCATCGATGAGGCGCATGGCCTGCAGCGCCTGATTCAGGAGTTTGGCATGACGCATGACGCGGTGGCGCACGCGGTCGGCAAGTCGCGGACGGCAGTGTCCAATCTGTTGCGGCTGCTCAATCTGTCACACCCGGTGCAAAATATGCTCACCGCAGGACTCATTGAAATGGGTCATGCCCGTGCTTTGTTGCCCTTGCATGCGGGCGCGCAGCGCGAACTGGCGCACGAGATCGAAACCAAAGGTTTGTCGGTGCGCGAAGTGGAGCGCCGGGTGGCGCGGCTGAAAGATGCCGTGACGGCCGCCCCCGCCAAGCTGGCTGTATCACGCGACATGCTGCGGCTGGAAGAGGCTTTGTCCGATGCGCTCGGCATGACCGCCCATGTGCAGGCCAACAGCAAGGGACGCGGCAAGCTGACGCTGCAATTCGCGAGCACCGAGGAATTGCAGGGCCTGCTTCAGCGTCTGGGAATCGAGCTATAAGCGCGTGCCGGATAGGCGCGCCGGGCGCCTGTTGGCCTTACAACATCACTACATACTGAAATTCATCATCAAGCAGCCTGATGATTGCATAGACCGCACTAATTCTAGTATCATAACCGGCTAATGTTTACCGGCATCCGCCGTATCGGTACTTCAGGCACCCATCGGGTCGCGCTTGCGCAGACCGGGCTTGCGTCAGTCGTTGCGCTGGCCTATCTGGTGTTTGATGGCGGCGGGGCGGGTTTGGCCGCTTTGTATGGTGGCATGGTGGCGGTGGCGGTCAGTGTTGTGCTGGTTTTGCGGGAACGGCAATCGATGCGGCATCCGGAATGGGACCAGCATCAATTGATGAAGCTGTTCATTCGCGCTGGCATGGAGCGGCTGGCGATACTGCTGCTGCTGCTTACTGCGGGGCTTGGGCTGTTGAAGCTGGCGCCACTCCCGCTGCTGGTAGGGCTGTTGCTGGCGCAGTTTGGCTGGTTGGCGGCAACAAATTACGGTTCAACAAGATGATGGACCCAAGGTTGGTTTTGAATGGGTGCGAGGGCCGCACCCATCCAAAACCCACTTAAATTGAATTTGATCACTATGGCTTCGGAATACGCATCCTCCGGCGAGTACATCAAGCACCACCTGCAAAACCTCACCTATGGTGAGCTTCCCGCCGGTTATGAGCGCCACGATGGCGAGATTTTGTCCCAGTCGCTGTGGACCTTTGCTCATGGCGCCGAAGAGGCAAAGGCCATGGGTTTCTGGGCGATCAACGTCGACAGCATGCTGTTTTCGATCGGCCTCGGCGTCCTGTTCCTGTTTTTCTTCCGCATGGCAGCTAAAAAGGCAACCACCGGCGTGCCGGCCGGCCTGCAAAACTTCGTCGAGTGGATTATCGAGTTCATCGATAGCTCCGTGCGCGGTTCGTTCTCGCACAAAAATGCCCTGGTCGCCCCTTTGGCGCTGACTGTCTTCATCTGGGTGTTCCTGATGAACGCGATGGACCTGATCCCGGTCGACTGGCTGCCCTATGCCGCGTCGATGGCCGGTGTGCCGTATCTGAAGGTGGTGCCGTCGACCGACCCCAATGTCACGTTTGGTCTGTCGCTGTCGATCTTCTTCCTGGTGCTGTACTACAGCGTCAAGATGAAAGGCGCGGGCGGCTTCTTCTCCGAGCTGGCTTTCCAGCCCTTTCCCAAGTTCCTGTTTCCGGTCAACCTGCTGCTCGAGGGCGTGGGCCTGATCGCCAAGCCGATTTCGCTCGCACTGCGTCTGTTCGGCAACATGTATGCCGGCGAAATGATTTTCATCCTGATCGCCCTGATGTTCGGCGGCGGCTGGATTCTGGCACTGTTCGGCGGTGCGTTGCAGTGGGCGTGGGCGGTGTTCCACATCCTGATCATCACGCTGCAGGCCTTCATCTTCATGACGCTGACCATCGTGTATCTGGACATGGCACACGCCGAGCATCACTGATCGCGTGCAAGGATTTCTGGTTTCTTTTCAACTTTAATTTTTCTACTCGGGAGTAACAAAATGGAAATGGAAATGTTCAAGGCAGTTATGTACGTCGCTGGCGCCCTGATGATGGGCCTGGGCGCACTGGGTGCAGCCGTGGGTATCGGCATTCTCGGTGGCCGCTTCCTCGAAGGCGCCGCCCGTCAGCCCGAGCTGATTCCGATGTTGCGTACCCAGTTCTTCATCGTGATGGGTCTGGTTGACGCCGTGCCGATGATTGCTGTCGGTCTGGCCATGTACGTTCTGTTCGCCGTTGCCGGTTAATTCGCGGGTTGTTACGGAACTTGTTTAAATCCCGTCATTAAAAGGTGCGGAAATGAATTTCAACGCAACTTTGATCGGCCAGTCCATCACGTTCATCTTCTTCGTGTGGTTCTGCATGAAGTTCGTGTGGCCGCCGATCATGAGCGCACTCGAAACGCGCAAGAAGCAGATTGCCGACGGCCTGGCCGCGGGCGATCGCGGTAAACACGAGCTGGAACTGGCTGCCAAGAAAGCGGCGGACAGCCTGCGTGACGCCAAGGCCCAGGCGGCTGAAGTGATTGCCCAGGCCGAAAAGCGCGCAGCGCAGATTGTCGAAGAGGCAAAAACAGTCGCCAAGGAAGAGGGCGATCGCCAGTTGGCGGCAGCCCAGGCCAATATCGGGCAGGAAGCTAACCGCGCGCGCGAAAGCCTGCGTGAGCAGGTGGCGGCCCTGGCTGTGGCTGGCGCAGAGAAGATCCTGCGTCGCGAAGTCAATGCGCAAACCCATGCTGACCTGTTGGGCCAGCTGAAAGCCGAGCTGTAAATCATGAGCGAACTGTCTACCCTGGCACGCCCCTATGCCGAAGCGGTTTTCCGCATGGCGCAGGGCGAAAATGACCTGGCAGGCTGGTCTTCCCGTGTGCAATCGCTGGCGCTGATCGTGGCGGATGCGCAAGTGGCGCGTCTGATCGCTGATCCGGCGGTGGCGGCTGAGCGTGTCGCTAGCCTGATCATCGAGGTGGCAGGTGCCGACCTCGGCGAGCGCGGCGGTAACTTCGTCAAGGTGCTGGCAGAAAACGATCGACTGTCGCTGCTGCCCGAAATCAGCACGCAGTTCGAGACGTTGAAAGCCAATGCCGAAGCAACACTCGAAGCCACCATCACCAGCGCGCAGGAAATGACGCAGGCACAGATCGACGATCTGGTGACCGGACTCAAGGCCAAGTTCAACCGTGCGGTGAACGTACAGGTGGCGCTTGACCCCGAACTGATCGGTGGCGCAGTGATTACCATCGGCGACCAGGTGATAGACGGCTCGGTGAAAGGGCGGCTGCAACGCATGTCCTTCGCCCTGCAGGCTTAAGGCGCGGCCAGGCTTATCCACTCATATTTATCGGAACCTCACGGTTCGGAGAACACAAATGCAATTGAATCCAAGCGAAATCAGCGAACTGATTAAAGCCAAGATCGAAAACTTCGGTGCGTCGAGCGAGTTGCGCACCCAGGGCACGATCGTTTCCGTCACCGACGGCATCGTCCGCATTCATGGTCTGTCCGACGTGATGTCGGGTGAGATGATCGAAATGCCGGGCAACACCTTCGGCGTGGCGCTGAACCTCGAGCGCGACTCGGTCGGCGCCGTGATCCTGGGCGATTACGAGCACATCACCGAAGGCGACGTCGCCAAGTGCACCGGCCGCATTCTCGAAGTGCCGGTCGGCCGTGGCCTGCTGGGCCGCGTGGTGAACTCGCTGGGCCAGCCGATCGACGGCAAGGGTCCCATCGCCGCCGACAGGACCATGCCGATCGAGCGCATCGCGCCCGGCGTGATCGAGCGTAAATCGGTTGACCAGCCGGTGCAGACCGGCCTGAAGTCGATCGACGCCATGGTGCCGGTCGGCCGCGGTCAGCGCGAACTGATCATCGGCGACCGCCAGACCGGCAAAACCGCGGTCGCGATCGACGCCATCATCAACCAGAAGGGCACCGGCGTGAAGTGCATCTACGTCGCCATCGGCCAGAAGGCTTCTTCGGTGGCCAACGTGGTGCGCAAGCTGGAAGAGCACGGCGCGATGGATCACACCATTGTCGTGGCCGCGACCGCTGCTGACGCTGCTGCCATGCAGTACATCGCACCGTACTCCGGCTGCACCATGGGCGAATACTTCCGCGACCTCGGTGAAGACGCGCTGATCGTGTACGACGATCTGACCAAACAGGCTTGGGCCTACCGTCAGGTGTCGCTGTTGCTGCGCCGTCCGCCGGGCCGCGA
>DILD01000003.1:0-42179 GCA_002424845.1 Thiobacillus denitrificans | reverse complement strand
TGTTCTACCTGCACTCGCGTCTGCTTGAGCGTGCCGCGCGCGTCAACGCCGACTACGTCGAGAAGATCACCAACGGCGCCGTCAAGGGCAAGACCGGTTCGCTGACCGCGCTGCCGATCATCGAAACGCAGGCCGGCGACGTGTCCGCGTTCGTGCCGACCAACGTGATCTCGATTACCGACGGCCAGATCTTCCTCGAAACCGACCTGTTCAACGCCGGTATTCGTCCCGCGATCAACGCCGGTTTGTCGGTGTCCCGCGTCGGCGGTGCCGCGCAGACCAAGGTCATCAAGAAGCTCGGCGGCGGTATTCGTCTGGCACTGGCGCAGTACCGTGAACTCGCGGCCTTCGCCCAGTTCGCGTCCGATCTCGACGAAGCCACCCGCAAGCAGCTTGAGCGCGGCCGTCGCGTCACCGAACTGATGAAACAGGCGCAGTATTCGCCGATGTCGGTTTCGCAGATGGCGCTGACCCTGTTCGCGGTCAACAAGGGCTACATGGATGACGTCGAAGTGAACAAGATCCTGCCGTTCGAGTCCGCACTGCTGGCGTTCATCAAGTCCAAGTATGGCAGCATCCTGGATACCATCGAAACCAGCGGCAATCTGGATGAGGCCACTGAAAAGGCGCTCACCGCCGCGGTGGACGAGTTCAAGAAAACCGGCGTCTATTAAATCGACCGCGCTGATTAGCAGCCGCTGGTTTAAGGAGAAATAATGGCAGCCGGAAAAGAAATTCGGACCAAGATCAAGAGCGTGGAAAACACGCGCAAGATCACCAAGGCCATGGAAATGGTCGCGGCGTCCAAGATGCGCAAGGCGCAGGACCGCATGAAAGCCGCGCGCCCGTACGCCGAGAAAATCGCCAACGTGGCGACCCACATGGCGTATGCGCACACGGAATACAAGCATCCGTTCGTGATCGCGCGCGCGAACATCAAGCGTGTTGGCGTCATCATCGTCACCTCGGACAAGGGCCTGTGCGGCGGCCTCAACACCAATGTCTTGCGCATGGTGGTGACCCAGATGAAGCAATGGGAAGCCGCAGGCGTCGGCATTGACGTCACCGCGATCGGCAACAAGGGGCTGGGCTTCATGCAGCGCCTGGGCGCCAACGTGGTGTCGCAGCTGACCGCCATCGGCGATGCGCCGCACATGGACAAGCTGATCGGCCCGGTCAAGATCATGCTGGATGCGTACATGGATGGCCGCATCGATGCGTTGTACATCGTCTACAACCGCTTCATCAACACCATGAAGCAGGAGCCGACGCTGACCCAACTGCTGCCGCTGGCGCAACTGGAAAGCAACGAGGAAGCCAGCCTGAAAACGCACTGGGATTACATCTACGAACCCGATGCCAAACCGGTCGTCGACGGCATGTTGATGCGCTATATCGAATCGCTGGTGTACCAGGGTGTGGCCGAGAACATTGCGTGCGAGCAGTCGGCACGGATGGTGGCCATGAAGGCCGCGTCGGACAACGCCAAGGACGTGATCGGCGAACTGAAGCTGGTATACAACAAGACCCGTCAGGCCGCGATTACCAAGGAACTGTCCGAGATCGTCGCGGGCGCCGCTGCAGTTTGAGCGCGCCATCCTTCCATACAGGCCAAAGAATTTAATTTTTTAGGAAATCAACAACATGAGCAACGGAAAAATTGTTCAGATCATCGGTGCCGTGGTGGACGTGGAGTTTTCGCGTGATGCCATGCCGAAGGTCTTCGAAGCGCTGAAAATGCAGTCGCCGGAACTGACGATGGAAGTCCAGCAGCAGCTGGGCGACGGCGTCGTTCGCGCCATTGCGATGGGTTCCACCGACGGCCTGCGCCGCGGCATGGACGTGCTCGCTACCGGCAACCCGATCATGGTGCCGGTCGGTCAGGCTACGCTGGGCCGTATCATGAACGTGCTGGGCACGCCGATTGATGAAGCCGGCCCGGTTAACGCCGAAAAGCTCATGCCGATCCATCGCAAGCCGCCGGCTTATGCCGACCAGGCTACCGCGGTCGAAATTCTCGAAACGGGCATCAAGGTCATCGACCTGATCATGCCGATTGCCAAGGGCGGTAAAGTCGGCCTGTTCGGCGGCGCCGGCGTGGGCAAGACCGTGACGCTGATGGAGCTGATCCGCAACATCGCCGTGGCGCACTCGGGCTTCTCGGTGTTCGCCGGCGTCGGTGAACGGACCCGCGAAGGCAACGACTTCTATCACGAGATGAAAGAAGGCGGCGTGCTGGACAAGGTCGCACTGGTCTACGGCCAGATGAACGAGCCCCCCGGCAACCGTCTGCGCGTCGCGCTGACCGGTCTGACCATGGCCGAATACTTCCGTGACGAAGGCCGCGACGTGCTGCTGTTCGTCGACAACATCTACCGTTACACGCTGGCCGGTACCGAAGTGTCCGCGCTCTTGGGCCGGATGCCGTCCGCGGTGGGCTACCAGCCGACCTTGGCCGACGAAATGGGCCGCCTGCAGGAGCGCATCACCTCCACCCGCACCGGCTCGATCACCTCCTTCCAGGCCGTGTACGTGCCGGCGGATGACTTGACCGACCCGTCGCCCGCCACCACCTTCGCCCACCTGGATGCGACTTTGGTGTTGAGCCGTCAGGTCGCCGAACTGGGTATCTACCCCGCGGTGGACCCGCTCGATTCGACCTCGCGTATTCTTGACCCGCAGGTCGTCGGCGAAGAGCACTACGGCGTGGCCCGTGCGGTGCAGGGCACCCTGCAGAAGTACAAGGAACTGCGCGACATCATCGCGATTCTGGGTATGGACGAGCTGTCGCCGGAAGACAAGCTGGCGGTGTCCCGCGCGCGGAAAATCCAGCGCTTCCTGTCGCAGCCGTTCTTCGTCGCCGAAGTGTTCACCGGCGCGCCCGGCAAGTACGTCACGCTGAAAGAGACCATCGCCGGCTTCAAGGCGATTGTCGAAGGCGAATACGATCACCTGCCGGAACAGGCCTTCTACATGGTCGGCGCGATCGAAGAAGCGGTCGAAAAGGCGAAGACCATTCAGTAACCAGGAAGCCGAGAGTGGAGAGCGGTGAGCCGAGAGAGGCTCCCACTCTCGACTCTCGGCTCTCCGCTCTCAACTGGAATAAACCATGGCCATGACAATCCACGTCGACATCGTCAGCGCTGAAAAATCACTCTACTCCGGTATTGCCGAAGTGGTGATTGCTCCCGGCCAGCGCGGCGAGCTCGGCATCTATCCGCGTCACACGCCGCTGTTGACCACGCTGAAGCCCGGCTCGGTGCGCATCAAGGTGCCGAATCAGGTTGAAGAAGAGCTGATCTATGTCTCGGGCGGCATTCTTGAAGTACAGCCGAACGTCGTTACCATTCTGTCCGACTCCGCCATTCGCGGCGCCGATCTCGACGAGGCGAAGGCGCTCGAAGCCATGCGCGCTGCCGAGGAGGCAATGAAGGACAAGGCAGCGAGCATCGATTATGCGCAGGCTCAGGCTGAGCTGGCACAGGCAGTTGCCCAACTGGCGGCCATCAAGAAACTGCGTAAACTGACCTGATTCCCGCTTGATCAAGCTTGTGCAAGACAACCTTGGGGTTGTGCTGGCGAACAGAAGCCCGCCTTGTAAAAGGCGGGCTTTTTTGGTTGTGCCCAGGTAAGGCACAAGGGGCATTGCCGTCGCGTGGCGGTCGTCGATTCATTGACAGACGGGTTCGGTGCACTATTCTTGAAATACAATGGCAGTGGGGGGTCGTTTGAATTATTGCAATTCAGGAACTGGTGGTTGGCACGTTTGTCATTCACTATCGTAAGAGAATGAAGTGCTGCGTGCCTTAGGGTGGGTCAGCATCAAGGCAATCGCAAAATCAAATGCAGATTTGATTGAATTCACAACAATGGGGACTTAATTATGCGTGCAACATCTTCTCTCGTAAGCGCTCTCGGCGCGTTGTTGATGACTGCCGGCATGGCGGCTACGGCTTATGCAGCTGAACCGGCTTTTTACAACCCATCCAATGCGGCCAGTTCAACCGGGAAAACGATCGGTTATGAGCTTTACAGAACCATTGGTTGCCCAGGCCGGCAACTGCTCGACGCGCCTTGTCCGGTTCCCGCACCGATTGCCGCGGTTGCTGCAGCAACACCGCAACCTGCGTCCGTGTCTATGCCCCAAAAACTGGTGCTGGAGGGGGTGAACTTTGATTTTGACAAGGCGACGCTGCGTCCGGAGGCCGGCGCAATCATCGATCGTAACGCGGCCGCGCTGGATAAATGGGGCGACGTGAAGATTGAAGTTGCGGGCCATACCGATAGTATCGGCACAGAGGCATACAACATGGGCTTGTCCCAGCGGCGTGCTGAAACCGTTCGCAATTATCTGATCGGCAAGGGCATTGCTGCAGACCGTCTGACTGCCAAGGGGTATGGTGAGTCTCAGCCGGTTGCCGACAATGCGACCAAGGAAGGTCGTTTCAAGAATCGCCGTGTGGAGTTGATCCCATACAGATAATGAGATTTGGATTTGTTTGAACTTGATCAAATTGATCTGTGGTGCAGCGTTATTTTGTTTCCGCGCCCCAGAAACTGCGTAAGCAGGCTTGTTGATCGAGCCTGATGACTCAAAATGAAAAAGGGCGGCTTTAGGGTTGCCCTTTTTCCATTGATGAAGAACCGTCAAGGCGCTTAATGCCGAATTAGTACTTTTGTATTACAAACAAATGATATAAGCTGAATGGCGTGTAGCAGCATTCTAGACTAATGGTTACCCTGCCACAGGGGTTCTTCTGGCAAGGTCAAAATTGGCTCGCTTAACTTATCTGCAACAACAATTCATTCATAACAGGGGATCAACAATGCGTACGCACTCTTTTATTTTTAGCGCCCTTAATGTGGCCTTGGTTTCTGCGAGCATCATGACCGCTCATGCAGCCGAGGGTGATTTTTATGACCCCAGCAATGCCGCCAGCCCAAGCGGGAAGACCGTTGGGTATGAGCTTTATGGCACCATTGGCTGCCCGGGTCGTGGGTTGCTCGACGCGCCCTGTATCGTGGAGACACAGGTTCTTGAAGGGGTGAATTTTGATTTCGACAAGGCCACGCTGCGGCCTGAATCCCATGCCATCCTTGACAAGGCTGCCGCCACCCTGAAAAAACAGGGTAAAACCAAAGTCAAGGTTGCGGGCCATACCGACAGCAGAGGCAGTGACAGCTACAACCTCAAGCTTTCGCAGCGACGTGCAGAGACCGTACGCAACTACCTGATCAAGAAGGGTGTTGCAGCGGATCGTCTGACCGCCAAGGGTTATGGCGAATCGCGTCCGATTGCTGACAACGCCACGAAAGAAGGTCGTTTCAAGAACCGTCGCGTTGAACTGGTGACACAGTAATCATTACGCACCGAAGCACAATAAAAACGGGGGCTGCGGCTCCCGTTTTTATTGTCGCCAGGCTGAAAGCTTGAGATCAGGCTGGTGCGAAAAAAGCCATGTCAAAGGGACAAGCCAGGTAAGCAATGCATGTAATCGCTTTTGGCGAAGCGCTGGTTGCAACCAGGTTTCATTGCATGTTCTGTTCTCCGGTATGGCACGCTGCCCGAGGCTTTATACTTGACGAAGTTTTGTGCCTCCCCGGGTGCAAGCAATCAACTTTTCTGACCGATACGAATGCATTCAACGCTTGAAATCGTGATACTGGCTGCGGGCAAGGGCTCTCGCATGCGTTCGGATATGCCCAAGGTGCTGCACAAACTGGCGGGCAAACCGCTCCTGGGGCATGTGGTGGATGCGGCCCACGCGCTTGGCGCGGTGCGAACCTGCGTGGTGTATGGTTTTGGCGGTGAGGCGGTTCCCGCTGCGTTGGCCGACGATACGCTGAGCTTCGTGCTTCAGGCCGAACAGTACGGGACCGGCCATGCTGTGAAACAGGCGCTGCCCCTGCTGGCAGACGATGGCGTGACGCTGGTTTTGTATGGCGATGTGCCGTTGATTCATGCGGCAAGTTTGCGTCCACTGGTGGCTGCAGCGCAGTCTGGCAGACTGGGTTTGCTGACGGTGAGTCTGGCGCACCCCGATGGATATGGGCGCATTGTGCGCGAGCACGGGCATGTGGCCCGCATCGTTGAACACAAGGACGCGACACCGGCTGAGCGTGCGATCCAGGAGGTCAATACCGGCATTCTCGCCGTGGCGACCCGTCACCTCAAACAATGGATTGCCGAGCTGAGAAATGACAATGCACAGGGCGAGTATTACCTGACCGACATCATTGCGCTGGCAGTACGCGATGGTGTCGGCGTGGATACGCACCAGCCCGGCCATGAGTGGGAGGTGCTGGGCGTGAACAGCAAAGCGCAGCTGGCTCAACTTGAACGCATTCACCAGAACGAAATTGCCCAGGTTTTGCTCGACGCAGGAGTGACCTTGATGGATCCGTCAAGGCTCGATGTGCGTGGCACGCTCGATTGCGGGCGAGACGTCATGATCGACGTCAATTGCATATTCGAAGGCCGTGTCGAGTTGGGCGACGGCGTGCAAGTGGGCGCCAACTGCGTGCTGCGCAATGTGACTGTCGCAGCGGGTACGCGCATCGATGCCTTTACCCTGATCGACGAGGCCACCATCGGTGAAGCAAACCGGCTGGGACCGTTTTCGCGTATCCGTCCAGGCACCACGCTGGCACGCGACGTCCACGTCGGCAACTTCGTCGAGATCAAGAACAGCCAGATCGATGACGGCTCCAAGATCAATCATCTGTCCTACGTAGGCGATACAACCATGGGCAAGATGGTCAACATTGGCGCCGGCACCATCACCTGCAACTATGACGGCGCCAACAAGCATCGCACCGTCATCGAGGACGAGGTTTTCGTCGGATCGGATACCCAGCTGGTGGCGCCGGTCACGGTCGGACGCGGTGCGACACTGGGCGCCGGCACTACGCTTACCAAGGATGCGCCTGCAGGCGAACTCACCTTGTCGCGGGCAAAACAGCTTACGCTTGGTGGCTGGAAGCGCCCCGTCAAACAGAAAAAGGAAAGCTGAATATGTGCGGCATTGTCGGCGCGGTTGCGCAACGCAACGTCGTCCCCATCCTGCTCGAAGGCCTGCGGCGGCTGGAGTACCGAGGCTACGATTCGGCGGGCCTCGTCATCGTCAACGACGGGCTGAAACGGGTTCGCAGCATTGGCCGTGTTGCCGCACTCGCCGAGGAATGCGTCACCCAGCGGGTACATGGCCATCTGGGGATTGCGCATACGCGCTGGGCAACGCATGGCGCGCCGTCGGAGGCCAATGCGCATCCGCATGTCAGCGACGGTCTGGCCGTGGTGCATAACGGCATCATCGAAAATCACGAATCGCTGCGCGGCCGCCTCAGGGCGGCGGGGTTCGTTTTCACGTCGGAAACCGATACCGAAGTGATCGTGCATTTGATTGCGTTTTATTTCCGTCAGTCGAAAGATCTGCTCACGGCTACTCGTGCGGCCGTGGCCGAACTCGAAGGCGCGTATGCAATCGGCGTGGTCAGTGAGGACTCACCTCATCGGCTGGTCTGCGCACGCAAGGGGAGCCCCCTGCTGGTCGGCCTTGGCATTGAGGAAAACTTTATAGCCTCCGACGTCTCGGCCCTGCTGCCGGTAACCCAGCGCGTGATGTATCTCGAGGAAGGCGATGTGGCCGACATCGGCCTGCTGACGGTAGAGGTGTATGACGCCACCGGCAAGCCGGTCGACCGTAGCGTACACATTTCCGAACTGTCGGCTGACATGGCCGAGCTCGGCCCTTACCGGCACTTCATGCAGAAAGAAATCCATGAGCAGCCGCGCGCGTTGACCGATACGCTGCTGACCGCCGTGGCGGCGGACCATGTTCAACCCGAATGGTTCGGCTATGACGCCGTCGAAGTATTGGGTACAGTGAATGCGGTGACCTTTCTTGCCTGCGGTACCAGCTACCATGCCGCAAAAGTCGCCACGTACTGGCTCGAAGAGATCGCGGGCATTCCGGCGCGTGCCGAAATTGCCAGTGAGTATCGCTACCGTACCTCGGTACCCAACCCGGACGCACTCATCGTCACCATCTCGCAGTCGGGCGAAACCGCCGATACCCTAGCGGCGCTGAATCACGCCAAGGCCCAGGGCCAGGACAAGACGCTGACGATTTGCAACGTACCGGAGTCAGCGCTCACCCGGGTGTCTCGGCTCAAATTCATGACCCGCGCCGGCCCCGAAATCGGCGTCGCCTCGACCAAGGCCTTTACTACCCAGCTCGCCGGCCTGTTCCTGCTGACGCTGGTGCTGGCCAAGCTGCGCGGACGACTCAGCGCGGAACAGGAAACCGGCTATCTGGCTGAGCTGCGCAGCCTGCCTGGCAAACTGCAATACGTGCTGGCACTGGAACCGCAGATCGAGGCTTGGGCGCAGCGTTTCGCCAACAAGCATCACGCATTATTTCTCGGGCGCGGTGTGCACTATCCGATTGCGCTCGAAGGCGCGCTGAAGCTGAAGGAAATTTCCTACATTCATGCCGAGGCCTATCCGGCAGGAGAGCTCAAGCATGGCCCGCTGGCGCTGGTTGACGAAGACATGCCGGTCATTACGATCGCGCCGAACGATCAACTGATCGAAAAACTGAAGTCGAATATGCAGGAAGTGCGCGCGCGCGGCGGCGAGCTGTACGTCATCGCCGATGGTGACGTGCATATCGAGGAATCGGCTTTCGTCCATGTCATCAAGCTGTCGGGCGGCAGCAACGGCGCACTGTCCCCGATCCTCCACACGGTTCCACTGCAGTTACTGTCATATCATGCGGCCCTGCAAAAGGGCACGGATGTCGACAAACCGCGCAATCTGGCGAAGAGCGTGACGGTGGAATAGCGGCGGCGCGCCGCCGCGCGGAGATGCAAGCGCGGACGCGATGGAGTCGCCTCAGTGCCGCTTGTGATCTTCCTTCAGCGCCAGCGTGGCGACCTGTACGCGGTTGCGCAGGCCCAGCTTTTCCATGATGTTGCGCAGATGATTGCGTACGGTATTTTCTGACAAGGTCATCTTGTAGGCGATGGCCTTGTTGGATAGCCCTTCCTTCACGTGATCGACGATTTCCATTTCGCGCGCAGTCAGCGCGGATAGTGCGCTGTTGTTGAGTTCGCCGCGCGCCATCTTCTGCATGATGTTGAGCGGGAAGCTGCTTTGGCCGTCGCACACGCTGCGGATGGCGGCGAGCACCTGGTCCGGCTCACTGGATTTGATGACATAGCCATCGACGCCGGATGAGATCGCCTCGGAGATTTCCTCGTCGGAGTCGGCAATGGTGAGCATGATGACCTTGATTCCCAGGTCACGTAGTTCGGAGACGAGGTCGAGTCCATCTGCGTCGGGCAGCGAGCGGTCGAGCAGCGCGGCATCGGCGCGGTTGCCTTGCGCGATCCAGGCGCGTAGCTCGGCCGCGTTGGCCAGTTGCGCGGTGAGCGTCAGATCCGGTTCCTGCTGGATATAGCCGGCGACACCCATGCGCAGAAGGGGGTGGTCGTCAATGAGGATGATGTTCAAGGGGCTTGGCATGCTGGTTCCACCGACTGATATTTACGCGGGACTAAGTGGGCAGGCCGCGAGGCTTGCGCGGCGCATTCCGGAATAGCGCATCATAAACCGGAATGGGCAGCCATTTCAGCAAATGCGCTACCCAGGCCATCTGCCACGGAATGATGGTGTAGGCGTGACGGCGGGCAATGCAGCGTGCAATCTTGCTCGCGGCGGCGGCGGCCGTCATCTTGAAGGGCATTGCATAGGGGTTGACCCGCGTCATCGGGGTATCGATATAGCCGGGTGCCACGGTGACCACGGCGATGCCATGCGTTTTCAGTTCCAGACGCAGCGCTTCCAGATATAGGGTGGCCGCCGCTTTGGAGGCGGAGTAGGCGCCACCGCCCGGCAGTCCACGCACGCCGGCTACGCTGGATATGCCGCACAACACGCCTCCGGCTGGCCGCATGGATGCGATGAAAGGCTGAAAGGTGTGTACCAGCCCGAGCACATTGGCATCCATTACCGCGCGGAATACCGTGGCATCCTCGGCGTATTCCGTGAGGGTGCCGACACTGATGCCTGCCGCTGCGATAACGATATCGGGTGGGCCGAGATCGTTCAGAAACGCCTCGGCGGCTGCCTGCATCGCCGCGGCATCCCGTACGTCGGCCTGATATAGCCGTGCATCAAGCCCTGCCGCGGTATCCAGCAGGCCATCGAGCCGGCGCCCGGCCAGGCCCAGCAGCGCCCCCCGAGCACCGTAATGTCGCGCCAGCGCAGCGCCCAGCCCGGAACTTGCTCCGGTGATGAAAACCCGTAAGGGTTTATTTAAAATCCTTACGGGCTTATTCAATGTCTGGGGAGCCGGGTTGAAGTCCCTGAGCGGAGCGGATGCTAAACGATCAGAGGTTGCCGGCGGTGGCGCGGCGCTCGGCACGTGCCTTGACGATCAACTGGTCGAGCACTTCGAACAATCGGGCCTGGCTGCCTGCCATCGAAACGGTGGCGGTGAATTTACCGTCAATGACGAAAGCAGGCACGCCGGTGATGGCATAGCTGGTCGCCAAGCGGCCACCCTGCGCGGCCTTGGATTGAGTCGAGAAGGACTGGTAGACAGCCTCGAATTTGTTGCGGTCAACGCCCTGCTTGGCGATCCAGTCGCCCAGTACGTTGGGGTCGTTGAGGTTGATGTTTTCCATGTGGTAGGCATCGAAAACCTTGTTGTGCAGTTTATTGAGCAGATTCATCTGCTCAAGGGTGTAGTAAAGCTTGGCGCCGGGCATCCAGTCGTCACGGAACACGGCCGGCACACGGCGAATCTTGACGTCCTTGGGCAGCTTTTTCAGCCAGGTATTGAGCGCAGGCTCGAGTTGAAAGCAGTGCGGACAGCGATACCAGAAAAACTCCAGAACCTCGACCTGGTTGCCAGTGCTGACGGGCTGCGGGTTTTTCAGGCGAGCGTAATCATGACCCTCGAAAACCTCGGGGCCGGCTGCCGCGGCAGAAAGGGACATGACAGCGGCGGCAAAGAAAGCCAGTGCGCGGGTGAACATCGGGGCATCTCCTAGGGGGCGGGAACTTCTTTGACCAGCGTGGCCGGGATATTGTTCTGCGACAACCGACTGCGGGTACGATTAATTTCATCCATGGCGTGAAGCGGACCCACGCGCACACGATGGAACACGTCCTTGTCTTCCGTTTCGACGGTCTGGATGACGGCTTCGATACCCAGCAAGGCGAGCTGAGCTTTCAGGTTGTCGGCATCGGCCGGATTCTGAAAGGCGCCCGCTTGAAGGTAATAGCGCGTGACCGGGGCGGCGGGTGTGTCGGCAGTCGGCAATTCGGTAGGCGTGTCGCTCGGCAGCACTTTGTAGAAATCAAAGCTGGGTGCGGTGTCGGGTGTGTTGGGCACGGCTGTCTGGGTGGGGGGCGAGGGCGGAGACGCTGGAGTGAGCTTGAACGGGGTGCCGCCGAATATCCACAGTGCTACCCCCGCGGCGAGAATCGCGCCGACGATGAGTCCGATCAGCACGCCAGTGAATATCGAGTTTTTTTCCGAGCGGCTGTTTTTGTGGGGAGCGGGCTTGGTCATGTTTACATTTTCTCCGGGGCGGATACGCCGAGCAAAGCCAGGCCGTTGACGATCGCAATGCGGGTGGCATCGGCCAGTGCAAGACGAGCGAGTTTTGTCGCGCTGTCGTCGACCAGGAATTTTTCCGCGTTGTACCAGGCGTGGAAGTCGCCTGCCAGCATCTGCAGGTAATGCACCAGCAGATGCGGTGCCAGATCGCGCGCGGCGCCGGCGACCACTTCCGGATATTCGGCCAGGCGCTGCATCAGCGCGAGTTCGTGCGACGCGGTCAGCGGGGAGAGCTCGGCAGCGTCCAGCGCGCCGGACATGCCGCCCCATTCCTCGAACACCCGGCAAATCCGGGCATGGGCGTACTGCACGTAGTACACCGGGTTGTCGGTGTTCCTGGCGACGGCCAGATCGACGTCGAAGATGTACTCGGTGTCGGCCTTGCGCGACAGCAGGAAAAAGCGCACGGCATCCTTGCTGGTCCAGTCGATGAGGTCGCGCAGGGTGACGTAGCTGCCGGCACGCTTGGAGATTTTCACCTCCTCGCCGCCGCGCATGACCCGGATCATCGTGTGCAGCAGGTAATCGGGATAGCCTTCGGGGATGCCGGCGCTGGCGGCCTGCAGGCCGGCGCGCACCCGTGCGATGGTACCGTGGTGGTCGGTGCCCTGGATGTTGATGGCGCGCTCATAGCCGCGCTCCCATTTGGCGATGTGGTAGGCAACGTCCGGCACGAAATAAGTGTAGGTGCCGTCGGACTTCTTCATCACGCGGTCCTTGTCGTCGCCGTAATCGGTGGTGCGCAACCATAGCGCGCCGTCCTGCTCGTAGGTCTTGCCGGCGTCGACCAGCTTCTGCACCGTGGCCTCGACGCGCCCGCTGGTGTACAGGCTCGACTCCAGATAGTAGTTATCGAAGCCTACCGCGAAGGCCTGGAGGTCGAGATCCTGCTCGTGGCGCAGGTAGGCGACGGCGAACTGGCGGATCGAATCGAGATCGTTCACATCGCCCGACGCGGTGAACTCGCGGTCGTCCGATTTCACGGTTTTCCCGGCCAGAAAATCCGCCGCGATGTCGGCGATGTAGTCGCCGTTGTAGGCGGATTCGGGCCATTCGGTGTCGCCCGGCTTCAGCCCGCGTGCGCGCGCCTGCACGCTGTGGGCCAGCGTGGCGATCTGCACCCCGGCATCGTTGTAATAGAACTCGCGATACACCTCCCAACCCTGGGTTGCGTACAGATTGCAGATGGCGTCCCCCAGCGCGGCCTGACGGCCGTGGCCGACGTGCAGCGGGCCGGTCGGGTTGGCGGAAACGAACTCGACCAGCACCTTGTGGCCCTTGCCTGCGTCGCCGCGGCCGAATTGCGCGCCGGCCGAACGGATCTGCGGTACGACGCCGTGCCAGGCGGCCGGGGTGAGGTGGAAATTGATGAAGCCGGCGCCGGCGATTTCGGTCCTGGCGATCAGCGGCGAAGCCGGCAGTTCGCTAAGAATCAGCTGCGCCAGTTCGCGCGGATTCTTCTTCAGCGGGCGTGCCAGCTGCATGGCTGCGTTGCTGGAAAAGTCGCCGTGATCGGGGTTCTTCGGGCGTTCGATTTCAAGGCTGACTGGGGCGTCGGGCGCGACGGTTTCGAGGGCTTCGCCGATCAGCAGGGCGATCTGTTCTTTGAGCGGGTGGAGGTTGGACATGGTTACAAAGAGGGTGGCTACGGACGCCCTCTCAGTGTTCAAAATGGATGTCGTGCAATTATAAGCGCCACGCGCGCTATTGGGGCCGGGTGTTGTCCTGATGCGGACGGGTTCAGGCTCGGGACGGGACGACCCGCCCCGTCTTGAGATTTACTTGACCAAACGAATGGCAAACGGAACCCTGAACGGTGCGCCCTTGGATGACGCAATGGCGCCCATGATGCAAAACACCAGGTGAGCGATCCCCACTACGGCCATGACCAGTACGCCGACCAGAATGAAGGTCAGGATCAAGCCTGCAAAATATCCGATGATCGCGGTGATCGACCAGTTGAGTGCTTCCTTGGACTGGTCCTGAATGTAGGCGTCATCTTTTTTGATGAGGTAAACGATCAGTCCGGGAATAAACCCGAAAAACAAGGTCCCGATCCATACCAGTAATGAGATGTTGCGGGACTCCTGCGTTGCTTCCATGGTTGTTGTCTCCTCCATTTTCATTCCTTTTATTAATTTAGCGGGCGATTTTGAGGGGCATCGCCGATAGCCCTTGAAACCTGTTTGATCGTTTGGTCGGCAGGCAATGGGGGCTGGCCGCATTTCAGATATTCAAAACAAGCCTGGGTCGATAGCGCCAGTCGAATCCTGAGCGTATTTTGGTTAGGGTGGTTTTGAGTGGATTGCTGCACGCTTCCCCAGCCTGGCTTTATGTTTTTTATTGGTAGAGGTTTGTTTTTGACGTTTTACGTGAGGTGCGATGGGGGTGTCAAGCAGACGTCGGATCAACGTCAAGCGACCAGCGCGCGACGCGCGGCCTGATGGTGTCGAGTTGCGGGCGCCAGTCGCGCACGAAGGCCTGCAGGGCCTGGCGTGAGGCTGACTGAATCAGCCGTTGCGCGCGCTCCAGGTTGGCCACGCGCGCCATCGGGGCGGGGGTTGCAGCGAATACGCTGACGCCTCCGATATCGGGGGCCAGTGCGGCGGCACGCTGCAGAAAGGCCAGCGCCGCGTCCATCGTGGTTGCCTCGGCGCGCAGCAATACCTGCCGGGTGAACGGCGGCAATTCGAGCTGTTTGCGTTCAGCCAGCAGTGTGCGTGCGTAGCCGGAATAGTCGTGGCGCTGCAGGTGGCGGAATAACGGGTGATCGGGAAAGGCGGTCTGGATCAGCACGCGGCCGGGCTTGTCGGCGCGTCCAGCGCGTCCGGCCACCTGCATCAGCTGGGCGAACAGGCGTTCGGTGGCGCGAAAGTCGGGGCTGTAGAGCGCGCCGTCGGTGTCGAGGATCAGCGCCAGTGTCATGTTGGGAAAGTCGTGGCCCTTGGCCAGCATCTGGGTGCCGACCAGGATGTCGATCTCGCCGCCGTGCACCGCCTCGCCCAGCTCGGCCCAGGCGCGCGGACGCATGGTGTCGCGGTCGATGCGGCGGATGCGCGCGCCGGGCAGCAGGGCAGTGAGCGTTTCCTCCAGCCGCTGCGTGCCCTGGCCGAGCGCCTTCAGGTCGGGGTTGCCGCAACTCGGGCATTCGGGCGGGATGCGCGTCTCGAATCCGCAGTGGTGGCATTTCAACCGGTGCGACCGGGTTGAATGAGGTGTGGCGCGGTGGAACACCAGCCGCGCCGAGCAGCGCGGGCAGGGCGATACCCAGGCGCAACTCGGGCAGTACAGCGCCGGGGCATAGCCGCGCCGGTTGAGGAACACCAGACTCTGCTCACCGCGCGCGAGGGTGTCGGTCAGCGCCTGCACGGCGGGACGGCTGAGGCCGTTGTCGAGCGGAAGGTGTTTCAGATCCACCAGTTCGATCGCCGGCAGCTGCGCCTGGCTGATGGCGCGTTGCTTCAGCTCGATCAACTGGTAGCGCGCGTTTTGGGCCTGCGCGTAGCTTTCCAGCGAGGGCGTGGCGGAGCCGAGCAGCACGGGCACATTGCCTTGCTTGGCGCGCGCGATGGCGACGTCGCGCGCGGAATAGCGCAGGCCGTCCTGCTGCTTGAACGAGGCGTCGTGCTCTTCATCCACCACGATCAGCCCTAGCCGCGGCAGCGGCGCAAATACCGACAGCCGGGTGCCGAGCAGCACGTCGCAGTCGGGCGCGGCGAGCCAGTTTTCCGTGCGTGCGCCCTCGGCAAGCCCGCTGTGCAACGTGGCGAAGCGGCGTCCGGGAAAGCGGCGGCGGAAATGCTGTTCCAGTTGCGGCGTGAGGGCGATTTCGGGGATCAGCACCAGCGCCTGCAGGCCGCGTGCCAGCACCGCGTCGATCAGGCGCAGATAAAGCTCGGTTTTGCCGCTACCGGTGACGCCGTGGATCAGGTGGACACCGAACTGTCCCAGCGCGGGCAGCAGTGATGCGAGCGCGGCCGCCTGCTCGGCAGTCGCAGGCGGCGATCCGGCCGTCTGGGTTACGGCGGCCGGAGGGGCGGCGCGTGACCATTCGGCCCAACCCGCTGCGACCAGTGCGGCCGCATGGCGGCTTTGCTTGTGTGTCCGCAATTCGTCACGTGTCCAGGGTGCTTGGCGCAGGGTGTCGAGCAGGGCGCGCTGCGCCTTGGCACGGGCCGGGGGCTCTGCCGCCCGCCCCGCATCGGTCAGCATCAGCCAGGGCATTTCCGCGACAAAAGGCGTGGCGTTTCGCAGGCGCGGAGGCAGCGTGGCGAGCAGGATGGCGCCCAACGGGTAATGGTAGTAATCGGCACAAAACTGTGCCAAACGCAGAATGTCGGCAGTCAGCGCGGGGCGATCGTCCAGCACGCGGATGACCTTGCGTAGTTTGTCGACCTGAATGGCGCTGTCAGTTGCCGGGCCGAGTACCACCCCAACCTGGAGGGTGCGGCCGAACGGCACTTCGACCAGGCTCCCCGGTTGCACCGATCCCCAGCCATCCGGCAGGCGATAGTCGAACAGCCGGTCAAGCGGCGTATCGAGTGCGACCTGAATGAGAGATGGCATGTTAGCGGTGAGTCTTGATCGGGTGTCGGGAAAAGCGGGCTAAGTGGCTGTTGAATAGAGCTTAATCGGTGTTGTCCACGCAAGCTGTGGATAATTGTGTGAGTGATTTGTGTTGATCGCCCCTGATCGCCCGTGTCTAGTGGGGTGTTCCCGGATGACCAAAAAGCAGGCAGGGGAACAAATCTATATTATTCAATAGGTTGTGAACATGGCGGGGCTGTCAATAGCCGGACGTAAAAAAAGTTCCGCTGCGCTAAAAATGTGCATAAGTTAATGCTTCTATGGCCGACGCGGTGGGCTTTTGCGCACCCTTAGGGTGCGTAGGGCCTTGTAATGACAGGCTTTTATGCCTGCTGAATGCCGGCGATTACCCAGCCGCCGCGTCCGTGGGTCGGTTGGGTGAGGTGCCACACTTCGTCGAGCGGCTGGGCATCCTGATCGGCGGCTTCGCGTACCAGGCCGGTGAAGCGCACGCTGACGACCTGGCGGGTGTCCTCTTCGACGGCTTCCAGCACATCGGCATCGAGCGCCATGACATCGGTCATTTGCGCTGCATCCCCCCGTTCGGTGAGTTGCATGCGGATTTCTGCAAAGACTTCGGGGGTGGTGAAGGCACGCAGATCGTCCAGGTTGCCGGCGTCATAAGCGGCCTGCAGGCGGATGAAGTTGAGCTTGGCTTCGCGCGCAAAGGCGTCGGCATCGAAGCCGGGCGGGAAACTGCGGACGACATTGCTGCTCAGTGAGGCGGGTGCCGCGTCAAAAGCCGCCGGCGTCGTGCCGGGATGGGTTCCGGCCGGCATGCCGGCGTATTGCATGGCCGGAACGGGCGCATTGCGCCGCATGAAGAAGCGGAACAGCATGACCGCAGCCATGGCCAGCAGCGCCAGCATCAGGAAATTGGCCATTTCCTCACCCATTCCCAGATGGGAAAACAGGGCGGCCAGGCCCAGCCCGGCAGCCAGACCGGCAATCGGGCCCATCCAGCTGCGCTTTTGCGGGGTTGCCTGAGCGGGCGCGGCGGCGCTTTGCTGCTGACGCGCCGGTGCGGCCTCCTGCTTGGCGGGTGCGCTGCGTTGCATGCCGAAGGATTTGCTCCCGCCCAGACGTTTTGCCTCGGCGTCCTGCATGACAAAGCCAAAGCTGACAAACACGGCAAACAGACTGATCAGAATACGTTTCATGGTGAATTCAGATAAATAAAGGGTGGTGAACTGGGTTGGGGTATTCGTGCGCAATCCGCAACATGCGGGCTAGGCTGCGCGCACCTTGCGGCTGTGGCTGTGCACGGTCTCGACCAGCACGCTGACATTGTCCGGGTTGGTGAACTGCGAAATGCCGTGACCGAGGTTGAACACGTGGCCGGGGTGGTTGCCGTAGCTGTCGATGATGCGCGTGGCTTCGGCGCGGATGCTGTCCGGCGTGCCGTGCAGGGCGCAGGGGTCGAGGTTGCCTTGCAGGGCCACTTTATCACCGACGCGGCGGCCCGCTTCGCCGATATCGACCGTCCAGTCCAGGCCCACTGCGTCGGCGCCGATCCCGGCCATGGCTTCCAGCCAGTTGCCGCCGCCCTTGGTGAAGATGACGCTGGGGATGCGGCGGCCTTCGCGCTCCTTGATCAGGCCGGCGACGATGCGCTCCATGTAGTTGAGCGAAAATTCCTTATACGCGTGCGGGGTGAGGCTGCCGCCCCAGGAATCGAAAATCATCACGGCCTGCGCGCCGGCTTCGATTTGCGCGTTGAGGTAATCGGTCACCGCCTGGGTGTTCACTTCCAGAATGCGGTGCAGCAGGTCGGGGCGGCTGTACAGCATGGTCTTGATGTGGCGGTAGTCGTCCGAGCCGCCGCCTTCGACCATGTAGCAGGCCAGCGTGTAGGGGCTGCCGGAAAAGCCGATCAGCGGCACCGAGCCGTCGAGCGCGCGGCGGATGCTTTTCACCGCGTCCATCACATAGCCGAGCTTGTCGGTGGGGTCGGGCGCGGAGAGGTCGCGGATCTCCCATTCGTCGCGCAAGGGGCGTTCGAAGCGCGGGCCCTCGCCCTGCGAGAAATACAGCCCCAGGCCCATCGCGTCGGGCACGGTGAGGATGTCTGAAAACAGGATGGCGGCGTCGAGCGGATAGCGCGCCAGCGGCTGCAGCGTCACTTCGGTGGCGAGGTCCGGCGTCTTGCACAGGGTCAGGAAGTCGCCGGCGCGGGCGCGGGTGGCGTTGTATTCCGGCAAATAGCGGCCGGCCTGGCGCATCAGCCAGATCGGGGTGTAGTCGGTGGGCTGGCGCATCAGTGCGCGCAGAAAGGTGTCGTTTTTTAGGGCAGACATGAAGCGGGCCAGTACACAAAACCCGCATTCTAACAGGCTTGGCATCACCGGCCCGGGCTTGAAAGGCCTGCATTGCACATGCAACCTCGTTCAGGGTCACCTGGGACCCCGCCTGAGGATTAAGGGCTTAATTGATCCGATAACCGGATCCGTAGGCATGCCGTGCCTGGTGGCCATGCGATTTCACCTTGATGGTGTGGCTGGCCCTGTCCAGCGCCCGGTCAAGGTGCCTGAATTCGCGAGTATCGATCAGGCCGTCCGCACGGAAACGCTGTTCCATGGTCTGGATTTTGCGCTGCGCCTGCATCAGCTCGCGGAATTCCACGCGGGTAAGAAAACCCGATTGCCTGCCGTGCTGAATGCGCTTCATCTGTTGTTTCTGGCGCGCATCGACGTGCCGGGCGTAGGTCTGGCTTTGCAGGTAGGCGTGTTTGAGGTTTTGGCCGTCGTGTTCCCAGCCGGCCTGCGCATGGGCTGTCACCAGGCCCAGTGCCAACATGCCGAGGCCTGCCTTGATCAGGGTGCTTTTCATGGTGTCGCTCCTTTTCTTAAGGGATGTCGTCGTGCTGAATTGCGCGGGCCGACATCCGCACGTTAGGTGGACCATGTAAATGGCATGTGTGGGCCGGGTTACCAGATGTAACGCGATGTAACTCCGGGCATATGGCCGCCGTATGCGGGCAGGATTTTTGCCGTGCAGCCGCAAATTCGAGAGGCGCGGTGCATTAATAGATTAGAATTCGCGACTTTTCTGATTTTCCCCCACATCCTCGAGGAGACCCCGATGCAACTGAATAAACGCGCGGCCACGCTTGCCGCGGTGGGACTGGCTGTGCCCAGTCTGGCGCTGGCCACCAATGGCATGCTCATGGAGGGTTACGGCCCTATCGCCGCAGGCATGGGCGGAGCGGCCATGGCGTATGACAATGGCAGCGCCGCGCTGGCAAATAATCCGGCCACCCTCGGCCTGATGGCGGAAGGCCGCCGGGTCGACGTGATGGTGGGGTTCATCGGTCCTGATGTCTCGGTCCCCGGGACGCCTATCGGAACCTCCCTGGCGGATGCTTTTTACGGTCCGGCCTTTGGCTACGTGAAAAAGCAGGGACAACTGGTCTACGGTGCCGGCATCTATGGCCAGGGCGGCATGGGCACCGAGTACGCCAGCGGTGACATGGCGCAGGTAGGCGTGGGGCGGGTGATTTTCCCGCTGGCCTACAGCGTCAACAAGCGCTTCAACATCGGCGGCAGCGTCGATGTCGTGTGGGCCGGTATGGATCTGGTCGCCGACCTCGATGGCAACGGCACCAAGGATATTTATTTCAAGGATGGCAGCGACTTTACCGGTGCCGCCAAGGGTTACAGCCTGGCCGGCAAGCTCGGTTTCACTTACAAAATGAACGACGCGCTGACCGTCGGCGGCGTTTACCAGACAGCCGCCAATCTGCCCGACCTCAAGGGCAAGGGGTACGAGGTGGCAGGTTTTGACATGCCGGCCATGGTCGGGCTGGGCCTTTCCTGGCAGGCAAATGACCGCCTGATGGTCGCGGCAGACCTCAAGGACGTGTTGTGGGGCAGCAGCATGAATACCGTGACCATTTCGCAGGGCGGCATGGTGCTGGCGCCGTTCCAGCAGGACTGGGACGACCAGATCGTGGTGGCGTTGGGTCTGGCTTACCGGTTTACCGACGTCTTCACCGGCCGCATCGGCTACAACCACGGCAAAAACCCGATCCCGAATCCGTTCGTCAACTACCTGTGGCCGGCGGTTGTCGAAACGCATTACACGGCGGGTTTGGGTTATGCGGTCAACAAGCAGTCCGATCTCAACTTTGCCTTGAGTGTGGTGCCTGAGATTTCGGTGACGGGTAGCGGCCCGGCCATGCCCATGGGCAATGGCGGCATGACTATCGATCACAGCCAGATGAACTGGCAACTGATGTACAGCACCCGTTTCTGATCGCCAGACTGGACATGCAAAAGGCCGGAGGCAATGCCTCCGGCCTTTTTGTTTGCCGTTTAAAGCGGCGAGAATTTACAGCAGATCGAGATAGCCAAGGATGCCCTTGGCGGCCTCGCGCCCTTCCCACACGGCGGTCACTACGAGATCGGAGCCGCGCACCATGTCGCCGCCGGCGAACACTTTGGGATTGGCAGTCTGGAACGCATGCGGCTGGCCGCTGGCAATCACGCGGCCGCCCTGATCGATGGCGATGCTGTGATCGGCGAACCACGGCTGCGGATTGGGGCGGAAGCCGAAGGCGACGATGACGCGGTCGGCCGGCACGATTTCCTCCGACCCCGGCACCACCACCGGCGTGCGACGACCGCGTGCATCCGGCGGGCCGAGTTCGGTGGTGACGAGCTTGACGCCTTCGACCTTGCCGTCGCCGACGATTTCGACCGGCTGGCGGTTCCACAGGAATTGCACGCCTTCTTCCTTGGCGTTGCCGACTTCGCGCTTGGAGCCGGGCATGTTCTTTTCGTCGCGACGGTAGGCGCAGGTGACGCTGGCGGCACCCTGGCGGATGCTGGTGCGGTTGCAGTCCATGGCGGTGTCGCCGCCGCCGAGTACCACCACGCGCAGGCCCTTCATGTCTTGGTAGACCTCGTCTTCTTTAGTCAGGTCGAGGCACTTGCGCACGTTGGAAATCAGGAACGGCAGCGCTTCCAGCACGCCGGGCAGGTCTTCGCCGGGGAAGCCGCCCTTCATGTAGGTGTAGGTGCCCATGCCCATGAACACGGCATCGTATTCGTCGAGCAGCGATTGCATCGATACGTCCTTGCCGATCTCGGTGTTGAGGCGGAACTCGACGCCCATGCCCTCGAACACTTCGCGGCGGCGCGTCATCACCGTCTTTTCCATCTTGAATTCGGGGATGCCGAAGGTTAAGAGGCCGCCGATTTCGTCGTAGCGGTCGTACACCACCGGCTTCACGCCGTTGCGTGCCAGCACGTCGGCGCAGCCCAGTCCTGCCGGGCCGGCACCGATGACCGCGACCCGTTTGCCGGTTGCCACCACGTTCGACATGTCGGGACGCCAGCCGGCCTTGAAGGCCTCTTCGGAAATGTATTTCTCGATCTGGCCGATGGTCACGGCGCCGAAGCCGCCCCCCGCGTCGAAGCCGTCGCTGTTGAGGGTGCAGGCGCCTTCGCATAATCTATCCTGCGGGCAGACGCGGCCGCACACTTCGGGCAGCGAGTTGGTCTGGTGCGACAGCTCCGCCGCCTCGAACAGGCGACCTTCGGTCACCAGCTTGAGCCAGTTGGGAATGTAATTGTGCACCGGGCACTTCCACTCGCAATAGGGGTTGCCGCAGCCGAGGCAGCGGTCGGCCTGCTCCTGCGCGTGCGCCGTATCCATCTTGGCGTAGATTTCGCGGAACTCATGCTTGCGGACGTCGGCCGGGGTCTTCTCGCCGTCGCGCCGGGGCTGCTTCAAAAACTGGAATACGTCACCCATTTTTATGCTTCCACTGCTTCACGTGACTGGCCGGGAATGTCCTCGACCAGGTCTTCAATCGAAATCCGCTTCGGCTTGACCAGCCAGACGCGCGCCAGCGTGGCGTCGAAGTCGGCCAGCAGTGCGCGGGCGCGTGCGCTGCCGGTGAGCGCCAGATGGCGCTCGACCTGCGCCTTGAGGAAGATGCGGTAAGGCTCGGTCTCGACGCTGGTGATGCGGGTCAGTTCGACCATTTCCTTGTTGGTCTTCGACACAAAGTCGCCCGCGTCGTCGACCACGAAGGCCATGCCGCCGCTCATGCCGGCGCCGAAGTTGAGCCCGGTGTCGCCTAGCACGATGACGGTGCCGCCGGTCATGTATTCGCAGCCGTGGTCGCCGATGCCTTCCACCACCGCCAGCGCGCCGGAGTTGCGCACGCCGAAGCGCTCGCCGCCCATGCCCGCGGCGTAGAGTTCGCCGCCGGTCGCGCCGTACAGGCAGGTGTTGCCGATCAGGGTATTGCGATGCGCGTCGAAGGTAGCGGTGCGCGGCGGGTAGATCACCACGCGGCCGCCGCCCATGCCCTTGCCGACGTAGTCGTTGGCGTCGCCTTCCAGCGTCAGGGTCAGGCCCTTATGGTTCCATACGCCGAGGCTCTGGCCGGCCGAGCCGGTCAGGTCGATGCGGATGGTGTCGTCCGGCAGTCCTTTGCCGCCGTGCGCCTTGGCGATCTCGCCCGACAGGCGTGCGCCGATCGAACGGTTGACGTTGCGCACTTCATAGGCGAGTTCGACCTTGGAGCCGGCCTTGATCGCGCCGATCGCGTCGGCCACCATCTGCTCGGCCAGCTCGCCCTTGTCGAACGAGGGGTTGCGATCCTGCTGCGCGAAGCGCGGCGCATCGGCGGGAATGTCGCCCTGCGACAGCAGCACGCCGAGCTTCAGGCGGCCCTGGCGCGGCGTGTCGCCGGCCGACAGATCCAGCAGGTCGGTGCGGCCGATCAGGTCGGTCAGCTTGCGGATGCCGAGCGAGGCCATCAGTTCGCGCGTTTCCTCGGCGACGAACTTGAAGTAGTTCACCACCATGTCGGGCAGGCCGATGAAGTGATCCTTGCGCAGCTTTTCGTTCTGCGTGGCGACGCCGGTGGCGCAGTTGTTCAGGTGGCAGATGCGCAGGTACTTGCAGCCCAGCGCGACCATCGGCCCGGTGCCGAAACCGAAGGATTCCGCGCCGAGGATGGCCGCCTTGATGACGTCGAGGCCGGTCTTCAGGCCGCCGTCGGTCTGCACCCGCACGCGTCCGCGCAGGCCGTTGGCACGCAGCACCTGCTGCGCTTCGCTCAAACCGAGCTCCCAAGGCGAACCGGCATATTTCACGCTGGCGAGCGGGCTCGCGCCGGTGCCGCCGTCGTAGCCGGAAATGGTGATGAGGTCGGCGTAGGCCTTGGCGACGCCGGCGGCAATGGTGCCGACGCCGGGCTCGGCCACCAGCTTCACCGACACCAGCGCGTCGGGGTTGACCTGCTTCAGGTCATAGATCAGTTGCGCCAGGTCCTCGATCGAATAGATGTCATGGTGCGGCGGCGGCGAGATCAGCGGGGTGCCGGGCTTGCAGTGGCGCAGGCCGGCGATCATGACCGAAACCTTGTCGCCGGGTAGCTGCCCGCCCTCGCCGGGCTTGGCGCCCTGGGCGATCTTGATCTGCAGCACCTCGGCGTTGACCAGGTAGGTCGCCGTCACGCCGAAGCGGCCCGACGCGATCTGCTTGATTTTCGACGTCTTGACCGTGCCGTAGCGCTTCGGGTCTTCGCCGCCTTCGCCCGAGTTGGAGCGGCCGCCGATGCGGTTCATGGCTTCGGCCAGCGCCTCGTGCGCTTCCGGCGACAGCGCGCCGAGCGACATGCCGGCGGAGTCGAAGCGCTTGAGAATAGCTTCCAGCGGCTCGACTTCTTCCAGCGGGATCGGCTTGGCGCCGGCTTTCAGCTTCATCAGGTCGCGCAGCATCGCCACCGGGCGGGTATCGACGAGTGCAGAATACTTCTTGAATTCGGCGTAGTCGCCGTTCTTCACCGCCTTCTGCAACTGTTGCACCACGTCCGGGTTGTAGGCGTGGAACTCCTCGCCGAACATGAACTTCAACAGGCCGCCGGCCGACAGCGGGCGCAGCGGGTTGAACGCAGCCTTGTGCAGCAGCTTCTGGTCGGATTCGAAATCGTCGAAGTTGGCGCCGGAAATGCGCGACACCGTGCCCTTCAGGCACAGCTCGACCACGCTTTCGTGCAGGCCCACGCCCTCGAACAGCTGGGCGCCGCGGTAGCTCGCCACCAGCGAAATGCCCATCTTCGACAGCACTTTGTACAGGCCCTTGTCCATGCCCTTGCGGAAGTTGCACAGCGCTTTCTCAAGATTGGGCTTGATCTCGCCGGTTTTCACGAATTCGCCGATGACCTGGTAGGCGAGGTAGGGATACACGGCGGTGGCGCCATAGCCGATCAGGCAGGCGTAGTGGTGCGGGTCGCGCACGCTGCCGGTTTCCACCAGGATGTTGGCGTTGCAGCGCAGGCCGGCGGAGATCAGCGCATGGTGCACCGCGCCGGTGGCGAACAGCGCGTGGATCGGCAGGCGATCCTTGGCGATATTGCGGTCGGACAGCACCAGGATGACCTTGCCCGCCTTCACCGCGTCGACCGCGCGCGCGGTCAGCGCATTGATCGCGGCTTCGAGCGTGGTCGCCGCCGGATCGTAGTGCAGGTCGAGCGTGGTCGCGGCAAACGCCGGGTCGTTCAGGTTCAGCAACTTGTCGAAGGCTTCCTTCGACAGCAGCGGGGTGTGCACTTCCACCCGGTGCGCGTGCTCGGGCGTTTCCTTGAACAGGTTGCGCTCGCGGCCGAAGCTGGTGTTGAGCGACATCACGATTGCCTCGCGGATCGGGTCGATCGGCGGGTTGGTCACCTGCGCGAACTGCTGGCGCAGGAAATCGAACGGCGAGCGTACCTTCTGGCTCAGCACCGCCATCGGCGTGTCGTCGCCCATCGAACCAATCGCTTCGGCACCGTCCTCGGCCAGCACGCGGATGATCTGGTCGCGCTCCTCGAAGCTGACGTTGAACAGCTTCTGGTGCGTCAGCAGGCTCGGCGCGTCCATCACCTGCAGGTCGGCGTCCTGGTTGATCGAGAGTTCCAGCTTCACCGCGCGGGCCTTGAGCCATTCGCGGTAGGGCTGCGCGCCCTTCAGTTCGTTGTCGATGTCTTCCGGCATCAACAGGCGGCCGGTTTCGAGGTCGGCGGCGATCATCTGGCCGGGCTTGACGCGGCCCTTGCGCTCGACGTTGGCCGGGTCGATCTGCCACACGCCGACTTCCGACGCGATGGTGAGGATGCGGTCCTTGGTCAGCACCCAGCGCGCCGGGCGCAGGCCATTGCGGTCGAGTGTGCAGGCGGCGTAGCGGCCGTCGGTCAAAACGATGCCGGCGGGGCCGTCCCACGGCTCCATGTGCATTGAGTTGTATTCGTAGAACGCGCGGATGTCGGCGTCCATCGACTCGACGTTCTGCCAGGCCGGCGGAATCACCAGGCGCAGCGCGCGGAACAGGCCCGCGCCGCCCATCACCAGGCCCTCGACCATGTTGTCGAGGCTCATCGAGTCCGACCCCTTGGTGCCGACGATGGGACGGATGTCGTCCATGTTCGGGATCAGCGGGGTTTCGAACTTCTGCTCGCGGGCGCGGCTCCAGTTGCGGTTGCCCTGCACCGTGTTGATCTCGCCGTTGTGCGCCAGATAGCGGAACGGCTGCGCCAGCCGCCACTGCGGCCAGGTGTTGGTCGAGAAGCGCTGGTGGAACACCACCAGGCTCGACGCAAAGCGCGCGTCGTTCAGATCGGGGTAGAACACCGGCAGGTTGTCCGGCATCACCAGGCCCTTGTAGCTGATGACGCGGCAAGACAGGGTCGGCAGGTAGAACACCGGGTCGGTCGGCTCCAGCGCCTTTTCGGCCTGGCGGCGGGCGATGTAGAGCTTGCGCTCGAAATCGTCCTCGCTCATGCCAGCCGGCGCGTTGACGAACACCTGCTCGATATGCGGCAGGGAAGCCAGCGCCGATTCGCCGCACACGGACGCATCGGTCGGCACCAGGCGGAAACCGGCGACCGCCAGCCCTTGCGCTTCGAGTTGGGCTTTCAGCGTGGCGCGGGCATGCGCCTGCGGGGTGGCGTCGCGCGACAGGAACAGCAGGCCGGCGGCATACAGCTCACCCAGCGCAAAGCCGGCTTCGGAAGAAACCGCGCGCAGGAACGCATCCGGTTTCTTGAACAGCAGGCCGCAGCCGTCGCCCGACAAACCGTCGGCGGCAATCGCGCCGCGGTGCGTCATGCACGCCAGCGAGCCGATCGCGTTCTGCACCAGCGTGTGGCTGGGCTGATTGTCGATCTGCGCGATCAGGCCGAAGCCGCAGCTATCCTGTTCGAAATCGGGCGAATACAGCGTCCCGTCCAGCCAGCGTTGTCGTTCCATGGTTCCGTATGCTCAGGCAACAGCGGCCTGCCCACAGGGGCAAGCCGCAAAAAATTAAAGCGAAAAGTGCGGCATTTTAATCCCTCAGGCCGCGTGCGGCAATGATTGCATTAAGCAAGGCCTTGCCGATGAAGGGGTTTCCGGGCCAGGCTGGACCGGGGGCGGGAGAAGGAAGGACTGCCGAAAATTCCAGCGCCCTTGTTCTGAAAGCGTTGGGGTCGAGTTGCCCACGTCCGGAAAAGAATAAAGCGCCCCGATGTTCCGGAAGCGCTTTTTGGGACGGGCCAGAAGATTGTTTCGAGCCCGTATGTCTGGTGGAGAGGAGGAGGATCGAACTCCCGACCTCCGCATTGCGAACGCGGCGCTCTCCCAGCTGAGCTACCCCCCCGACAGGGCGAATTATAGCTTTAGCGATGCGATGCGGGAAGCGCGGCACAGGCAAGCGCTTGAGGGAGCGTCAACCGTCCGGGCGGCCTGGCTGGGTTGCAAATTGACCGCAGAGCGATCATAAAGTCGAAATAACGAGCAGGGAGTTGCAAATGAGCTTTGTGCCTTGGCGTCGCGAGACCTATTCGTCCGGAATGGTGATTTTCCGGGAGGGCGATACGGGCCGGGATGCCTATCTGATCGAAAAGGGAAGCGTGAACATCGCCCGCACCAATGGCAAGGGTGAGGAAAGTCTGGTGCTCACGCTGCAGGCCGGAGAAATTTTCGGCGAGATCGCGCTGGTGGATAACCTGCCGCGGACGGCCTCGGCGGTGGCGGCGGAGCCGACCACGCTGATCGCGATCAATAGCGGGCTTTTCTTCGACAAGCTGAAGCACTCCGATCCGTTGCTGGCACACCTGCTGGGCTTGGTGGTGAGCCGGTTCCGTGTCAGCAATACCGGCGGTAACCATGCCGCCGAAGCCGTGGCCGAACACCTGACTGCGCTGCGCGAGTATGCCGTGTGCAATATCCGTGCGACGCAGGACATGAGCGAGGCTATCGAGCGTGAGGAGTTTCTGGTGTATTACCAGCCGGTGGTGCATCTGGCCGATGGCAGCCTGGCCGGCTTCGAGGCGCTGGTGCGCTGGAAGCGCCAGGACGGTAGCGTGAGCAGTCCGGCGGAATTCATCTCGCTGGCTGAAAACACCGGTCTGATTCTGCCTTTGGGCCGCTGGATGACGGCTGAAGCCTTGCGTGGTTTTCACCAGTTGCAGGCGCGCATGACCCAGTGCCATCCCGGACAGGCGGGATTGTTTATCAGCATCAATCTTTCCGCCCGGCAGTTGATGGACCCCGAGGAGCTGGAAGCCGTCATGGCGGTTATTCGCGACTCGGGCGCCAATCCGCATCAGGTCAAGATCGAGATTACCGAAAGCATGATGATGGAGAATGCCGATCATGCCATTGAGGCCATGCATCGGCTGAAGCTGGCGGGCATGCTGCTGGCCATTGACGATTTCGGCACCGGCTATTCATCGCTCAGCTACCTGGAGCGCATGCCGCTGGACAACCTCAAGATCGACCAGTCATTTGTGCGGGCCATGCGCGATCAGGCCAACGGCCAGCGCATCGTCCGGGCGATTGCCGCGCTGGCGCGCGAACTGGGCATGGACTGCATCGCAGAAGGGGTAGAGGACATCGAAGACGAACAGGCGCTGAAGGCGCTTGGTTGCCGATACGGGCAGGGTTACCTGTTTGCGCGTCCGCTCAGCCAGGCCGATGCGCTGACGTATGTCGAGCAGCGCGGCGAGGCCTATTCCAAGACGGACGCTGTTACGCCCTGAGATCGCCCTGGCCCGCGGCAGGGTTTCTCTACCTTTGTGTTGAGAGGCGCGGTTGCCGCGCCACCCTCGTGCCGGCCTGCTGGCGGACTATTTCTGCGTGAACACGATCACCTCGCCCGACTGGCCGTTGTTGAACCGGTTGAGGTGGAATTTGGGCAGGGGGTCGTCCGGGCGTGCTTGCGCCAGAGCCTCGAATACCGCGCGGGCCTCCGGCTTTTCGTCCGCCATCAGTCGATATGCGGCGGCGTACTCCGGGTCGGGCTCGGACACCGGTTGGTACACCATCAACGGCAAGCTCTTGCCTTTCAGCACCAGCTTGCCGACAGGCCTTGCAACGGCGCCCGGGCAGCCTGACAGCGTGGCTTCGGACACGCACATTTGCGTGCCCAGCTGCTTGTTCACGCTTTCCAGCCGGGCGGCGGTATTGATGGGGTCGCCCAGTGCGCGGTAATCGAAAATGGTCGAACCGCCGAAGTTGCCCACGGTGACTTCGCCGGAATGGACGCCGATGCGGGTCATGCCGAAGGCGATGCCGCGCGCATTGGCTTCGATCATGTAGCGGTTGGAATATTCCTGCATTTCCAGCGCGCAATTGAATGCCTTGGCGCGATGATCCGCCTGCTCCACCGGCGCGGAAAAGATCACGGCGACGGCATCGCCGACAATGCGATCCAGCGTGCCTTCATGCTTGAAGGCGATGGCGATCATTTCATCCAGATAGTGGTTGAGCAGCCCGACGGCTTCGGTCGGGTCGATTTTTTCCATCAGGTTGGTAAAGCCGGCCAGATCGGTGAAGATGAAACTGCATTCCTGCCGCCGCCCGCCCAGCTGCAGGCTTTCCGGGTGATCGACCAGATACGCGACCAGGTTGGGCGAGACATAGCGGGAAAAGGCCTGCTTGACCCAGCGCTGGCGAAGTTCGGCCGACACGTGCCGATAGACGCTGGTCAGCATGAAGCTGAACAGCACCGTCATGCTCGGCACGGTCGTATCGAGCAGCAAGTGCTTGGCGGAAAACAGATACCAGCCGCCCCAGGCAAAACCGCCCAGCACAAGCGTCGCCAACAGGGCGGACACCAGTGCGGGGGTATGCA
The DNA here is from genome assembly GCA_002424845.1 of Thiobacillus denitrificans. Lineage (GTDB taxonomy): Bacteria > Pseudomonadota > Gammaproteobacteria > Burkholderiales > Thiobacillaceae > Thiobacillus > Thiobacillus denitrificans_F. Next base: position 12,849 of record DILD01000003.1, on the reverse strand, counting down.
GCGCGATCGCGCCGATCAGCAGGCCGCCCATGACCAGCAAAATGATTTCGAGGCCCGTGGCCCAGTCCGGTCGCTGCAGGAATTCGCCGCCGATGATCTGCTCAAGCGCCATGGCATGGGCCTCCACCCCCGGGAAAGAGCCTCCGAGCGGGCTGAAGCGCAAGTCCATCAGGCCCTGGGCGGAGGTGCCGATCAGAACGATGCGGTCCTCGATCTGGTCGCGCGGAATTTCACCCGCCAGGATTTTCCATACCGGCAGCGTGCGCTGCGGTACGGGCCGAGTGTAGTGCAGCCAAACTTCGGCATGCGATGTGGTCGGAATGGAAAATTCCCCGATCGTTACGCGCTGCACGCCACCGCCGGAGATGTCCAGCGTGTCGATTTCATAGGTGTCTCCTTGCTGCGCCACGCGCAGGGCTTCCGCTGACAGGGAGGGAACGATTTGCTTGTTCAGGCTCTGGAACAGGGGCACGCGTCGCACGATGCCGTCGGTGTCCGCGACAAACGTGAACGCGCCGTTTCCGGCTGCCGCCTTTTGCAAATCGGGCAGCGAGGCCACGCTGCCCTTGAACGAATACAGGAACTCAAGTGGCGAGCCGCCCAGTTCGCTTACGGTGTACGTGTCTGTGGAAAGCAGGGACGTTGATGTGTCGGGTGTCAGCGCAAAGCCCAGTACCACGCCGCCTTTGCCGATGGATTGAGCGAACAGTTCATCGTGATCCGGCAGGCGATCCAGTTCGGCGTTCAGTCCGGCAGACCCTTTCCAGACCTTGCGTACGGAATCGGGCGAAGTGCGGTCCCGCTCGGGAAAGGTGACGTCGAAGATCACCGCCGCCGCGCCGTTTTCGCGCAGCGTGTCCACCAGCGCGGCGAGTTGAAGGCGCGGCCATGGCCATTGCCCCAGTCGTGCCAGGCTCTCATCGTCGATGTCCGCCACGCGCACGGGCGCATCCAGGTAGGTGCGCGGGGACAATCGCTGATACTGGTCGAAAATGGCATTGCGCAGCGATTGCACCGGCGCCGGATCGGCCTGGTATATCCCCAGTCCTGCGATGACGGCCGCCAGGGGCAGCAAGGCCCCCAGCCCGAGACGGCGGAAAAATTCGGACGAATTCATTTTGTGATGATAACGGAAGCCGGCCGGGCGTTTTATCGTGATTGCCGGGCCAATTGCTCATGCAAAAGCCCTAGGCCAATTGTCCATACGGATTTTATTGTTTTTGGGTAGAATCGACCGGCACGGTTTGAAATTGGCCACATAAAACCATAAAGGGAGCTTTTTATCACTATGCCAACCTGCTCACGGGTTCTGCCTGTTGCATTCATGCTGATGGCGTCGAGCGTCGTCGCGTCCTTCGCGCATGCCGAACAGGCGCCGGAAGCACTGCGTTTTTCCATCCAGACTTTCGAAATCAGCGGCAACAGCCTGATCGACCCGCGCGCGGCGCAAGCCAGCGTGCAGCCCTTCACTGGCGCCGAGCGCAACTTCGCCGATGTCGAGCAGGCCCGCCTGGCCCTGCAGGCCCTGTATGAACAGGCCGGTTTCGGCGCGGTCCAGGTGACGGTTCCCGAGCAGGAAATCACCAGCGGCGTGATTCGGTTCAAGGTGATTGAGGCCAGGCTTACGGGCATCGATATTCAGACCACGCCTTACCATGACCGCGAAAACATTCTCGCGTCCATCCCGCAATTGCGTGAAGGCCGTTCGCCCAATACGCGCGCGCTGGCGCGCAGTCTGGCGCTGTCGAACGAAAGCACGGTCAAGCAGACCCTGGTGACGCTCAATACCGGCGCGCAGCCCGGCGAGATCGACGCCAAGGTGACGATCAAGGATGCGTCGCCCTGGCGCGGTTTCGTCAGTGCCGAAAACAATGGCAGCGAAACGGCAGGCGGTGACTGGCGGATCAGCGCGGGCCTGAGCCACGGCAATGTCTTCAATCGTGATCACCTGTGGGCGATGCAGGCGATTACCTCGGCAGAAAAGCCGCAGGATGTGCAGATCTTCGGGGGCTACTGGAAGATGCCGTTGCCGTCGTGGGGTGACGCGATCGAGCTGTCCGGCAGCTATGCCAACGTGTCCGGCAACATTACCGCAGCCGGAGGCAGCCTCGCCTACCAGGCGGCCGGTTATTCGGCAGGCGCACGCTATGTCCACAACCTGGAACCGATTGGCGATTACAAGCACAACCTGAGTTTGGGCCAGGATTACCGTCTGGTCGAAACCGAGCAGAAATTCACACCGGATTATTTGCTGACGCCCACGAGCATTGCCTACGGCGGCAGCCGTCTGACGCAACAGTCCAACACCCGGTTTGCCTTGAGCGTGGTGCGCAATCTGGGACTGGGCGATCGGGGCAGCGATGCCAACATTGCCGCCAACGGTGGCCGGGACAAGGACTACGGGCTGATTCGTCTGAGCCTGAGCCACAACCTGTTCATGAAGGGCGGCTGGGATGCGCTGTTCAGCGTGAACGGCCAGTGGACCGGCGAGCCGTTGCCCGGGGCGGAAGACTTCGGCGTCGGTGGCGCAGGCTCGGTGCGCGGCTTCGAGGAACGCGAAATTGCCGGCGACAAGGGCGCGCGTATGGGGGTGGAAATCACCACCCCCAGCCTGTTCAAATTGTCGGGCGCCTCGTTGCGTCTGGCCGGTTTCGTCGATTACGGACAGGTTTGGGACGATGGCGTGGATCCCAACATCGCTGTCGCCAGCACTGGTTTGGGGATACGCCTGCGCATCGCCGATTCCGCACTGCTGAAGGTTGATGCGGCGTATGTTTTCGATGGCGGCGGGGTGCGCGGCGAAGAGTTGGGCCGCATCCACGCCAGCCTGGTGTGGGGGTTCTGACATGATGCGTTCGCCGGCCGTCTTTTCATCCTGGTTGCTGGCCTGCGTCCTGTTGTTGTTGACGGGGTCAGTGCTGGCTGACGGCGTCCTGGTTTCGGCCACCGGCACCGTTCACGTGCAGAAAGTGTTTGGCGGCAGCAAGATCGTGGGCCCCGGTTCCACTTTGAAAGCCGGCGAATCCATCAGCGTCGAGAAAGGCGCCAGCGCGCACATTCGCTTCACTGACGGCAGCGAACTCATCCTCAAGCCCGGCACCCGCATCAAGCTCGACAAATACAACTACGTCGAAAGTCAGCCCGAAGCCGACGCCATGTCCTACAGCCTCGTCCAGGGTGGCCTGCGCGCCATCTCCGGCGCCGTTGGCAAGCGCGGCAACCGCGACGCCTACCAGGCCCAGACCTCCGCCGGCACCATTGGCATCCGCGGCACCGAATTCATCATCATCTCCTGCGAAGCCGGCTGTCCTGAACTTCTCAAGGACCTGCCGCCCGAGATTGCCGCCCAGGTCCAGGCCGGCAGCGTATTCTTCGGCGTCACCCAGGGTTCCGTCGAAGTCGCCAATGGCGCTGGCAGCGGCGTATTCTCAGCCGGGCAATGGGGCCTGATGCCCGCCCCCGGCATGCCGCCCATCCCCATTCCGTCCACACCGCAAATCCAGAAAGTCTTCCAGGCCTCGACCTCAACCATCGGCACCTTGGGCGTCAACCGCGACGCCATCTGCAAGGTCCACTAATTGCGCCCGCCAGCGAGGATCCCCATGCCCACCCCGAGCCGCCGCCCGCAAGCCAGCCAGCCCCACCAGTACAAACCGCTGGCGCTGGCCCTCGCCCTCGCCCTGGGCAGCCCCGTTCTTCTGGCCAACCCCAACGGCGCCACCGTCGTCCGCGGCAGCGCCAGCATCGCCAGCAACGGCGACACCCTCACCGTCACCAACAGCCCCGGCGCCATCATCAACTGGCAGAACTTCTCCATTGCCGGCAACGAGCTCACCCGCTTCGTCCAGCAAAACGCCGCCAGCACCGTCCTCAACCGCGTCACCGGCGGCAATCCGTCCAGCATCCTGGGCGGCCTGCAGTCCAACGGCCACGTCTGGCTGATCAACCCGAACGGCATCGTCTTCGGATCCGGTGCGCGTATCGACGTGGCCGGTCTAGTTGCCTCCAGCCTCAACATCACCGACCAGGACTTTGCCAACGGCCTGCACAAATTCACCGGCGCGGGCGGCGCAGGCGCCGTCAGGAACGCCGGCCACATCAGCGCCAGCGGCGGCCCCGTATTGCTGTTCGCGCCCGACGTCGAGAACAGCGGCATCATCACCAGCCCCAATGGCGAGATCATCCTTGCCGCCGGCCACAGCGTCGAACTGGCGAACAGCTCCAACCCCGCCCTGCGCGTCACCGTCACCGCTGGCGGCGAAGCCGTCAACCTAGGTCAGATCATTGCCCAGGGCGGCAACGCCAGCATGGTGGGCGGACTGGTCAGGCAGGCCGGACTGGTCAGCGCCAGCAGCGTCACCCGCGAAGGCGGCCGGGTCTACCTGCGCGCCACCGGCCAGGTGCAGCTCGACAGCAACAGCCGGACCGAGGCCAATGGGACGAGCGGCGGCAGCATTCTTGCCAGGGTGGAAGATAACGGCCAGTTGTCCGGCCGCATCGAGGTGCAGGGCGCGCTGTCCGCACAAGGCGACGGCAGCCCGGACAGCGGCGGCTTCGTTGACACTTCGGCAGCCGAAGTGCGCGTCGGCGAGGTCAAGGTGGATACGGGCGGCGGAAAATGGCTGATCGATCCGGCCGACTTCACCATCGCCGCCAGCGGCGGCAATATCAGCGGCAGCACGCTCTCAGGCAACCTCGCCGGCGGCAGCATCGAAATCCAGTCGAGCAGCGGCACGGCGGGCGGCAACGGCGACATCCACGTCAACGACGACGTGAGCTGGAGCGCCAACACGCTCACCCTCACTGCCGCGCGCGACGTCAACATCAACGCCGTCATGACGGCTTCGGGCACGTCCTCGCTCGTCCTGAACCCGGCGGCGACCAATGGCGCGGATACTGCCGTCGCCGATGGCACCGTCAAGGTCGGCTTCAATCCGGACGGCAGCTTCAAGGGCCGGGTGGATTTCCCGGGGCGAACGGGTGCGGGCTTTCTGGCCATCGGCGGGCAGGGCTATACCGTCATCGACAGCCTGGGGGTTGCAGGCAGCACCACGGCGCTCGACTTGCAGGGGATGAATGGCGGCCTTGGCGGCTACTACGCGCTCGGCTCGAATATCGACGCCAGCGCGACCAGCGGCTGGAACTGGAACGTCGACCATTACGATGGCTTTGCGCCCATCGGGCCCACTTTTAGCGGCAGCTTCGACGGACTGGGCCACACCATCACCGGGCTTTTCGTCAACCGGCCCACCACGTATGACGTTGGTCTGTTCAGAAGCGTGGGCTTCACAGGGGCCGTTCGTAATGTAGGCCTGCTGGGCGGCAGCGTGACCGGCCAGCAGCGTGTCGGCGGTCTCGCCGGAACGGGCAATGGCACGATCACGAACAGCTTCGTGACCAGTGCGGTGAACGGATTGAGTCACGTCGGCGGTCTCGTCGGTGAACACTATGGCGTCATCAGCAACAGCTACACGACTGGCGCCGTGAGCGGGGAGGATTACGTTGGCGGTCTGGCGGGCCTTAACTACTGGGGCGAAGGCACGGTCAGCGATAGCTACGCGACCGGCGCCGTCAGCGGAAACCGATATGTCGGCGGCCTGGTGGGTTACAACGCTTTCGAGATCAGCAACAGCTATGCGACCGGAACGGTTACCGGAACCGGCGTCGACCCTGAGGCCATCGGCGGACTGGCGGGATATAACGATTGGGGCACGATCAGCGACAGCCATGCTGAAGGGGCGGTGGCCGGGACGGTGTATGTCGGCGGCCTGGTTGGCGAGAACGACGGGGACATCAGCAACAGCTACGCGACCGGCGACGTGACGGGCGTCTCAGGGACAGCCTCTTATGCGGGCTATTCCGATTATATCGGTGGTCTGGTCGGTCTGAACTGGAGTGAAGGATCGGTCATCGACAGCTATGCTGAAGGATCGGTGACGGGCTCATGGGATGTTGGTGGACTGGTCGGCTATAGCGAGGGCTGGGTCAGCGGCAGCCATGCCACCGGGGCGGTCAGCGGCGAGTGGGCGGTCGGTGGTCTGGCCGGATACAACCGGGGCAATATCGACAGCGGTTATGCCACCGGCCATGTGACGGGCTTCGAGAGTGGGTCCATTTACATCGGCGGCCTCGTCGGTTACAACGACAGTTACGAGATCAACACCAGCTACGCGACCGGAAATGTGACCGGCGCGGAAGAAGTCGGCGGACTGGTGGGCAAAAACTGGAATGGCTCGATCATCGATAGCCATGCCACGGGGGCCGTCAGTGGAACCAGTCTGGTTGGCGGACTCGTGGGCTGGAACAGCCAGAGCGACATTAACGGTAGTTATGCCACGGGCGATGTGACCGGTCTCGGGGGAGCGTCCCAATACATCGGTGGCCTGGTCGGGTATAACGATACCGAGTTTGGCATGATCAGCGGCAGTTATGCCAGCGGTGTCGTGTCGGGCGATTATTACGTCGGTGGCCTGGTCGGCGCACACGAAGGCGTTATCAGCAGCAGCCATGCCACGGGTGCGGTCAGCGGGACGAGTTATGTGGGCGGTCTGGTCGGATCGACTATTCAGGACGTCGGAAACGCGGCCCAGATCAGCACCAGCTACGCCACCGGCGCAGTCAGCGGAGAATGGTTCGTTGGCGGTCTGGCCGGTCTGGTCGATGCGGCCGGCACGGTCAGCAACAGCTATGCGACCGGCAGCGTGACTGGCATCGATGCCCTGAGCGGCCCATCCGTGATTTCCGAAAGCGTCGGGGGCCTGGTGGGGAACAACCAAGGCACCATCAACACCAGCTATGCCAGCGGAGCTGTCACGGGCTCGGTGGATGTCGGCGGCCTGGCGGGCTATAACATCGGAACGGTCAACGGCAGTTACTGGGATATCGAGACGACCGGCCAAGCAACCAGCGCCGGGGGAACCGGCCTGACGAATGCCCAGATGAAGCAGCAGGCCAGTTTCGCCGGATGGGATTTCGCTGAAACCTGGGGGATCGACGAGGCAATGTCGTATCCCTATCTTCTGGCCAACGAGCAGCTCCCTCATCCGGGTTATCTGGGTCCTGTCTACTGGGATGGTGAGGCCGGCGACGGGCTGTGGACGAGCGTGCTCAACTGGAACATCAACGCCTTGCCCGGCGTCGATGACGACGTGGCCATTGGCACCGGGTCCGGAACGGTGACGCTGACCAGCGGCCTTCACGCTGCTATCAACGCCCTGATGTGTGAGGCAGATTTCGTGATCGATGGCGGCAGTCTGACCATCGGAGCGGGCGGGGCGTACTTTTCAGGCAGTCTGGAGCTGGTGTCGGGTGGGCTGAGCGGCAATGGTACGGGCGAGCTTGGCGTGACGGGCGGCTTCAGCCAGGCATCAGGATTCGATGTTTCTGGTTTCAATCACATTTTCATTTCCCAGCTCACGGGCAACCTGAGCGTGGGCAATCTTTCGACGACATGGAGCGGCAACTTTGACAGCGCGTCATCGAATGGCGTGATCGGTTTGCGGGCCGAGGCCGGCGATATCGTGCAGCAGGCCGGCACCGTACTGGCAGGTTCCGGGCTGGGCGTGGCGGCATCCGGTTCCGTCCTGCTTGAAGAGAACAACCCCACGGGGGTGATTGGCGGCAGTGCCGGGGGCGATTTCCGCTACAAGAGCAGCGCGCCCATTCTGGTCACGTCCTACGACGACGGCAATTATGCACTTTCCGGTATCACCGTCGGCAACGGTATCCAGCTCACCTCCACCACCGGCGACATTTTTATTGACGCGCCGCTTCAGGCAAATCTCGACATCATCCTGATCACGCCGACGCAGGCCGTGTTCAATGTCGACTGGTCCCCGTTGGGCGTGGCCAACAACCTGTCCGTGCAAGGCGTGGGCGGCGTCGGCGGCGACCTGGTCAACACCGCCACGATGACCCTGGACAAGGGCGTGTCGGTGTCGGCTGACGGCAAACTCGTGAACGCCGCAGGCGCCAGCCTGTCGATGACCGATCCTCTGGCTTCCATCGCGGTCGGGGGCGACATCAAGAACCAGGGCAGCATGCACCTGGGCGGCGGCAGTGATCTTGCAACCGGCGTTTCCGGCGGCTTCATCAACTCCGGCAGCCTGCTGCTTGACGGAGATGCGACCTCCGTCCTGGTCTACCAGAACTTCAGCAACCAGGCCGGCGGCACCGTCACCATCCAGGGCACCAACACCACCCTCGATATTGACGGCAGCCTGATCAACGCAGGCAGCCTCACCCTGGCGGGAACCGCCAGCAGCCTGCTCGCCTGGGAAGGCGTCGACAACCAGGCGACCGGCTCGATTTCCATCCAGGCCGGCACCGCATTCGACGTGTCGGGCGGCGCGTTTGCGAACGCGGGCAGCCTGATCATCGCCAGCGGCGGCGCCCTCGACGTGCTGCTCGGCATGACCAATGCCGCCGGCGGCGACATCCTCAACAACGGCACCCTGACGGCCACCACCTTGACCCTGAACGGCGGACTCCTGCACGGCGCGGGCACGCTCACCGCCGACGTCGTCAATACCGGCGGCACCGTGTCACCCGGCAACTCGGTAGGCACCCTGACCATCGTCGGCGACTACACCCAGGGCGCGGGCGGCACGCTCAACATCGAGATCGGCGGCACCGCTGCCGGCGAGTACGACGTCCTTGCCGTATCCGGCGACGTCACCCTCGACGGCACACTGACCGCTGGCCTGGTCAACGGTTTCATCCCGGTCCATGCCAACTACTTTTCCTTCCTGACCGCAGGCGGCACGACCACAGGCACCTTCGCCACGCTGACCGCGCCCACCGCCTTCAGCGTCGGTTACAACCTCGCCACCAACGAAGCGGCGCGCCTCATCTATGCCCTTGACGGCGCCAACACCTTCACCAACGCCGCCGGCGGCCTCAGCTGGGGAATCGCCCAGAACTGGTCGTTCGGCGTCTTGCCGGGCGAAGCCGACGACGTGCTGATCAGCGCCGGCCATGCCGTGATCCATGACAGCGGCGACGACCTCATCGCCTCCCTCACCATCAGCAGCGGCAACGCCCTCGACGTATCGGGCGGCAGCCTCACCGTTTCCGGCGACACCCTCGTCGTCGGCGCGCTCAGCGTATCGGGCGGCAGCCTGGCACTGAACGGCTTGACCAACAGCATCGTCGACCTGAGCGTTTCCAGCGGCAGCCTGAGCATCGCATCCGGCCTCACTCAGACCGCTGGCAGCTTCACCCAGACCGGCGGTAGCGTCCAGGCCGCCCACCTCATCGTCGACGGCGGCGTGGCCAACCTCAATGGCGGCACCTTCAGCTCGACCGGCGGCGTTAGCGTCGGCGCACTGGGTACGCTCAAGCTGGCAGGCGGCACCCTCGACACCGGCAGCGTCGTTAACGCCGGCACCTTCGATATTCATGCCGACACCACCATCCATGCCGACTTCAGCAACAGCGGCACCGTCAACAAGCTCGCTGGCGCCGGCACCACCACCTTCAACGGCAGCTTTGCCAGCACCGGCACCATCAACATCGACATCGGCAGCCTCGCCTTTGCCGGCGGCCTGACCCAGAACGGCGGCGTCCTCACCGTCAATGGCGGCCTCCTGGGCAACGTTCTGCTCAACGGCGGCCTGCTCAACGGCAGCGGCACCATCGGCGGCAACGTCACCCTCAATGGCGGCACCCTCGCGCCCGGCAACTCCCCCGGCGTTCTCAACATCACCGGCGACCTCACTCTGGGCAGCACCAGCACCCTGATCATGGAACTGGGCGACCCCGCCTACGCCACCGCCAACGACCAGATCAACGTGGGCGGCCTCTTCACCCAGGGCGGCACACTGCAACTGTCGGCGGTCAACGGCTACGTACCCGTGCCCGAAGACAGCTTCGTCCTGTTCACCTTCGGCAGCGAGAGCGGCAGCTTTGCCAGCATGAGTTTGCCCAACGAGACCGTCGGCCTGAGCGGCGGCGTGCTCAGGATACTGGGCCAGACCCCGATCGACGTGCCAGTCGTGCCGGAGTATCCCGAAGTCACGGTGACCGTGATCGACCAGATCCTGCGGGAATCGGTCACCCAGGTTTCGACCGGCGGCGGCTTCCTGTTCACGGTGAAGCCGGTGGCGGACGACGACGAGGACAAGGGAGAAGGCAACAAGTCAACCAGGATGGTCTGCACAGGATGATTCCTGCGCGGGTTTTCCGGCGGGGATTCACTGCTTCCCCTTGACCTGAAACAAGGCTCCGTTGTCTACTTTTACCCGTACGCGAGACCTGAGGGGTCTCCCGTCACGGGGATCGCACATGCTTGTGCATTCATCACCATTCTTCTCGGTAACTTGATATGGCTGTCAGCCCGGACATTCTGTCGCGCTTTGTGCCAATGAAATCCTTGTCGTCCAGCGCTCGGGCGGATCTGGCCCTGCATGCGGAGGAGCGCACTTTCCCACCCGGCAGTGTGCTTTTTCGCGAAGGGGACAGAAGCAATCTGCTGTACTTCCTGGTCGAGGGCGAGGTGATTCGCCGTCAGTCCGGTATCGAAAGCCGCAAGATCACGGCGGCTGACGACGATGCGCTGTATGCGCTGGCCCGAACCGTTCCGCGCATGTACACCGCCGAAGCGGCGACCGAGGTGCGTGTGGTCTGCATCGAGGAGGACATGGTCGAGGACAATCTGTGCGTCGACCAGGCGGCAAGCTACGAAGTCTTCGAGTATGACGGCAGTGAGGACACCAGCTGGATGTGGGATGTGCTGACTCAGCCAACCTTCCGCAAGGTCCCGCCCGAGAACATCAACGCCATGTTCAAGCAGTTCGAGCCGGTGGTGTGCTCGCCGGGCGACGTCATCATCGAACAGGGCGGGCAGGGCGATTATTACTACCTGATCCGAGAGGGGAGCGCGCGCATCACCCGGGTATCGTCAACCGGCGTCAATCAGGTGCTGGCGGAAATCGGCAAGGGCGAAGGCTTCGGCGAAGAGGCGCTGCTGACGGGAGACCCCCGCAATGCGACCGTGACCATGCTGACCAGCGGGCTGCTGATGCGCTTGTCGAAAAACGACTTCGACCAGTTGCTGAGAGCGCCCATGGTGAAGAAGATCACGGCGGGCAATGCGGAGGCCTTGCTGCAATCGGGTGTCCAGCCGATCGACGTGCGTCTGGAGGATGAGTTCCGGGCGGGCACGGTGCGAAACAGCCTGAATTTGCCGCTCTATCTGCTTCGTATCAAGGCGCGTTCTCTGGACAAGGACAAGAAATATCTTCTTTTCTGCCAGAACGGCAAGCGCAGTACGGCGGCGGCCTTTTTGCTGGCCCAGCTTGGGTTCGATGTGTGTGTGCTGGAGGGCGGCCTGAGCGGCGTCAATCCCGTTCAACCGCAACCGCAACCCCAGCCCCAGCCCCAGCCGCAATAATAATGGGCAGTTGCCGGCCCGGCACGGGCGGTGCGCTCGATTGCGGTTTCAACGGGTTTTGCGGTGGGCAGTATGCATCAGCCGGTCCGGGAGATTGGGCAGGCAGTGCGCAGCGAGCCAGCCGAGCAGGGCGCCCAGCGTGTTGGCCAGTGCGTCGAGGGGATCGGGCAGGCGGTCGGGGGTAAGCCCTTGCAGCAGTTCGACGCCGATCCCGAATAACACGACGGCGACGACAAGCTTCCAGCGCTGGTGCGTGACGAGCTGGGCCCACCAGAATGTCAGCATGGCATAGCCGAGAAGATGGACGATCTTGTCGGTGTGGTTGCCGCCTTCATTCAGCACGGGCGGCATCAGCGACAGGCCCAGCGCAAGCATGACACCGAGCCATCCCGTCACGCGCCACAGGCGCATGACATCCGGCTGGCGCCAGCGCCCGGTCATGTTTGGCGCCGTGCCCAGCGCAGCATGAAGAGGCCGGCGGCCACCATCGGCAGCGACAGCCATTGCCCCATGGAGAGGCCGAGCCCCAGGAGGCCCAGAAAGCTGTCGGGTTCGCGGGCGAATTCGGCCAGGAAGCGGAAAGCGCCGTAGCCGATCAGGAACACGCCGGAGACGGCGCCGAGCGGACGCGGCTTCTTCGAATACAGCCACAGAATGAGAAACAGCAGCAGGCCCTCGCCGGCAACCTGATAGAGCTGCGAGGGATGGCGCGCGATGCCGTCGCCCGCCTGCGGAAACACCATGCCCCAGGGCAGATCGGTGGCGCGCCCCCACAGTTCGCCGTTGATGAAATTGCCGAGCCGCCCGGCGGCCAGGCCCAGCGGCACCAGCGGTGCGATGAAGTCGGTGACGGCCAGCCAGCGCAGCTTGTGCCGGTGCGCGAACAGCGCCATCGCGAGGATGACGCCCAAAAATCCCCCATGAAAGCTCATGCCACCTTCCCACAGCTTCAGGATGTCGAGCGGATGGGCCAGGTATTCCATCGGCTTGTAGAACAGCACGTAGCCCAGCCGGCCGCCGAGGATGACGCCAAGCACGCCGTAGAACAGCACGTCGTCGAGCATCTGCGCGTTCCATCCCGACCCTGGCCGGTGGGCGATGCACCAGCGCCCGAGCAGAATCACCTGCGCGAAGGCGATGAGGTACATGAGGCCGTACCAGTGGATGGCGACAGGGCCGAGTTGCAGGGCGACGGGATCGAATTGCGGATGAATGAGCATGAGGTGTCCGGGTTGGGGCGGCGCGGGTAAAATGTCCGGCTGATTATAGATTGCCTGAGTGACCATCATGCCTGACTACCGTTCCTGGACGACTACCCGCGGCCGCAACATGGCCGGTGCCCGTGCGCTGTGGCGCGCCACCGGCATGAAGGATGGCGACTTCAACAAGCCCATCATCGCCATCGCCAACTCGTTCACCCAGTTCGTTCCGGGCCACGTGCACCTGAAGGACATGGG
>DILD01000073.1 GCA_002424845.1 Thiobacillus denitrificans | reverse complement strand
CGTCAAGGCGAACTGGGTCACGCACCTTTTCCGCAACAGCGTCTCGCAGAGCTTTTACGGGCACTACGAATACCTGCTGCTGCCGCAGGCCAAGGGTTCGGGCAGCGACTGGCGCATTGGTAAGAAGAAGATTCTCGTGCTGAACGACCTGATCGACACGGTGCTCGACATCTACAGCGTCTGACGGGGTCGGCGGGTGGACGATCCCACTGACAGATTGCAAAAACTACAGGGTACGCCCGAGGCGCGGGCATCAGGCATGCCGGTTGGAATATCCCTGAAAAAAGGAGAGAAACTCATGGACACGCTACGTTATTGGTTGATTGTTCCGGGTACGACGTTTGTCGGTCTGGTGGGCTTTGCGCTCGGCGGCCCCTGGATTTGGCTCGGCCTTGGCACTTTCCCTGTGCTGCTTTTGCTGGAGCTGGTTTTGCCACGCGACCTCGCGGTTCGCCGGATCAGCAGGCCGTGGCTGGTGGACGGCGCGCTGTATGCCAATTGCCTGATTTTGCTTGCCATGTGGGTGTTATTTGCTGTTTCCGTCGCCGATGGTTCCAATCCATTGAATGCTGCTGACGCTGCCTGGCGCATCGGCGGCAGCATTGTCAGTCTGGGCTGGCTCAGTGCCGTGCCCAACATTGCGGTGTTGCATGAGTTGCTGCACCGGCGGCACTGGTTTCCGCGTTACGTGGGGCAAATTTTTGCAACTTTCGCGGGTGACCCGAACCGTGGCATCGCGCACGTCAAAGGGCATCATCTGGACCTCGATACACCGGCGGATACCGATACGGCGTACCGTGGAGAGCTGCTCCACACCTTCATTTTCCGTTGCAGCTACGGTGCCTACGCCGAGGCGGTCAGAAGTGAGGCCCATCGGCTGCGCCAGCTCGGGTTTTCGCCCTGGAACTGGCGCAACGTGACCTACCAGGAGGTGGTTTTGCTGGCCCTGCCACCTGCGCTGTGTGGCTACTTTGCGGGCGGTGCCGCGGCCGGCGTGGCGGTGACCTCGATGGTGGTCGCCAAGGCGTTGATGGAGGCCTTCAATTATTTCCAGCATTACGGGTTGGTGCGGATCCCGGGAGCGCCGGTCGAGATGCGCCACGCATGGAACCACTTGGGCGCCATCGCGCGACCGATCGGTGTGGAAATCACCAACCACATCCACCACCATTTGAACGCGGATACGCCGTTCTACGACTTGAAACCGGAACCCGAGGCGCCGCAGATGCCTTCGCTTTTCATTTGTTTCCTCAGCGGCATCCTGGCCCCGCCCCTTTGGTTTTCTCTCATCGCCAAGCCGCGTCTGGCGGAGTGGGACCGCAAGTTTGCCAGCGAGGCAGAGCGCAAGCTGGCCGCAGAGGCCAATCGGCGCGCGGGATGGGTTTGAACCATTCCCATGATTCATGCCGGCATGGTCTTCGCGCCACCGCAGTTGCTTTGCTCGAACTCATTCGCTGGAATTTTTGATGCTAAAGAAGTTATTCGGCAAGCGTGAAGCGCCGGTCGTCGAGGTGGCCTCGCACGGCCTGACATTCGAGGTCGCACGCGGCAAGACGCTGCTTGAGGCGGCACAGGATGCCGGTATCGGCTTTCCCTGCGATTGCAAGGTCGGCACCTGTGGCACATGCCGCTTCAAATTGATCGACGGCAAGATCAGTGAACTCAACTCGGCGGCGGTCTGCCTGAGCGGGGAAGACTACCGGGACGGCTGGCGCCTGGGCTGCCAGTCGATTCCAAAATCAAATCTGCGCATTCACCTGGCAGGTTTGGTCAGCGAGGTCGGTCCGCCCCCCAGCTTGTTCGAGGGCAAGATCGCTTCGGTGATCCCGCTGACGCACGACATTGTTGAGTTGCGTTTGCAATTGAACCGGCCGCTCACCTTCATTGCGGGCCAGTATGCCGATCTCCGCATCGAAGATATCGACGGTGCGCGCAGTTATTCCTTTGCTGAAGCACCTGCGCAAGGCAGTACGGATCGCCCTTGTTTTTACGTGCGTCGGGTGCCGGGCGGGGCCTTTACGACCTGGCTTTTCGAAGGCGACCGGCGGGGTCTTGCGCTGACCCTGCGCGGGCCGCTGGGGCAGTTTCGGCTACGCAAGGGCGATGGCCCGATCGTGTGCGTCGCCGGGGGCAGCGGTCTGGCGCCGATCAAGTGCATGCTCGAACGGGCCTTGCTTGACCAGTGCGTTCGACCGGTCACTTTGCTCTACGGTGGGCGCGAGCAAAGAGATCTGTACTGCCGTGAAGCCATCGCTGAACTGGCTGCCCGCTGGCCAGCATCCTTTAACTGCATTCCTGTGTTGTCGTTCGAAGATGCGCAGAGCGACTGGACGGGGCAGCGTGGCCTGGTGGCCGACAAGCTCGATGCTCTGCCGGAATTGGGTCAGTCGCAGATATACCTTTGCGGACCACCGCCCATGGTGGACGCCGCCGAGTCGATTGCACTGCGTGCCGGTGTGCCGGTTGATGCCGTGTTTGCCGACCGGTTCTTCGACCGCAGCAAGCCCGTCACGGAAGCCCAGACAGGCGCAACAGCACCGCGCGGAGCTTGACGGTTACCGTGAATACCGGCTGTCGCCGCACGCCGGACGCGCCAGC
>DILD01000036.1:11710-67397 GCA_002424845.1 Thiobacillus denitrificans | reverse complement strand
AGGTCCTGTTTTGGAGGTGGCGCAGGGCAAATTCCAGCGCCAGTTCATAACCGTGCGCACCCAGCCCCGACACCACGCCGACCGCGAGGTCGGAAAAACAGGAGTGGTGGCGGAAGGGTTCGCGCGCGTAAATGTTGGAAAGGTGGACTTCGACGAACGGGATGGCCGTGGCTGCCAGCGCATCGCGCAGGGCAACGCTGGTATGGGTGTAGCCCGCAGGGTTGATGATGATGAAATCGACGTGATCGCGCGCAGCCTGGTGCACGCGATCGATCAGGCCACCTTCGTGGTTGTGCTGAAAAGTTTCGATCTGCGCGCCAGCAGTCTCCCCGCGGGCAGCGAGCGCGCGGTTGATGTCGTCGAGCGTGGCAAGACCGTAATGCTTGGGCTCACGGCTACCCAGCAGATTGAGGTTGGGGCCATGCAGGACCAGCACCTGCGGGTGCTGGCCGGGAGCTGATTGGGCTGCAGAGCGACGGGTTCGTTTGATCGTCATGGCGGCGAGTTTGCCGTAAATAGGGGTAAATTGTCCAGATATGACGTCAAATACCCGCTATCCACGGAATTGACCTAGCACGGCCTCAAGCCTGGCGCGCGGCAAACGCCCCAAATGGCTCAATACAATGCGTCCGCTGCGGTCGAGCACGACTGTATAGGGTAGCGCCCCACCGGGATTGCCAAGCTGCTGCGCCAGCGTACTTGCCGCGCCTTCGCCGATCAGGATGGGATAATTGACCGGTTGCGCCCGCAAAAATTGTGCAACCCGCTCGGGACTGTCGATGGCGATGCCGACAAATTCCACGCCATTGCGGCGAAATTGCATGCGCAAGTCGGCAAAATCGGGCATTTCTTCGCGACAGGGCGCGCACCAGCTGGCCCAGAAGTTCAGTACGATCACCTGGCCGCGCCATTGCGCCATCTGTTGCACGTGCCCTGCTGTATCCGTAAAGCCAAGCTGCCAGAAATCGGCGACGACCGGCGCGTCTGGTGGCTGCGGCGCGTAATGAGTCCGCCCCAGCCAGATTCCTGCTGCCATTGCGGCTACGGCAAGGGGGATGACCAGAAGCTGCTTTTTTTGCATGGGTTTGCCGCTCGGGGAACACCCTTGCCCGCAAGCGCGGGACAGGGGCGGATACAGAAGCCGGCTGCTTACAACTCGCCGTAGGAGTGCAGGCCCGACAGGAACATGTTCACGCCGATGAAGGCGAAGGTCGTCACGAACAGGCCGACTACCGCCCACCATGCCAGCATCGGGCCGCGCAGGCCTTTGACCAGGCGGATATGCAGCCAGGCTGCGTAATTCAGCCATACGATCAGCGCCCAGGTTTCCTTCGGGTCCCACGACCAGTAGCCGCCCCAGGCTTCGGCCGCCCACATCGCGCCGAGGATGGTGGCGATCGTGAAGAAGGCAAAGCCGATGGCTATGGCCTTGTACATCACATCGTCGATGACCTCCAGTTTGGGCAGGCGATCGGCGAGAAATCCACGTGCGGCCAGCAGGTAGGCCGCACCAAGCATCGCCGCGATGGAAAAGGCGCCATAGCCGACGAAGTTGGCCGGGACGTGCAGCTTCATCCACCAGGATTTGAGCGCGGGTACCAGCGGCTGGATTTCATGGGCGCCGCGATCGAAGGTGTACCAGAGGATGAAGCCGACCGCGGCCGAGATCACCAGCAGCACGAAAGCACCCATCTGGCGAGCCTGATACTGCGCTTCGTAATACAGGTACATCATCGCGGTGATGAGGCAGAACAGAACGAATACTTCATACAGGTTGGAGACCGGGATATGACCGACATCCGTGCCGATCAGGTAGGACTCGTACCAGCGCACCATCAGGCCGATCCAGCCGAGTGTCACTGCCGCCCAGGTGAGCGCGCTGCCGGTTGAAAGCACGAAGCCGGAACGGGCAATCAGGCCGCCCCAGTAGGCCAGGGTGGCCAGGCCGAACAGCGCGCACATCCACATGATGGCGGCCTGACTGGAGATCAGGTACTTGAGAAAAAACGCCTCTTCCATTCGGGCCAGGTTGCCGCCGTACTGGCTGAGCGCGAACAGGCTGATTGCACCGACCGCCAGGAACAGGGGGCGGAATGGTTTCCAGAACCAGCCGAATATCGCCAGCGCCGGGATCGCCGCCAGCAGAATGGCCTTTTCATAAATGTCCATGTAGTCGCCAAACTGCGACAGGGCGAACAGGCCGCCTCCCGCGACGATGGCGGCGAACAGCCAGTCGAACCACGTCAGGCGTTTCCATAACGGGGCGGGTTGATTGAGAGCGAGTTCCATGATGAATGTCTCCGGAAGGTACGGGGTGGGCTATTTCACGAGGGTGTTCAGTGCCTGCGCATGCTGGGCGAATTCTTTTTCGAAATCGACCGTATGTTTGGCTGATGACATGGCCAGCAGGGCATGGCCCGGCTTGATGCGCAGCCACACCCGGCGCTCGCGCACATAAAGCATGAAGAATACGCCGAGCGTCAGCAAAAGCGAGCCCAGATAGACCACGTTCTGCCCGGGTGAGCGGGTGAGCTGCAGGCCGCTTGCCTTGACCTCGTCGTATTCCATCAGTTGCAGGTAGATCGGGGCGCCGTAAACAAACAGATCGCTGATGCTGTTGAGGCTGTCGCGTATCAGCCAGCCAAGGGCGTCATCAGGCTTGAGTGCCGGAAGGCCCGCTTGCTGGTGGGCGATTTGCATGGCCTCGACTGCGGCCAGTTCAAGAATTCGCAGATAGGTGCTCGCTGCCTTTTCGCTGTCCGAGGCGGGTACGTTCTTCTCGATGTAGGCTCCCAGTGACTGGAAGCCGCCTTCGGCAAACATCTTCAGAACCTGACTGGCACTGAGTTTCAGCTGGTTTTCGAGGTCTGTCTCCCAGGACGCTTTGGGGAGTGCCTGGCGGGCGAAGCGGCTGGCGATTTCGGGATGCAATGCCGTATTCAGCAAAACAGCGCGTAAGCGCATGAAGCTGTCGATGTTGCCATCGGCATCGAGGGGGATGCGCAGGTAGCGGAAGGCCTCATTCGGCGTGTCGCGCACGCCCGACATCAGGTACCAGCGGCCCTCAAGTTCCAGTGGCAGCATGTAATTGCTGAATTCGCGCGCCTGCCCCCGCGCATCGCGCAGTTTGTACTGGAAGCTGGGCCCGACGTTGCGCAGATGTTTCTTGTCACTGACCGGGCTGCCCCCCAGCACGCTCATGGTGTCGCGCGGCGCTTCGGCGTCTTCACCCATGTTTTCGATGTTGAAGGGGCGGAAATCGATGAATTCAAGCGTATAGTCCGCCGCCCCGCTACTCAGCGTCGTGCTCTGATGGACCGCGCCTTTAATGGGGAAGGGCGTTGCCGTGGGGGCGAACAGATTCCAGCCGTGCAGGCTCATGCGTGTGCCACCATCGGCGAAGCTGGCCTGGTAAATCGCGATGCCGTCATGGATCAGCGGATGGTTGACTGCAATGGTCGCTTCGCGAACCTTCTTCCCTGACAGATCGAAAATTTCCAGGTCGCTTTCGAAGCTTTTGGGCTGGCCTGTCGTGTAGTGTTCGATGCGGAACTGTTTCAGTGCCACAGTGAAGGGCAAGTCCTGTACCAGATAGCCATCTGCCACATTCAGGAAAGCGACATTTGCACTGGACCCTTCGGGGATTTGCACGCTGCCGCGAAATGAAGGATTGGAAGGGGACAGACGTGAAATCGCCGGCACTTCGCTTTGCGGAATGTCGCGCGTTTCGATTTTCTTGATGCCCATCGCCTGCTGCACCTTGAACACCAGGTTGCCGTCCATCAGGCCGCCGATACAGATGATGACAATGGCCGAATGCGCCAGGAAATAGCCGAGGCGATTCCAGCTGCCAGCCTTTGCAGCGAGCAGGACGCCATCCTCGCGCGGCAGATTCCTGACCTTGTAGCCCTGGCCTTCCAGATAATGCTGTGCATGGGTGGCCAGCATTTCCGGCGCCAGACTGGTGGCGGCTTCATGCTTGTGCTTGAATGCGTTGAGCGACTGTTCGCTGACATGCTCGCGAAAGCTTTTCATCTCACGCGTGAAGTTGGGTGCGTTGCGTGTGATGCAGACACTGGTGGAAATGACGAGGAAGGTCAGAATGACCAGAAACCAGCCCGCGTGATAGACGTCGTACAGGCCCAGCTTCCCGAATACTTCGAACCAGAATGGCCCGAACTGGATCATGTAGCTGCTGTAGGGTTCGGATTGCTTCAGAACGGTGCCGATGATGGAGGCAACCGCGAGGATGGATAGCAGGCTGATGGCAAAACGCATCGAGCTTAACAACTCGAAGACGGACTTTCCAAAAGAAGCGGATGTGGCGTTCATGAGGGGTAGAAATACCCTGAAAAATACATGTAAAAAAGGGTGACTCGCGTCACCCTTACATCGACTTGAATATCGCCGATAAGTTTACCCGCAAGGGGCAGGCCGTGGTTGCAAAGCCGCTGAAGCGTCAGCAACCACGCACTACCCGCAAGGGGCAGGCCGTGGTTGCAAAGCCGCTGAAGCGGCAATGATCACGCTTTAACGCAGGCCTTGAATATAAGCGGCCACGGCCTTCATGTCACCATCCGTCATCTTCACCGCGATGGTGCGCATCATTTTGGCACCGTCATTTGCACGGGTGCCCAGGCGGAAATTGTTAAGCTGCGTGTAGATGTAGGCGCTGTGTTGGCCAGCCAGGCGTGGGAACTGGACGGGTATGCCCTGACCCTGTGGACCGTGGCAGGAGGCGCAAGCCGGGACGCCCGCACCTTGCACGCCACCCTGGTAGATTTTCTGACCAAGTTGCGCAAGTTCCATGTCCTTGGAGGTGCCGGGCTTAGGCTGCTGGGCGCTGAAATAGGCCGCCAGATTCAGCATGTCCTGGGTGCTCAGGTCCTTGACGATGCCCGCCATGACCGGGTTCTTGCGTTCACCGGACTTGAAGTTATTGAGCTGCTTGTTGATGTATTCGGCATTGAGGCCGGCAATCTTGGGGTTGGCTGCCGTGGGGCTGTTGCCGTCGGCAGCATGGCATGCCACGCAGACTTTGGTGACGATGCTTTCCGCCGCCTTGGGGTTGCCCTTGACCGTAGTGGGGTTGGCGTAGGCGGAAGCGGTGGCCAGAGCGGCAACCAGATAGACGACGATTTTCATCAAATGCTCCTGAAGCTTGCAAAACTTGGGGAAAAAGGTAGTTTAGCGGTAACTAATATGACTGCCAAGCCCGTGCTCAATCAAGCTCATTTCCATACCTCGGTCGCCCAGTTGCGCGATTTGCCTTACAGCCGCGCCGAGATTGCGTTTGCTGGCCGTTCCAATGCCGGAAAGTCCAGCGCAATCAATCTGTTGACACGAATCAACCGCCTGGCGTTTACTTCCAAAACACCAGGACGCACCCAGCTGATCAACTTTTTCGAGTTGGCCACCGATACCTATCTGGTGGATCTGCCCGGCTATGGTTATGCGAAAGTGCCGCCGGCAGTGAAGGCCAAGTGGGAAAGTTTGCTGTCGCGCTATCTGCAGGAGCGCGAGGCGCTGGTGGGGATGGTGCTCATCATGGATGCGCGTCATCCGCTCACCCCGCTGGACCGGCAGATGCTCGACTGGTTTGTTCCCACAGGCAAGCCGGTCCATATTCTTTTGTCCAAAGCCGATAAGCTGTCCAACAGCGAAAAGGTGCTGACTTTACGACACGTCAAGCAGGAATTGGCTGGGCTCGGGGCGGTCAGTGTGCAACTTTTTTCCAGCCTGTCGCGCCTGGGAGCAGAGGACGCGGCGGCCTTGATCGAAGACTGGCTTGCCCGGGCCTGCCAGACGGATACGTCACCCGCTGAGTGAGCGCTTATGCCGCGTACAATAAAAAGGCCCCGACCAAGGGAGGGATCGGGGCCAGAAATGCCTTAAGGGGATTAAGGCACCCCGCTCAGGGAGGAGAAGCGGGAGACGATGCAAGACCGTCTACTTAATCAGAGTAGATTTATTTTGAAATAGTTCCAGTCCAGCCTGGGAAATTTTGGAGAAATTCGTGAATCTGCCATTTGGCCAATTTCCGGCCGCCCGGATGTCCCTAACGACTTTTTCGCCGCAAGAGGGCGGGCGAAGGGCGCCCAGCGGCCGCGCCTTGACCCTTTTGTGCTACGGGTTCAAACCCGTGAAAGCCTTTAAAGTCATGAGGAGCGCGTTGTGAGTTTGCCCTTTTCCGCTTTCCCCGCAACGCGCATGCGCCGCATGCGCCGCGATGACTTTTCCCGTCGCCTGATGCGTGAGCACACACTTACGTCGAGCGACCTGATTTATCCGGTGTTCGTGCTGGATGGACAGAATCGGCGCGAGTCGGTGGCGTCGATGCCCGGAGTCGAGCGGCTCTCGATCGATCTGTTGTTGCCGGTGGCTGAAGACTGCGTCCAGCTCGGTATTCCCGCGCTGGCGCTGTTTCCGGTCATCGATGCCAGCCTGAAAAGCCTGGGTGCTGAAGAGGCCTTGAATCCGGATGGCCTGGTGCCGCGCACCGTGGCGGCGCTGAAAGCGCGCTTCCCCGAACTGGGCATCATCACCGACATCGCGCTCGACCCCTACACCAGCCATGGTCAGGATGGCCTGATTGACGGGACAGGTTATGTCTTGAACGACGAGACCGTTGCCGTACTGGCGCGACAGGCAGTGGTGCATGCCCAGGCGGGCGCCGATGTCGTCGCGCCATCCGACATGATGGATGGCCG
Source organism: Thiobacillus denitrificans (assembly GCA_002424845.1). GTDB lineage: Bacteria > Pseudomonadota > Gammaproteobacteria > Burkholderiales > Thiobacillaceae > Thiobacillus > Thiobacillus denitrificans_F. The sequence goes on along the minus strand of DILD01000036.1, from coordinate 60,687 downwards.
CGTCGCCGCCCTGCGTGCTGCGCTCGAGGGTGCCGGCCATATTCATACCCGCATCCTGGCCTATGCGGCCAAGTATGCGTCCAGCTTTTACGGTCCGTTTCGCGATGCGGTCGGTTCAGCCGCCAACCTGGGCAAGGGCAACAAATACACCTACCAGATGGATCCGGCCAACAGCGACGAAGCCTTGTGGGAAGTCGGAATGGACCTGCAGGAGGGGGCGGACATGGTCATGGTCAAGCCGGGTATGCCTTATCTTGACGTCATTCGCCGCGTCAAGGATGCCTATGGTGCGCCGACCTACGCGTATCAGGTCAGCGGTGAATATGCGATGCTGAAAGCCGCCGCGCAGAATGGCTGGCTGGATGAGAAGGCCTGCGTGCTGGAAGCCTTGCTGGCGTTCAAGCGGGCAGGCGCGGATGGCGTACTGACCTACTTCGCGCGCGATGCAGCGCGCTACCTTAAAACATCAAAATAAAACTTCCGGGAGGGGGCGGCCCCTCCCGGAGAATGAAGCGCAGCAATTGAGTATTACTGGTCCATCTCTTCCGGTGTGACAGCCTCCGCTGCCGGTGCCATTTCCGGCACGGCGGCAGGGGCTTGTTTGTTCGCATCTTCAATCTTCTTGTTAAGCATCAGAATTTGCAGTTGCGTGGCGGCCATCATGTCATTGGTGCGATTGTTCACGACAAGTGCAGTCACCAGCGCCAGCAGCGCAATCACAAATGCCACCGCAGCCCACAAGCCGATTCTTTCCGGTTCGATAATGTGTTTGAAATCAGTCATTCCATGCTCCCTTCGGTTAAAGTTAAAAAACACACGCGTACTACTTTAAACACGCTGTCTCTGCGGTGAAGGCAGAAGCCAGTCCTTGTCATCCCTGCCTGCTTAGTCACCCCCCGGTTTGTTCTGGGCAAGCCGAACCTTTCCCTGCTTGCTGTCGAAATAGGCCGTATGCCGCGCGATATCTTTGCCCAGCAGCAAGCGAACACCAATATCGGCATTCATGTCATTGCTCATGATCATCGCGGGCTGCCCCGGCAGGCTTGATTGCAATTGCCGTGCCTGCGTCTGGTAACCATCGCGGTATTGAATCTGTGTCAACTTCACCCGGAACGGCTTTTGGTTGGTCAGGCGTGCAGCGTGATAGCCCCCATCCCGCAGGAATCCGCCGACCTTTTTGGCCATGCCGGTTACTCCATTACCATTGGAAACCTCAATCCGCGGCTTCTTCGCGAGGGCGCCGGGTGCGACAGGCGGATTGTCGGTGGTGGCCAGTGTTTTGACAGGTGCAGGGTTCCGCTCGCGCAATTCATAGACATGCGGCGTCATCTGCACGACCTTGAAGCGGCTTTCCGTGACGGGGACGGCATTGCCGGAGGCCGTCTGGGTAATGATGCCGCCGGAATGGGCGGGGGGCGTTGGCTTGTGTGAAAGGGGCTCGACTGTAGCCACCTGCGGTGCGGCTGCCGCGGGCGTCGCGTCGTGAACGACCTTGCCAGGCGCGCTTTGCGCAATGGAGTGGGGGGCTGGCGCCCCTTCAGTGGCCGGTGCGGGCGCCGCTTGAGCATTTGCCGCCTTGGCGAATGCCAGTGTGGAACCTCCGGGGTTTCCGGCTTTGGCATAGGCCAGCCCCAGGTTGTTCAGGGCCCGCTGGTTGGTGGGGTCGAGGGCAGTCGCATATTGCAGTGCCACGATCGCGTCGGCGTAAAGCCCCTGAGCGTAGTAGGCGTGGCCGAGGTTGCTGTAAATATGCGAAGCCTTGGGCTCGAGTTGCGCGGCCGTCCTGAATGCCTCAATGGCCTCCTTGTGCCGACCCTGCATGGAGTACACCACGCCCAGACCATTATGCGCCTCGGCAAAATGACTGTCGGCTACAAGCGCCCGCTGGTAAGCCGAAATTGCCAGTTCATGGCGATTCTGCCCCTGATAGTAACGCCCCAATTGGTAAAGAGCCTCCGGCTTGTCGCTGGAATGCCTGATGTTTGCCATGGGCTTGATCGTCCACGATTCGACGCTCGCCGACTGATGGGATGCACAACCCGTGAAGAAAGGAAGGCAACAAATTGCCGGCAGAATCACCTGTCTGGTTTTCATGATTGAACTCCATTTATTTGTTCTGACGTTTGTGCCAGAAGCTTACCGCTCTCTTTATAGCCTTTATAGCGCATTACTGCCCTCCCATGGTGGGCAGCAGGGTACGGAAGATGCTGATGAATGCTGGCCCCAGCAGAACCAGCAGCATCGACGGGAAGATGAAGAAAATCAGGGGGAAGAGCAGTTTCAGCGGAATTTTGGCCGCCGCCTCTTCTGCGCGCAGCCTGCGCTTGGTGCGCAGGCTTTCGGAATGAACGCGCAGGGCATCGGCCACACTGGTGCCGAAGCGATCCGACTGCACCAGCATGGCTACCAGCGTGTCCACCTCCTCCACGCCCGTTCTCAAGGCCAGATTGCGCAGGGCTTTCTCGCGCGAACTGCCGGCACGCAATTCAAGGTTCACCAGATGCAATTCTTCCGCGAGGATCGGACTGGTCAGGTGCATTTCCTCGCCTACTCGGTTCAGCGCCGAATCCAGGCCCAGTCCGGCCTCGACACAAACCGTCATCAAGTCGATGGCGTCGGGGAAGCTCTCGAAAATCTCGCGCTTGCGGTTGGCGATGCGCCGCGCCAGAAAGACGTTCGGCAGGAAGTAGCCCAAAGCGGCTGAACCAACCAGCAGGCCCAGAACGGTGTTGGGGGGCAATTTCGATCCGGCGATCACGAAATACAGAATCAGCAGGCCAGGCAATGCGAACGTCAGCAGCGACTTCGCGGCGAAAAACAGGCCCGGTGCGGTTGCGCTGCGGTAGCCGGCATTCATGAAATGGATGCGCAACTGCGAACCTTCCCAGCCCTCTTTGGGCAGGGAAAGTTTGGCGAGCGGGCCGGTCAGCTTGATGATGCGATGGATCCAGTCAGCCGCCTCGGAGGCCTTGCTGCCGGGTGCGCCCCCCCCAACGCCGGACAACTTGTCCAGCCGTGCCTGAACCGGACGCGGGCCTAGTTGCAACAAGATCACCAGCGCGACCACGAAAACGGCCACGAACACCAGTGTCAGGTAAAAAATTTGTAACATGTTCATGGTTTGCTTGCCCGTCTGATTTTGTTCATACCCGTATCTTGATGAGGCGCCACATCCAGAAGATGCCCAGAACCATCAGGACGAGCGCTCCCCCCACCATCTGGATGCCCGCCGGATCGGTCCACAGCACACGCATGAATTTTGGATTGACGATATTCAGCACGATGGCCAGTACAAAGGGCAGCAGGGTCAGAATCTGGGCCGACAAACGGCCCTCGGCCGTTAGCACGCGCACCGTCCCAAGCAGTTTCAGGCGGGCACGGATCAGCGCACTGATGTTGCCGAGCAGTTCGGACAGGTTGCCGCCGGTTTCGCGCTGGATCAGCACCGAAATCACAAAATAGCGCAGATCGGTGCTGGGCACCCGGGTGGCCAGGTTGGTCAGCGCATCCTGCACCGGAATGCCGTAGTTGATCTCATCGAAAACGATGCGGAACTCTCCCGAAACCGGTTCGGACATTTCATCCCCCACCATTTTCAGTGCGCTCGGAAAGGCGTGGCCCGCCAGCATGGCACGAGCCATCAGATCGAGCGCATCAGGCAGTTGCTGCTCGATGGTGTCCAGCCGTTTTTGCTTGGCGTTCAGGACATAGAAAAAAGGCAGCGTGGCAGCGATTATGGCGATAAAAACCGCCGTGAAAACAGGCAGGTTGATGACTATTGCCAGGATGTAGCCCACCACGGCCGCGGCCAGCGTCAGGCCGATGAAGCCGGCCACGTTCAGGCTTAAGCCGGATTGAACCAGCAGCCTGTCGAGGTGATGAACACGCGGAATCTGCAGCAGCAGGCGTTCCAGAACCGGGCTTTGGGCAAGCAGACGTTGCTTGACCAGGGAGGCGGCCTCGGTCCCCGCCCCACCGGACATGGCCCGCAGCCGTTTTGCGATTCGTTGCGCCTCCGGTCCTTTGTAGGCGTTCCAGGCGAGATACGATCCTTCCAGGAACAGCACCACAGCCAGGAATCCCAATACGACGAACAGGTAGTAGAGATAATCCACGCGAACCTCCTATTCGGACAAGCGGGTCGGGTCGAACAGTTCTTCGGACAGCGCAATGCCGCGCATCCGCAGGCGCTCGACGAATTTCGGGCGGATGCCGGTTGCCTTGTAATGGCCCAGAACCGCTCCGTCCTGCGCCACGCCGGTTTGCTCGAAAGTGAAAATTTCCTGCAGGGTGATGATGTCACCTTCCATACCGGTAATTTCCTGGAGGCTGACGATCTTGCGCTTGCCGTCCGTCATCCGTGCAATCTGGATCACCGCGGTCAGGGCTGAACTGATCTGCTGCCGCATGGCCTTGGGCGGCAGGTTGAAGCCCGCCATGGACATCATGCTTTCCAGGCGGGTCAGCGAGTCGCGCGAGCTGTTGGCGTGGATCGTGACCATCGAGCCTTCGTGGCCGGTGTTCATCGCCTGCAGCATATCGAGCACCTCGGCGCTGCGCACCTCGCCCACGATGATGCGGTCCGGGCGCATGCGCAAACTGTTCTTGACCAGCATGCGCTGCGTCACCTCGCCCTTGCCCTCGATGTTGGGCGGGCGTGTTTCCAGGCGCACCACATGCGGCTGCTGCAGTTGCAGTTCTGCCGCATCCTCGATGGTGATGACACGCTCGCTGGCCGGAATATAGCCGGACAGAATATTGAGCAGGGTGGTTTTGCCGGAGCCGGTGCCACCGGAAATCAGCAAATTCACTTTTGCCTTGACCAGCCCTTCAAGCACCTCGGCCATGCCCGGCGTCAGGCTCTTGAAGCGCAGAAAGTCATCCATCATCAAAGGCTGCACGGCAAACCGGCGAATCGACATGATCGGGCCGTCCACCGCCAGCGGCGGGATAATGGCGTTCACCCGCGAGCCGTCCGGTAGACGGGCATCCACCATCGGGCTGGATTCGTCCACGCGGCGGCCGATGCCGGACACGATCTTGTCGATGATCTTCATCAGATGCGCATCGTTCTCGAAACGCACGTCGGTCTGTTCCAGCAGCCCACCGCGCTCGACATAGACTTGCCGGAAAGTGTTCACCAGGATGTCCGAAATGCCCGGATCGGCCAGCAGGGGCTCAAGCGGCCCCAGCCCCAGCACTTCGTGCTGGATGTCGCGCACCAGATCCCGGTGCTCGGTTTCGTTGATCGCCAGCGTTTCTTCGGCAAGCAGGCGTTCCACGATGGTTTTGAGTTCTGTTCGCAACTGCTCGGGCGACATGCTCTCCATGATGGACAGGTCGACCCGCTCGAGCAGCTTGCGGTGTATGCGCGATTTCAGTTCCTGATAGGCCTTGGTTTCGCCCATCTTGGCATGACGGACAACCGGTGTTTCCGCGGTGTCGTTCTTGATGTCTTCCAGCCTGTCACGTAGCGACATGATTCGGTGCCCCTTTCAATTCAGAATGCTTCCAAGCCGACGTTCATACGTCAGGCGTTATGCAGTAAATGCGACAGCCAGCTCCCTTTTGGGGATTCGCCGCCGGCCACAAGCTCATCCATCATCTCCCGCAAAGCCCGGGTCACCGGGTCGTGCCTGGCGACTTGCACGATCGGCACACCCTGGTTGACCGATTTGGATACGGCTTCGAAGCTGTTGGGGATGGTGTGGGATACCTTGATCTCCAGCGTGCGCTCAACGTCCTCCAGGCGAATGTCCCCGCCCTTTTCGTAGCGGTTGATGAGCAGATGGATTTTTTCCCGGCCATAGCCCAGACCATGCAGGGCATGGAGCAAGCGTTTGGCGTCGCGAATGAATGGCAGCGTTTCCTGCAGCACCAGGAAAATCTGGTCGGTGTGGTCCAGCGCCTTTACGCTGGTGGCATCGAGCGTGCGGCCGATATCCAGAATCACGTAATCGTAGTGCGCGCGGGCCAGATTCAGCAGCACCTCGATATGCTGCGGCTTGACCTCGGCAGCGCGCTCGGGATCTTCGGGCGCGGCCAGCACGCCAAAATTCGGCAGCACCTCCACCATGGAAGAGGCCAGAAACGAAGCATCCAGTCGCGTGATGTTGCTGGCCACGTCGGCCAGCGTATTGGGCGGCACGTGGTCGGACACGAATAGCGACGCATCGCCGAATTGCAGGTTCAGGTCGAGCAGCGCCACCTTTTTATCCTGTTCCGCTGCCAGCATGTAGCCCAGATTGGCAGCCAGAAACGTCGCGCCGCTGCCGCCCTTGCACGGGATGAATGCCAGCACCCTGCCCTTGTGCAGCGGTGCTGCGACTGCCGCCGTCTTGCGCTCAAGGCGCTCTACCGCCGCCAGCAGTGCCGGGGGAGACACCGGGGAGGCCAGCACATCGCGCACGCCGATATGCATGGCCTGAAGCAGAAGCTCGGGCGACTGGCTTTCGCACAGAATGATGAAGGCCATGCTGGGGTGGCGCGATGTCGATTGCTCCACGGCCGCAAGGTCTTCCGGCCCGTGACACAGCGCATCCAGAATGAACAGATCGGGCCGCTCCTGGTCCGCCACCGGGCCGAGGTGCTCCATGCCGCCATGGATCAGCAAGACGGCACGGGCAAGTGCACCTTCGCCCGAAAGCACCTGACGGATCGCTTCCAGGTTGGTCTTGCTTGCCGATATGACTGCGATTTTCAACGAACTGTCCTTTCGTAGTGTGTGCGTTTCTGGTTTCTCAATAGGAGTAAGGCGCATATCCCAGGCTTTCGGCGGGCATGGTCACCGTGGAAGGGGGGAGGTCGATAGCCAAAAACGCAAACAGCCCGATCATCGGAACGTATTGCGTGGTTACGCTGGCCTCGACGTAGCGAATACAACTGGCTACCCGGTCCATATCCAGGCAGGCGGACATATTGTCTTCCGGGTCGGAAGGCAAGGGGCTTGCAGGGTTTCCCGCCGCATTCAGATATTGAATCGTGATTTTGTCGGCCGTGATTTCGGCGCCGGCGGGCAGGCTGGCACCACCGAACAGCGCCCGGTTTTTGGCTGTGCCGGCCTGGCTCACCCAAAGCACCACGGCCTCCCGAGCGGCACGGCGGGTGACCTCCTGGGACGAGCTCCACAGGTACATGAAACGACCGAATTCGAAAATGCCGAGCAGCAGTGTAAAAAACACCGTGGCGATGAGCGCGAACTCTACTGCGGCGGCCCCTCGCTGGGGCGCGCGACCTGATTGCCTGAAATCCCGTAAATAAATCATTGCCGGGCCCCTAGTGCATGTAGCGCATGGTAGTTGCGGGTGCGAGTTCGCGCGTAAACGAGCTGATTCCGCCCGTCGGCAGGAAAATGGGGAACCAGCCGCCGATCGTGACGCTATAACCAGTGATTGCCACCCGCACGCTTGCCGGTGCCGTGCCGTTTGCGCAGGTCGCGCCATCGCACGTCACGTCAACGTGGCTGCTGTTGAATCCCGGTACGCTCGCCGCATTCGCTGCGGCGACGACCATATTCTCGGCGACGGCGACCGAGTTGCCGATGGTTGCGCTTGACGCGTCCGACATGAAACGCGCCCCGTCACGGGTTGCCTTGGTCAGCGCGTTGTAATACCAGAACGCGCGCCCGAACTCGATCACCCCGGCCACGATGATCAGCAGCAAAATGATGACCAGCGCGAATTCCACTGCCGCCACGCCAAACTGGGGTTTGGGGAGACGCGCTGTTTGTCTTGCTTGAAAGGAACTGAGCTTCATGCGCGCTTACCGGTACAGACGGATGTCGGCCGGGATGAGGGGGGGGGCCAGCAGCCCGCCGAACTCGATATAGATGTCGCGTCCGGTGCTGCCGCTGGCATCGGTCTGTCGCTGCATAAAAAACCTGCCGACCCCCAGAACCTTGGCTTCCGCGCATATGCCCCCTGACGCTTTGCACTCGACCACAACCACATGAAGCAAGCGGCGCCCAGCTTCCCCTGGGCGTCGCACTATCGGGGGCTGCTGGAAAAAGGCGCCGCTGTCCTGTGCGTAAGGCGAGTCCTCCGGGTAATTCGTTGCCGCCCCGCCATACAGGGATGACCACTGCGAAACCGTTGTGCCCGGCGGACGATAGCGCGACCACAGTACGCCGTAGTCCTGGAATGTGCGGCTGGCCAGGGGGACGGGCCGGTTGACCCCGCCAATTTCCACGAAGCGTATGCTTTGGCGAACGGGATCGGGCGCCATCCAGAGGCCGGGAACGCTTGTGCCATCGTCCAGCGCCAGGGGACTGTTGCTTTTCACACACCCGTTACTGCCGGTTGCGTTGACGCAAACATATTGCCTGGTGTTCTGATCGGCGCGAGCTGTAGACGGGTCGCATTTGCTTTGGGACGGGTTATCGAGGCCAAAGCGCGAGTCGAGCGCCTCAAGCTGGGGCGTCGAAATGCCGGTGTTGGTATAGACATTGCTGCCCACTTCCGGCGTGAAGGCAATCTTGCCGCTGCACATATAGGGCAGCATGGCAGGAACATCCCCGCTGCAGGTGCCCGGGGTGGTGGCGACGGGATCAATCCAGAACATGGTGCCCGGCCCGATCGGGTTGGCATCGGAAAGTCGGTAAGCCACGCCGCGCTCGAATCCCAGTTCGTTGTCACGGGGGTTGGCCGGATCGTCGGTCAGCCCGCAGATGCCGATGGGGGTGATTTCAACTTCATACCGTCCGGCTACCGCCATGCCGAAGGTGCGGGTTTGATCGACGCCCCATATCCGGGCAAACCAGGCATTCAGCTCACGATTTCCGGTGTCGATCTTGAGGAAGGTCTTGTCCACCGCCAGCGCATCGGAGGTCACGCTGGATGCGGCCATCATGCAACCATCATACGGGCAGTTGCCGAGCCAGATGTCGGCGATGCTAATGTCGACCGGCCTGGAGAAATCGTAGCGATTTTCCTGTGCCAGTGCGATGGCGTCTGCGACGGCCGCATTTACGCCGTCAAGTTTCCCATTGAGTTTTTTTGCGCCCGCCAGGGCGGCGGCGTCGGCCGCATTCTGCAATTCGGTCTTGGCGATATACAGATGCCCCAGATCGACCACCAGGGCGAGTATGCCAATCAGAGCGAACATCGAGAGCCCGACGACAATGGCCACCGCGCCCCGCTGGCGGTTTCTCGAACCCGGCATGCGATTCATCTGCCTCATCCTGATCTCAGACTGGCCCGGACGTATCGAGTGTCAGCGTGCGGTGCCGCTGCTACTGGTCGTGCTGGAGCCGACGCCGATGGTGAACACGTCAACGGGTGCGGGCGGCTTTTCGTAAGACTTGTGGTAGCGGTCAATCACCGCGTTGGCCGCCTGACCGTCCAGTCCAGCCACCGGATCGGTGTTCAGAGAGGCATCCGGATTGATGGTTTGCTGGGCCTTGGCGGTGTTGACCGCGTCGCCGAATCGGGTATCCAGATGGGGCGTGGTGGGGGCGCAGGCAATCAGCCCCGCCGATGCCATCAGACTCGCCAGAGCGGTTTTGAGTATGGTGTTGTGCATGCTCTTCTCCTTATTTCATCTCAAAGCCACTGGGACCGCTTTGCGGTTTGATATCGGCGGCGCTGGGCGCAGGCGCCAGCCGGGACTCGGGCCTGGGTGCGCCTTCCAGCTTGTTTCCCAGGAAGAATTCGGCGCGGGTGGGCTCAACGAAGGCGTCCGTTGGCAGCTTGTAGTCCGGGGGCAGGGGCTTCACCAGACGCGGCGTCACGACGAACATCAATTCGCTGCGATCGTTCTGGAATTCACTGCTGCGGAACAGGGCGCCCAGAATCGGAATTTCCCCGAGAATCGGGAACGCCTTGACGGTTTCGGTGATGTTGTTCTTGATCAGGCCGCCGATGGCGAAGGACTGGCCGTCATGCAGTTGAACGGTGGTGGACGCGCGCCGGGTGGTGATGGAGGGCAGGATGCTGCTGCTGCTGCCGATACTGACGGTGGTTCCGGTCAACGAGACTTCCGACACTTCGGGCGTCACGACCAGGTTGATGCGTCCGCCTTCCAGCACGGTCGGGGTGAATTTCAGCCCTACGCCATACTCTTTCTCTTCCAGGGTGATGGTGGTGCCGCCCGTGCCGGACTGGGGAACGGGAATGAATATCTTGCCGCCGGCCAGGAACGAGCCTTCCTGGCCGCTGATCGCCATGATGGTGGGCTCAGCCAGGATTTTGACCAGGCCATCCGTTTTCTGGGCGTCGATGGTCACGCCCTCGAGGCCGTTCGTGGCGATCAATGAGCCGGCCCCGCTGCTCAGGAATTGGGACAATAACGTGTAGGTCCAGCTTCCGTTGGTCTTTGCGCCGGTGATCTCCACGCCGAGTTTGTCGAGCAGGTTCTTGGAGACTTCCGCGATCTTTACTTCCAGCATCACCTGCTGGGGCGCGGCGACCTGAAGCATGTTGACCACTTTTTTGCCCGCGTAGGCTTCGGCCAGCCCCATGGCGCGATCGGCCTTGACCGCATCGGATACGACGCCCGTCAATACCAGCGAGTCGGCGGCGGTGCTCACCTTGATGTTTTTCTCCCCGGGCAGCAGTTGCTGCAGCTTGGCCTGGAGCATGCTGGTGCCTTCCACCACCACATCGACCACGGTGCTCTCGCCGGTCTTGCTCCATAAAATCAGGTTGGTGGTGCCGATCGCCTTGCCCAGCAGGTAGATTTCCCTGGGGTTGAGCAGGATGACATCGGCCACTGCGGGATTGCCCACGGAAATTCGGGCGGCAGGAGCGGGCAGCTTGAGCAGCGTGGATTTTCCCACGGTGGCGGTGACCAGGGGCGCGAACTCGATCGTGGTCACCGGGGGCGCGACTTCGATGGGCGGGGTGGCTGCCAGCGCGGCTGGTGCCATGGGGGTCAGCCCCAGAATGGCGCCGACGGCCACGGCCAGCGTTTTGCCCCCGATTTTCCGCAGCCCGTTATGCGAGCAATTCTTTTCGTTCATGACTATTCCTCTCTTGCACGGATATGCATTTCTACGAAGGGTTTGGCTGGCGCCTAAAATGACTGGCTCGATTTTTCCATCCCGCGGATAACGTCCACCTGTTCGCTTGCCGGCGATTCTTTCGCGGGGGCTGCAGGCGCGGTCGGCTGGCGGTAGATCACGGTTCTTTTCACGACGGTCTTGACCTCGGGTGCCGGGGTGGCGTCGTCCCCCTTGAGCAGACTCTGCTTGGTGGCGCCTTCGGTGTTTGCCGGGCTGTTATCCACCTGGTTGCGCAACACCAGCGACAAGGTGCCCACGCTGCGCGCGAGATCCAGCTTTTCGGCCTGTTCCGGGGTGACCTCCAGGGTCACTGCATTCACTACGCGGGGTTTGGTTTCGTCGCGGCTGGCTTCCTGCGCCACGGCCAGCACCAGGATCTGCTCCAGCACGATCTTGGAAACGGTTTTGCTCATGGCTTGCGTCTTCGCGCTTTCGTCTTCGGTGTTGACCACGATGTCGACATAGTTGCCGGGCAGGGCGAAGCCGGCCACGCCGATCACATCGTTGACGCGCACGGTAATGGCGCGCTTGCCTTCGCCGATGACCGCAGACAGGCCGCCCTTGGCGCCGAGCGGCGCCAGCTTGGCCTCCAGGATGGGCTCGCCGCGCAGCAGGCTGGTCTTGATGACGCGCGTGTCGAGCGTTTTGGCGTCCTGGATGGCGCCCTCGGGCAGGCTGGCCGTCGGCCAGTCCACCATCTTGATCAGCTCAGGCGTCAGTCGGGTGCCCAGGTCAAGATCCAGGGCGGCGACGGCCACCTTGCTCGATGCCATCGTGGCTTGTTGCGATACCCAGCGAGACGCCAGAACGACCGCGCCCAAAGCAAGCACGACCGCGATCACAACCATTAGCAATGCTCTTGGATTTTTCATCTGCCATCCCCTTCGTTTTCAATATGATCGTCAATCATGCGTGTAATCGTTGTATCAGGCCTGCATCATTCAGGCCGCTCGTTCGCAGAGGAAAAACGAGCCTCACTGGTGCGAACATAGAAAGCACAGGCTGGTTTCTCTGCGGGAAGTCGTGTTTTGCATCCATTTTCTGCTCTGCAGTACGCCGCAGATCATTTCGTATATCGCCAGGCAACATAGCCCAAGGTGCCCGCCGCGATGGCCACGGCATAGGGCAGTTTGCCCACCGATTCGGGCAAGTCATCCACGGATGGCGCTTTGCCCTCGCTTATTCTCAACATGCTGCCAAAAGCCATCAATTTCAGGTTGTGGGCCATGCGGCCCAACGCGCCGGCTTGCATGGCAACCGCCACGGCCAGCACGCCGCCTGCAAGGAACGTGGCCAGCAACGCGCCCAACACGCCCCACGGTCCGAGGTACACCCCCACCATAGCCATCAATTTGACATCGCCGGCTCCCAGCATGCGAAAAATGTAGAAGGGCAGCAAAACAACCAGCCCAACCAGGAAGCCTTCAATTGCCAGCGCCACGCCAAGCCAGCCTTCCAGCCATGCGCGCAGAAACACTCCTGTCAACGCACCGGCCAGAATCAGCAGATTCGGAATACGGTGACTTTTAATGTCGTGCCATGCCGCTGTCAGCAAAAGGCCTGCCAGCACCCCAACACTTATTCCATCCATTTACACACCACATTTACCAATGCCAATGCGCGCGCCACGCGACCCCTTCATTACGGGATCAGGCGCTCCCTTTTCCAAGGGGCAAACCCGCAACCGACACGCCCAGCAACTTTGTGGCCGTCGCAGTGCGTGTGGTCAAGGCGGCGATTACGCCGCCAAACTTACGAAACGGCGCCGCCCAGTTTGTCAGCAACCTCATTGAACACTTCGTTCAAGTTGGTTCCCACCAACTGTACCGCCGTGATGATCACCACAGCAATCAGCGCTGCAATCAAGCCGTATTCAATGGCAGTCACGCCCTCTTCATCTTTCAGAAAGCGCTGCATACCCAAAAACAGATTTTTCATCATGCCTCTCCTTTTCTAGTCAAACACATAAAAAACAACTACTCACTTACACCCTGATCGGCGATATCGACGGTGACCGTCCTTACTGTGCAATGCGTGCCAACCACGCTTTCAGTAAAGCACTTCTGCAGGTCGCATGCAATGCGGCTGGCGCTTTATTTGCCAGATTCTCTGGGAAAAGGCGGGGGGATGGATGGGCACAGGGAAAAACACATTCGAAAATGATTCCGTACAGGGGGGCTGCGCGTGCTTTTAGGTGTTGTGTTTCGCTGTTTAGCGAATTCGAATTGTCGTCAGGCCAAGGTTCTGGCCTGGGCCAGGCGTACGCGGCGGGGGCGGCCGTCGGCCTGCAGGCGTTTCATGCCGCGCAGTTCGGTGGCGGGGTAGACGATGAGTTCGATGCTTGCGCGCGGGTCGTCGATGGCAAAGCGGGGGAAGATGCGTGCGGGTGAATCTGTCGTGCGGTGTTCGGCGGTCTGATAGGGCACGGCCAGCGCCATCAGCAGGAATTCGACGTCCTTCTGCCGATCGGTGAACAGCTGCAGGTTGATGATGGTGTGGCGTCCGGCGGTGCCGTTCAGCACGGCGCCCGTGAGGTGGGGGTCGAAGTCGGCCAGGCGCTCCATGTATTCGATGGCGACCTGGCGCAGCAGCAAGAGCTGGGCGCGGGTTTCGTCGGCCTGATAAAGCGCCTGATAGCTGCGCAGTGCCTCCTCGACCTGCTGGTTGTCGGGCAGGCTGCCGCTGTCGGGGGCGCCGAGCTGGCGCGCCGCCTTGCGCTTGGCGCTGCCGTAGTCGAGGCTGCTGTCTTCGGCGAGGATGCGGGCCGCGGCATGCGCAATGCGGCGGCGCATGTCCTGATGTTTCATAAGGGCGGGAAGGCGGGCTGGTCTGCCTCATTGTCCCAGCTTGGGGCATGCGGATCGGCTGGCGGGAATTCCTGATAGAAGTGCTCGACCATGCCCGGTGCGTTGTTCCCCAGCAGGGTTTCCAGCACGCTGTCCAGCGCGGGGCCGGCCATGCGGGCGCCTGTCGACGGGTTGATGCGTACGCTGATGAGGCCTTCCGGCATGGGCCAGCCGCGTTGCGGCACATTCCGGAGCGCGGTTCCCATGAAGTTGATCCAGATGGGCAGGGCCGATTGCGCGCCCGTTTCCCTTTTTCCGAGCGAACGCGGCTGGTCGTAGCCCATCCAGGCAATCGCCACCAGGTCGGGGCTGTATCCGGCAAACCAGGTGTCGCGGGCATCGTTGGTGGTGCCGGTCTTGCCGGCCAGATCGCTACGGCCAAGCCGTCCGGCGCTCGCGGCGGTGCCGGCGCGAACCACGTCCTGCATCATGCTGGTCATCAGCCAGGCATTGCGCGGGTCGATCACAAGCGGTGCGTTGCCGCCGGCTTGCCGCGGGCTGGACTGCATCAGCAGGCGTCCATCCTTGTCATATACCTTGTCGATGAGATAGGGATTGACGCCATAGCCTCCGTTGGCGAATACGCCATAGGCCGCGGCCATCTGTAGCGGCGTCACGCCACCGGCGCCCAGCGCCATGGTGAGGTAGGGCGGGTGGCGCGCAGGGTCAAAGCCGAAGCGGCTGATGTAATCGCGCGCGTATTCGGGACCGATGCCTTGCAGAATTCGGATCGAAACCAGGTTGAGCGACTTGGTCAATGCAGTACGCATGCGCACCGGCCCGCTGGTGTTGCCGTCGTAGTTTTTCGGCTCCCAGGCGGCGCTGCCGGTTTCTTCGGCGCTCAACGATAGCGGCGTATCCTGGATGATGGTGGCCGGGGTGTAACCTTTTTCCAGGGCTGCTGAGTAGATAAAAGGCTTGAAGCTCGATCCGGGTTGCCGCCAGGCCTGAGTGACGTGGTTGAACTTGTTGCGATTGAAGTCGAAGCCCCCGACCAGTGCGGTGATGGCGCCGTTATTCGGATTCACGGCGACCAGGGCGGCCTCCACTTCAGGCAGTTGAGCCAGCCGCCATGCCGGCTTGCTGCCCACTGCCTGCACGCGCACAACCGCCCCCGGGCTGAGCTGGCGGCCTTTTTTGCCGGCGGTCCAGTTGGCTACCCATTTGAGCGAATGGCCGGAAATGTCGATTACGCTGCCGTCGTCCAGCTTGGCGCGGATCAGATTCGCATCCGCTTTTAGCACCACTGCGGGCAGTATGTCGCTCACCGGCGCCAGGTCGGCCAGCACTTGGGCGATGGCCGTTTCGCGCTGCGCGGGGTTGCTTGGCAGGCTGATCTGTTTTTCCGGTCCGCGGTAGGCGTGGCGCTGATCGTAATCGGCGATACCTTGCCACACCGACTGGTTGGCGGAGACCTGCTGTGAACGCACCAGGGTGGTGATGGCCTTGAAGCCCGAGCTGTAAATTGATTCGCCGTATTTCTCGAACAGTGCCTGACGCACCATTTCGGCCGCGTAATCGGCCGACACGTCGGCGTGGCGGCGCGATTGGCGAATGACCAGCTTTTGATTGACGGCGGCCTGCCAGGTTGGCTGGTCGATGAACTTGAGGGTGCGCATGCGCCCCAGCACGTATTCCTGACGGGCCTTTGCCCGCGGGAAATTGACCACCGGGTTGTAGCGCGAGGGCGCTTTGGGCAGGCCTGCCAGCATGGCAAATTCGGCCAGCGACAATTCCTTCATGGGCTTGTCGAAGTAGGTGCGCGCTGCGGCCTCGAAACCATAGGCGCGCTGGCCAAGGTAAATCTGATTGATGTAGAGCTCAAGAATCTTGTCCTTGGACAGGTTGTGCTCGATTTTCATCGCAAGCATGGCTTCGGACAGCTTGCGGGTGAGGGTTCTTTCGTTTGACAGGAAAAAGTTGCGCGCGACCTGCATGGTAATGGTCGAAGCCCCTTCCTTGACGCCGCCTGACATGAGGTTGGAACCTGCGGCACGCAGCACCCCCAGCGTATCCACGCCGCCATGGGTGTAGAAACGCTCGTCTTCGGCGGCAATGATCGCCTGCTTCATGTAATCCGGCACGTTACCGATGGCGACGAAAGCGCGGCGTTCCTCGCCGAATTCGCCTATCAGCGCGCCATCGGCCGTGTAAATGCGGAGCGGCAACTTGGGCTTGTAATCGGTCAGCGCCTCAAGCGGCGGCAGGTTGGGATAAATCAGCGCAGCCGCCAGACCGGCCAGCGCCATGCCGACCACGCCGAAGCTGATGATCAGCGCCAGTGCGTAATGCCACCACTTGGAAAACATCTGATTCCTTAAATTACATGTCTAAAGTTCTCGCTGATTATAGGCGTTAGTAGTGTTGGAAATTAGACACAGTTGTTCATGGTTTACGGCACAGCCTGAAAAAATCTGTTAAAAACCGTACGTTGTTGCTAGCATTTAAAAACAAATGCAACAAAATGCGCCAACCCGCAGAAGCATAAAGGAAAACTCTTGCACCTGAATATCAACCTGGACTGGTTGTCCCCCAAAAGCCCGCCCCTGCTGGGTCTGGACATCAGCTCGACCTCGGTCAAGCTGGTTGAGTTGTCCGATACGGGCAAGGGCAAGCTGCGGGTGGAGCGCTATGTGATCGAGCCCCTGCCCAAGGATGCCGTGACGGACGGCAACATCGCCAATCTGGATCAGGTGGCCGAAACCTTGGGCATCGCCTGGAAAAATCTCGGCACGCGGATCAAGAACGTTGCGCTTGCGCTGCCGTCCTCGGCTGTCATTACCAAAAAGATCCTGGTGTCAGCCAGTCTGACGGGGGCCGACCTGGAGAATCAGGTGGAAACCGAGGCCAATCAGGTCATTCCGTTCTCGCTCGATGAGGTGAATCTGGACTTTCAGGTGTTGGGCCCTTCTCCCGCCAGTCCGGATGATGTGCAAGTTCTGCTGGCGGCTGCGCGCAAGGAAAAGGTCGAAGATCGAGTGGCTGCGTGCGAAGCGGCCGGTCTCAAGGCGATGGTCCTGGACGTGGAGTCCTTTGCCACTCAGACGGCTTACGAACAGGTGGCGCATTTGTTGCCGGATGAGGGGGCGGGCCTGGTTGTGGCGATGATCGATGTGGGCGCGCACAACATGCACATCAACATCCTCAATGACAATGAATCGGTGTATTTGCGCGAGCATGCTTTCGGCGGTAACCAGCTCAGCGTCGAGATTTCCCGCCGCTATGGCATGAGTATCGAGGAGGCCGAAACCGCCAAGTGCAAAGGGGCTTTGCCGGACAGCTATCAGGAAGAAGTATTGCAGCCCTACCGCGAGACGCTGGCAATGGAAATCGGGCGTGCCATTCAGTTGTTCACTACCTCCACCCAGTTTTTGCATGTAGACCAAATTCTGCTGGCAGGGGGCGGGGCCATGATCGCGGGCATCGACGATGTGGTCGCCCAGCGCACCTCAACGCCAACGATGCTCGCCAACCCATTCGCCAACATGGCGGTCAATTCTAAAATTCGGCCACAGGCATTGGCCGCTGATGCCCCCTCTCTCTTTGTTGCCTGCGGCCTTGCCATGCGGAGGTTCGAATCTTAATGATCCGCATAAACCTTCTTCCCCATCGCGAACTCGCGCGTGCCGCGCGCCGTCGGCATTTCAATGTTTTGCTGGGCGTTGCTGTAGCGATCGGCGTGATTGTCGTCGCGCTCGGACATATGCTGATCGCAGCTCAGCAGTCGGCGCAGGAGGCGCGCAATGCGTACCTCGAGCAAGAGATTGCCAAGCTGGACAAACAGATCGGTGAGATCCAGAGAATCCGTGAGCAGACGCAGGCATTGCTGGCACGCAAGCAGGTTGTCGAAACCTTGCAATCCAGCCGGACAGAGGTGGTTTATCTGTTCGACCAGATGATTCGCGTGTTGCCTGACGGCCTCTATCTGAAATCCATCAGGCAGGCAGGCAATGTTCTTACCATCGGTGGTTATACCCAGTCTAGTGCGCGGGTTTCCACCCTGATGCGCAATCTGGAGGATTCCCCCTGGTTTGAGTCTCCCAGGCTGATTGAGATCAAGGCGGCCACGGTGAATAATCTTCGCGCCAACGAATTCACGCTGACGATCAAGCAGACTCGCCAGCGGGCGGATGACGCGAATGCCAAGGGGAGCAAGAAGTCATGACCCTGGACGATATCAATAAACTTGACCTGAAGACCCTGGCCGACTGGCCGATGCCGACCAAGCTGGCGGCGTTGGGCGTGCTGTGCGTGATGATTGTCGCGGCGGGCTGGTGGTTCGATTGGCGTGGCGGCATGAATACGCTGGGTGAAATCAAGCAGAAGGAAAATGAGCTGCGCAGCGTTTTCATCTCCAAGAAAAATCAGGCCATCAACCTGGATGCGTATACCCGGCAGCTGGCTGACATCGATCAGGCGTTCGGCGCCTTGCTGAAGCAGTTGCCGAACAAGCAGGAAATGGATGCCCTCATTACCGACATCAACCAGGCTGGACTGGGGCGTGGTTTGCAGTTCGAGCTGTTCAGACCCGAGGCTGAAACCGTGTCGGAGTTTTACGCAGAAACACCGATTCGGGTCAAGGTCACCGGGAGCTATCATGACATCGCGGCTTTCGTCAGCGATGTGGCCAGGCTGTCGCGTATCGTGACCCTGCAGAACATTGTCATGGTGCCCGCCAAGGATGGCGTGCTGAATATGGATGCTGTCGTCAAAACCTATCGTTATCTTGACGAGGGTGAAATAAGTGCACGCAAGAAGGCGGCCGCCGAGGCTGCCAAGAAGAAAAAAGGGGCGAAGAAATGAAGCGCCTCGCATATTTGGCGATCGTGTTAGTGACGGGTTGCAGCGGCGACATGGATGACCTGCAGACCTTTGTCAATGAGAGCGGCAAAGACATGCAGGGCAAAATCGATCCGCTGCCGCAGGTCAAGGCTTACGATCCGTTTGTCTACGATGCATTTGATCTGCCCGATCCATTCAAGCCGCGCAAATTGGCAACCGGGGGTGGGAGCGGCACTCAGCCAGATCTCACGCGACCACGCGAACCGCTGGAGAGTTTTTCACTTGAGTCGTTGAAAATGGTGGGCACGATGGCCAGAGGCGGTGTGGTCCAGGCTGTGATCCGGGCCCCGGACAACTCGATTTACCACGTCAAGAAAGGCAATTACCTCGGCCAGAATTTTGGCTTGATCACGCAGATAAGCGATAGCGAAGTAAGTTTGCGTGAAATTATCCAGGACGCTGCTGGGGACTGGACTGAGCGTGTCAGCACCCTGGTTTTGCAGGAATGATGGCAGGCTCCCTATCGCCCCATTGTATGGGCGTGACTTGGGGCATTCGGCCGCGTGCCGTTTGCCTGGACAGATTGAAGCGCCCTTGTACCACCGAATTCCAAAGAGGCTGACATGAACGCATTGCCCATAAATATCGACCGTTGCACCGTCCGGG
Source organism: Thiobacillus denitrificans (assembly GCA_002424845.1). Classification (GTDB taxonomy): domain Bacteria; phylum Pseudomonadota; class Gammaproteobacteria; order Burkholderiales; family Thiobacillaceae; genus Thiobacillus; species Thiobacillus denitrificans_F. Next base: position 41,394 of record DILD01000036.1, on the reverse strand, counting down.
ACATGGCCCGCCATTTGTTCGGCATGGCGCTGCTTGCCGGCCTGGCATTGCCGCTTGCAGTGCGTGCGGCTGACGCACCGATCACTGCCAACGCGGTACAGAGTGTGGAAACCACTACGTTGCCGGGTGGCAAGGTAGTCGTCCGGGTCAATCTCAAGAACGCACTGGGGGCCACGCCAGCGGGTTTTACAGTGGGCAACCCCCCGCGTATCGCGCTTGATCTACCAGACACCGGCAATGCCCTGGGCCGCAACATTGTCGAGGCCAACCTCGGCCCGCTGACGAGTGTGAATGTGGTTCAGGCAGGCACGCGTACCCGCCTGGTGCTGAATCTGAACAAGTCGGTTGAATACGAAGCCAGAGTGGAGGGCAAGTCACTGTTTGTTGCGTTGGGCGAGGTGGGTACAACAAGCGCTGGGCCGGTCAACGTCAGCCCCCAGTTTGCCGAGGCCACGGGCGGTCCGGTGCGGCACAGTATTCGCGATATCGATTTCCGCCGCGGCCCCACCGGCGAAGCACGCATCGTTACCACCCTGGCCGACGCTCAGACGGGGATCAACATCCGCCAGCAGGCTAATGGGGTCGTGGTTGATTTTGTCGGGACCGAATTGCCCAAAGCCTTGCAGCGCCGGATGGATGTGGCTGATTTCGGCACGCCGGTCCAGATCATTGAAACGTACGCGCTGGGCGACAACACCCGAATGGTGATCCAGCCCAAAGGCGGCTGGGAATATTCTGCTTATCAGACTGACAACAGCTTTATCGTCGAAGTGAAACAGAGCGACGATGCGCAGAAGAAAACCGCCGATGGCAAGGTGAAATACGTGGGCGAAAAGCTCTCGCTCAATTTCCAGAATGTCGAGGTGCGCTCGGTATTGCAAGTCATCGCCGATTTCACGGGCCTCAATATTGTTACCAGCGATACCGTGACGGGCAATCTCACGCTGCGTCTGAAGGACGTGCCCTGGGACCAGGCGCTGGATCTCATCCTGCAGACCAAGGGGCTGGACAAGCGGCAGAGCGGGAATGTGATTCGGATTGCCCCCAGGGACGAACTGCTGGCCCGGGAGCGGCTTGAGTATGAGTCCCTGTCAGCCGTGGCTGATCTGGAGCCTGTCGTGACTGAGTACATTCAACTCAACTACATGCGTGCGGATGAGGCGCAAACCATGTTGTATGGTTTCTCGTCTGCCGCCTTCCTCAACTCGGCGAAAGATAACGCTGTGAATTGCTCGGCGCAGGCGCAAGGTTTGGGTGGGGCGGCGGTGGCCCAGGCTTCCCAGAAAGGTGAGGGAGAGAATGACCAGAAAGTCCTGACCAAGCGGGGCCGTGCCACTTATGAGCTGAAGTCCAATACGTTGATCATCACGGACACGGCGCGGAAGATCCAGGAAGTACGTGAATTGCTCACGCGTCTGGACGTGCCGGCCCGTCAGGTGATGATCGAGGCGCGCGTGGTGGTGGCCACCGATGGCTGGAGCCGTGACCTGGGCGCACGCTTGGGCGTGTCGGCCGACAAGATTCTTGGGAAAGTTTCTGGCGAGGAGCAGCAATTGGGCGTTCTGGGGGCCGGGCAGGCGCTGCCCTCTGCTGTAGGGTCGGCAGGGGTAGCCTTGTCCTTGCTGAATCTGGCCAACGGCAACCTTTTGAACCTGGAGTTGCGCGCACTTGAGGCGGGCAACAAGGGCAAGGTGATTTCCAACCCGCGCGTGATGACGACCAATCAAAAGCCGGCGGTGATTCTCAACGGAACCCAGATTCCCTACGTTACGCCACCGGCACAACTGGGCGGCGTTGCCACGGTGACGTTCAAGGATGCGTTCCTGTGCTTGCTGGTCGATCCGCAGATTCTGAATAATGACTCGATCATTCTGACCGTCGAGGTGCAAAAGGATGCAGTACGCAATATCGCGAACATTGGCGACAATCCGGCAATCGATACCAAGCGGATCAAGACCCAGGTGCGTGTGAATAACGGCGAAACCCTGGTCCTGGGCGGGATTTTTGACGGTAGCGAGAGCTCAACGGTCAGCAAGACTCCGTTCCTGGGTGACATGCCCGTGCTGGGAAATTTGTTCAAGACCACCAGCAAGGAAAACGCTAAAACCGAGCTGATCATTTTCATTACGCCGCGTATTCTTGACGAGCGTCTTTCGATTCGCTGATCGTCCGATACACAAATCTAGAGCGCGGGCCTGTCCCGCGCTTTTTTTTGCCGGATTATTTGGCTTCACCATGACTGGCAACTCGGCCATCAGGCTGGGCTCCATTAGAATGGCGGCATGAGCAAGCAAGACAATCTTTACCTGGTAGGCTTGATGGGGGCTGGCAAGACGACAGTGGGGCGCCTGTTGGCCCGGCATTATGGCTATGGCTTTCATGATTCGGACCACGAAATTGAGGCACGTACCGGCGTCAAGATCCCGGTTATTTTCGAAATCGAGGGCGAGGCAGGATTTCGCAGGCGCGAGGAAACGGTCATCGCCGAACTGACTGCCTTGTCCGGCATTGTGCTGGCTACCGGCGGCGGTGCGGTACTGTCGCCGGTTACCCGTGAAAACTTGCGTAACAACGGGATGGTGATTTACCTGCGGGGCACGCCGGAGCATCTGTATGAGCGCACCCGGCACGATCGCAATCGTCCTCTGCTGCAAACAGAAAACCCGCTGGACAGACTGCGTGAGCTTTATCAGCAGCGCGACCCGCTGTATCGCGAGGTGGCGGATATCGTGGTCGATACCGGGCGACAAGGCGTATCCGGCATGACGCGCATGCTTTGTGGCAAGCTGGATTTGCTGCGAAGCAGCTTGGCGTCGCCAGATAAAGCGGGATGACATGCGGCTCATTGGCCGCAATAGAGCGGCCCGTTTCTTGCAGCATTTTGTTCTGAGTGACAGGGCAACTTCCCATGCATTCAATTGACGTATTCAACGGCGATGCCGATGGCATTTGCGCACTGCACCAGCTGCGTCTGGTCGACCCGATTGAGTCCGAGCTGATTACCGGGCCCAAGCGCGATATCAGTTTGCTGAAGCGGGTCTGTGCTCAGGCTGGCGATGCGGTCACCGTACTCGATATCGCCTTGTCGAAAAATCGCGATGCACTCGACAGGCTGCTGGCCGCCGGTGTGCAGGTGCGCTATTTCGACCATCACCAGCCGGGTGATATTCCTCTCCATCCGAATTTCGAGCCGCATATCGACACCGACGCCAATGTCTGTACCAGCCTGCTGGTGAATCGCCACCTTCAGGGCAAGCAGTTGGCGTGGGCGGTGACCGCTGCGTTTGGCGACAATATGGCTGATGCCGCACGGCAGGCTGCAATGCCGCTTGGGCTGAAATCCGGCCAGATGGCAGACTTGCAGTCGCTTGGCGAATGCCTTAACTACAACGGCTACGGCGAGTCACTTGATGACTTGTTTTTTGATCCGGCTGAGTTGTATCGGGCGCTGCGTCCGTTTGCCGATCCGTTTGCCTTTGTCGCCGAGTCATCCATTTATTCAACCTTGAAAATGGGCTATCAGGACGACATGGCACGCGCCATCGCCGTCACTGCGACGGAAGTGCGAGCATCCGGCCGCATTTTCATGTTGCCGGCCGAAAAGTGGGCGCGGCGAATTTCAGGCGTGTTTGGCAACCGACTGGCGGTGGAATCGCCGGCGCAAGCGCATGCGGTGCTGACTGCCAGAGTAGGTGGCGGGTATGTGGCCAGCGTGCGTGCGCCGCTGGTGACCAAGTCCGGCGCGGATGAATTGTGCAGCCAGTTCGACACAGGCGGCGGACGCAAGGGCGCGGCTGGCATCAATCATTTGCCCGAATCCGAGCTGGAGCGGTTTGTTACCTTGTTTTACGCGACATTCACCCGGAACTGATTGCATTCCGGTATCTGGTTGACGCATGCCCCGAGCCTACGCATAGCCGCCATAACGATGCATGGGCGTCAGCACAATGTCCTCGTGATAGTGATGATGCAGCGTATCAAGCAGCCTGGCATGAATCCCTCCGAAGCCGCCGTTGCTCATCATCAGCACGTGATCGCCTGAGCGCGCATCCGCGACAAGCTGGCTGACAAGTTTGTCGAGGTTGTCGAATATGCGTGCCTTGTCACCCAGTGGGGCCAAGGCCTCGCCAGCATCCCAGCCGAGATTGGCGCCGTAGCAGTAAACCCGGTCTGCAACGGCGAGGCTGTCGGGTAATGCGGCCTTCATCACACCGAGTTTCATGGTGTTGGAACGCGGCTCAAGCACGGCAAGAATGCGTGCCTTGCCGACTTTGCGGCGCAGCCCTTCAAGCGTGGTGGCGACCGCTGTGGGATGGTGGGCGAAGTCATCGTAGACGGTGATGCCGTGGACGGCTCCGCGAATTTCCATGCGGCGTTTGACGTTCTCGAAGCGGGAAAGGGCATCGATTGCAGCAGCGGCCGGGACGCCGGCATGACGCGCGGCGGCTATCGAGGCCAGAGCATTCATGCGGTTATGCTCGCCTAACAGCGGCCATTTAACGTGGCCTTGCAATGTGCCATCGAAGAAGACATCGAAGTGGCCGTTCGCGTCTGCTTCGCCCGCAATCCATCCGCCCACGCTGCCGAAGCGTTCGACCGGGGTCCACAGACCACGCTCAAATACGCGGTTCAGACTTTCCTCGCGCCCATTGGCGACGATGAGGCCGTTCCCCGGGACCGTGCGTACCAGATGGTGAAACTGGGTTTCGATGGCGGCGAGATCAGGGAAGATGTCGGCGTGGTCGAATTCGAGATTGTTGAGAATGACGGTGCGTGGGCGGTAGTGGACAAACTTGGAGCGCTTGTCGAAGAAAGCCGTGTCGTATTCGTCGGCCTCAATCACGAAGAAGGGGCTGTCGGTCAGGCGTGCGGACATGCCGAAGTTTTGCGGGATGCCGCCGATGAGGAAGCCGGGACGCATGTGCGCGTCGTCGAGGATCCAGGCCAGCATGGCAGACGTCGTGGTCTTGCCGTGAGTGCCGGCGACCGCGAGCACCCACTTGTCGCGCAGCACGTTGTCGGCGAGCCACTGCGGCCCGGACGTGTAGGTCAGCCCGCGTTCGAGGATGGCTTCCATCAATGGGTTGCCGCGGGTGACGACATTGCCGACGACGAAGACATCGGGCCTGAGGTTGACCTGATTGGCGTCCCAGCCTTCGGTCAGCTCGATGCCGAGCGCGCGCAATTGATCGGACATTGGCGGATAGACGTTGGCATCGCAGCCGGTGACAGTGTGGCCCGCGTTGCGGGCGATGGCGGCGAGTCCGCCCATGAAGGTGCCGCAAATGCCGAGGATGTGAAGGTGCATGGTTATTGAGTCGAGGGTCGAGAATCGAGAGCACTGAGCCAGGCGGATTATCCCACAGCAGCGCTGCGTGATTGCTGGATCAGGTGAGTGAGCAGGGCGCGCAATTTAGCCGGGCGGAGGGGTTTGGACTGGAGTGAAATGCCAGCCTGCTTGATGCGCAGAACGGTTTCGGGTGCGGTGTCGCCGGTGACCAGAATGGCCGGGATGCCAGCCCCGTATTTTTTCCGCAGACGGGTGATGACCTCGATGCCGTCGGTGTCATCGGGCAGGCGGTAGTCCGATACGATGACATCAGGGATTCGACCGAGCTTATCGAGGCATTGCATGGCTTCGTCCGTGTTGTGGACGGCGACGAGCAAGATGTTCCAGTTGTCGAACAGTTCAGTCATGCCTCGCAGGATCGCGCTTTCGTCGTCGACCAGCAGCACCAGTGAGTCTTCCGGGAGCAGCCCCGGCGCATGATGGGCGGAGGCAGGGGGGGCGATCAGGCTGGCATCGCCGTTGGGAACGTCGATGCTGAAAACCGAGCCGTGCCCGGGGCGCGATTTCAGGTTGGCGCGGAGCCCCAGCAGGCGGCCCAGGCGGGACACGATGGCGAGTCCGAGCCCGAGGCCCTTGCTGCGGTCACGCGCCGGATTGTGCAACTGAACGAATTCGTGAAACACGCTTTCATGCTGGTCTTCCGGAATGCCGCGCCCGCTATCGATGACGCTCAGGCGCACCACGCGGCTACGGCGACGGCAGGCCACCAGTACGCCGCCGTCATCGGTATAGCGTATGGCATTGGCGATCAGATTGACCAGGATGCGCTCAACCAGCAATGGGTCACTGTAGAGCGTGAAGTTGCATGGGCGAAAACGCAGCCGCAGACCTTTTTCCTCGGCCAGCGCTCTGAACTGCTGGTCGAGATCGCGCAGCATTTTCTGTAGTGAAAAATGCACCGGATTCACCTCGATGGTGCCGGCATCCAGCTGTGAAATATCGAGCAGGGCATTGAACTGCAGTTCCATTGATGCAGTGGAGGCTTCGATGTCGTCGATCAGCGCTTGTGTTTCGGGTTGCTGATTGCGTGCCTTCAGGGCTGCGACAAATAGCGATAGTGCATGCATGGGTTGCCGAAGATCGTGGCTGGCGGACGCGAAGAAACGCGACTTGGCGAGGTGGGCTTGCTCGGCCATATTTCTCTTTTCGGCCAGGTCGGCGGTTGCCTCGGCGATGCGTTTTTCCAGTTCGCCGTGGTGTGCTTGCAGGGCTTCGGCCATATCGTTCACGCCGGTAGCCAGCGCGCCAACCTCCCCTCTTGGCGGCAGGTGTGTACGTACCGTGAGGTCGTTGCAGGCGAGCCGTTCCACGACCCCGCCGATGTGGCGCAATTGCCCGGCAAGTCGATTGGACAAGCGCCATGCCAGTGCCGTGGTAAGGACAAGTGCGGCCAGCATCAGGAGCGCAGCATGGAGCAAGGTATCGCGCTTGAACATACCGATCTGGTCGAGTGAAACCTCGACTTCCGCACGCCCCAGCAGGTTGTTGACGGGGATGGCAGTGAGGCCGAACAGGCTGTCATTGCTGAAGTCGGCGGCGGGCAAACGAATTTCGGCGCCTTTTCCGTAGTACTTGTTCGGGCTGGCGGGGTGAGAGGGGGTACCGGTACTGGCGATCTGTTTTCCATGAGGATCGGTGATGCGGGCGAAGGACAGCTCGCTGTTCTCGGCCTCGACTTTGAGCAGCGCGACAACTTGTGGGAAGTCGCCACTGATCAGCGCATAGGGCAGGGTGTCGGCGAGATGGCGGGCCGCGTTGAAAGCACGTGCATGCAATGCATTTTCCGCGGTGGCGAGCGTTTGCGTAGTGAAGTAGGCCACCATCCCGAATTCGGCCAGCAGCGCGGGCAACAGCGCAATCATCAGCATGCGGCTGCGGATGCTGGAAAGCGGCAGCCGGACGAATGGGGCGTGCAGGAAATCCACAGGGGATCAGGAGGATTGAATCAGTCTCTGAATTTCGAGAACGGCTGCGGTACGGTTGGAAACACCCAGGGCCCGGAAGATTGCGGCCATATGTACCTTCACTGTGCTTTCCGACATGGACAGCATGCCGCCGATGGCCTTGTTGGCGCAGCCCTGGGCCAGCAGATGTGCGACATCGAGCTGGCGCGCCGTCAGTCCGTGATGTTGAAGCGCTTTCAATTCAGCGGGGTCCGGCGTGTGCGGCGCGGCGCGGCCCTGATCCAGGTGGTACGGCACGTAGGGATTGCCGGATAGCACCTGTTGCAATGCGGCTAGCATCCTGTCGGCAGGGGCTGATTTGGGAATGTAGCCAAGTGCGCCGGCCTCCAGCGCGCTACGGATGATGTGCGGTGATTCGGAGGCGGACAGAACGACTAGCGGAATGTCGGGATAGCAGTTACGGTACTGGCGGATACCCTGCATGCCGGTGAAGCCCGGCATGTTCAGGTCGACAAGCGCCAGATCGAGATCGGGGTGAAGCGAGGTCTGCGCAAAAAGAGTGGGGTAATCGCGGGCGACGATGACCTCGACCGAGGCCGCCAGTTGAGATAAAACCTGTCGAATCCCCTCGCGCATCAGCGGATGGTCATCGGCCAGAAGGGTTTTCATCCGAATATCGCCAGCATGCCGGCGATTTTATACCTGTTTCCGGTATGTCGTGGCTAAGCCTGCCTGCCCGATCACGCTACAGGGCAGGGTGAATCGGGCGCGTCATGATGACCCCCGGCCGGGGCGCGATTAGCGGTTGCGTACCTTGCCCTGGCCTTCGTCAATCGCCGCTTCCAGATAACCGAAATAGAAATCCGGAATCAGCAGGCCAACAATGGCTTCGCTGGTCGGTTTGCCCTGGGTGTCGAACACCATGACGGTGGGCACGATGAAAACTTTGTTTTCGGCGGCGAAAGCCCCTTCGGTCGTGCGGGTGCCCCCGAAGCCGGTTATCGCGGCCGTGGAGTCGACCGTGACTTCCCGGAAAATGACGCGATTGCGATAGGCCGGATCCTTGTGCATGGGAACCAGATATTCGCGTTTGACGCGCTCGCAATACGGGCAATTGGGCGTGGAGAACAGAACCATGATGGGTACCTGACGCTTCGCGGCGGTTTGCGCGTCGGCCTGGAAATTACTGGCATGAACCAGCTTGTCCGGCCCATTGGCCGCAACGGGCAAGGCCAGCCCCCATGCTAGAATCAAAAACCATGCAGCAAGCTGTCGCAGCATGGCTGTGGCAGCTTGAGACGAGTGCGGGTATGTCATAGTCATAGTCATCAGTGTCGCGTCATCTTTTGTCAAATCAAACAGTCCATTCCTACCGCCATGCACACCCTGACCATTGCTTCCCGTGAAAGTGCCCTTGCCATGTGGCAGGCGGAGCATATACGAGACCGCCTTTCCGCGTTGCATCCGGGTTGCACGGTCAGCATTCTCGGCATGACCACGCGCGGCGACCAGATCCTCGACGTCACGCTGTCCAAGATCGGCGGCAAGGGATTGTTCGTCAAGGAGCTCGAAGTGGCACTGGAAACCGGCCAGGCCGACCTGGCGGTGCATTCGATGAAGGACGTGCCGATGGAACTGCCGCCCGGCTTCGAACTGGCGGTGATCGGCGAGCGCGAGGACCCGCGCGATGCCTTCGTGTCCAATCGGTACGATCGCCTGTCCGACCTGCCGCCCGGTGCCGTGGTCGGCACCTCCAGCCTGCGCCGTGAGGCACAGCTGCGTGCACGCTATCCGCATCTGTCGGTCAAACCCTTGCGCGGCAACGTCGGCACCCGCCTGAAGAAGCTCGACGAAGGCCAGTTCGACGCCATTCTGCTGGCCGCGGCCGGCCTCAAGCGGCTGGGCCTCGGCGAGCGCATCAAGAGCCTGCTTTCCGTGGAAGACAGCATTCCCGCCGCCGGGCAGGGGGCGCTCGGCATCGAGATTCGCAGTGGCAGTCATGAAGTGGCGGCCATGCTGGCTGCACTCGATCATCCCGAGACCGCCGCCTGCGTGCGCGCGGAACGCCAGGTCAGCCGCGTACTGGGCGGGAGTTGCCAGGTGCCGCTGGGGGCGCATGCCGTTCTGAAGGACGGCCGCTTGGCGCTCAATGGCTTTGTTGCCAATCCGGATGGTAGCGGCTTCATTCATAATCATGCCGAAGGCGACGCGCGCGACCCGGAGGCGGTCGGCCAGGCGCTGGCCGACAAGCTTCTGGCTCAGGGTGCGCGCGCGATCCTCGACAATCTCCCTGCATGAGCCTCCCTCTGGCTGGACGTACGGTGCTGGTCACGCGCCCCGCCCACCAGACAGCCGCGCTGGCACAGGCGGTTCAGGCGGCAGGCGGCGAAGCCTTTGCGTTTCCGGCACTTGCCATCGAGGGGGTAGCGATGAACCAATTGACGCTCCCGCTCGAACGATTGGCCAGCGCCGACATCGTGATTTTTGTCAGCCCTAATGCGGCGCAATTCGGCATGGCCGCTATCCAGGCGAGTGGGATGCTGCCCGCTATGGTTCAAATTTTTGCAGTGGGGTCAGGCACGGCTCGCGCGCTGGCCGCGCATGGTGTGGATGCGGTCATCACGCCAGATGGACAGGACAGCGAAGCGTTGCTGGCGTTGCCGCAGTTGCAGGATGTGGCGGGTAAGCGTGTGATGATTGTGCGTGGCGTCGGCGGCCGTCCCCTGCTGGCCGAAACGCTCACCCACCGGGGCGCACAGGTTCACTTCATGGAATGTTATCGGCGCATGCGGCCCCAGGTGGATGCGACGCAATTGCTGGTGCGCTGGCAGGCTGGCGGCATCGACGCGGTGACCGTCACCAGCGCGGAGACGCTGGATAATCTGGCCGCCTTGCTGGGCGATGCGGGCCGGCCGCTGCTGCTGCGCACCCCGCTTTTTGCCCCGCATGAGAAAATTGCCGAAGCGGCCCGCAACTTTGGCATGGCACAGGTTGTCGTGACACCGGGTGGTGATGCGGGTTTGGTGGAAGGTATGGTTAACTGGTTCAGGAACAATTCATGAGCGAAAAACCCGAAATGTCGGTCTCTCAGCCCGCCGCACAATCTGCCGCTCCGTTTGCGCATGCGGGTCATCCTTCCCCTTCTCCGGTAGCGCTGCTTGCCCTGCTGATCGCCGCGCTTGCGCTGGCTGTCGTGGCCTGGTCGTGGTTCGATAGCCACGAGCGCATTCGTGACCTGAAAACCGATCTTGGCCGCATGCTTGCCGACACCGGTAAAGACGTCAATGAAACTCGCCTGCTGGCGCGCAATGCCGATGACTTGATGCGGCAGATCGGGGAAAGGGTCACTCATATCGAAACGCAACTGTCGACATCCCAGCAGCAACAGCTCTCACTTGAGGCGCTGTACAAGGACGTGTCGCAGGGACGCGATCAGTGGGCTCTAGCCGAAATTGAGCAGGTGCTGCTCACTGCCGCACAACAGCTGCAACTGGCGGGCAACGTCAAGGCCGCGATCATTGCGCTGGAAGGCGCCGACACGCGCCTGCAGCGCCTGAACAAGCCGCAGTTCACCGCCTTGCGCCGGGCAATTGCGACCGACCTGGCAAATTTGCGTGCGGTTCCGTCACTCGATGAGGTGGGGGCAAGTGCGCGTCTGGAAGCGCTGGTGTCGCGTCATGCCAGTTGGCCGTTGGCCAGCGCGCAGGAGTCCGGAGCGATGCCGGCGATGGGGGGCAGCGGCCGGGCCGCCGATTTTGGGCAGGAACTCTGGGCGGAACTGAAACGCCTGGTGCACATCCGCCGCATCGAGGGTAATGAAACCGTGTTGCTGCCGCCCGAGCAGGCTTATTTTTTGCGTGAAAATCTTCGCCTGCGCCTGTTATCGGCGCGCCTGGCCATGCTATCGGCGGATCAGCCGGCGTTTCAGGCTGATCTGAATGCGGCGTCCGCGATGCTGGAGCGATATTTCAACACGCGTGACGCCGGCGTTGCCGAGGCCCTCAAAGAAATCAGGCGCCTGTCCAGCCTGAAAGTTGCAACCAAATTGCCCGGCATTGATGCAAGTCTGGCGGCTCTGGATTCCTACAAGGGGAATCCGTAATGCGCTGGCTGATCTCGCTGATCATTGTTGCGGTACTGGCCATCGCGCTGGCGATGGCGGGGCGCTACGACCCGGGTTACGTGGTGCTGGTGTATCCACCGTGGCGGATGGAGATTTCCTTTATCAGTTTCGTTCTAATGGTGGCGGGGCTGGTGTTGGGGGGCATGATGCTGTTGCGACTGGCCATGCTCACGCTCAACCTGCCGAGCATCGTGCGCGAACAGCGCGAACGCCGTGCGGCAGCCAGGCGGGATGAAAACTTTGTGGGCGGCCTGCGGGCGTATGTTGAATATCGTTACCAGGATGCAGCCCAATCATTCGGACAGTGGCAGGGTGATGCGGCTCGCATGGGACTGGCGCGGGTGTTGGCCGCCCATGCCGCGCAGGAAATGCGAGCGCCCTCCCAGCGTGAGCGCCACATTCAGGAAGCCATCGAGCAGGGGTCCGAATTAGCGGCACAGTTGTTTGAAGCCGAGGCGCAACTCGGCATGAAGGACGCCACTGCCGCACTGGCGGCGATCAAGCGCGCCAAGGAAATCGCGCCCCAGCATACTGCGTTGCTTCGATTCGAGCTCAAGGCGCGCCAGATGACCGGGCAATGGGATGAGGTCGAGCGCTTGCTCGACGCGCTGGCACGCAGCAATGCGCTGGAGTCGACGGTTGCCATCCAGAGCCGGCGCATGGCTTATGCCGAGAACCTCAAGCGCCGCGCAGAAGATGAACGTGGTCTACAGGAATACTGGAAGAGAATCCCGGTCGATTTCAAGCTTGATCCCTGGGTGGCGCGTGCTGCAGCTCGTGCTTTCATGCAGCGCGGCAGTCACGATGTCGCGCTTGATGTGCTGGAAACCGCGCTCAATCGTGAGTGGCACGAGGAGCTGGTGGCGTTGTACGGTGAAGCTCGCGGCAGCAACCCGGCACGGCAGATCGAGCAGGCTGAAAAATGGCTGCATGCTAAGCCGCGTGATGCACAGTTATTGCTGGCGCTGGCACGGTTGTGCAGTGCGCAGGAATTGTGGGGCAAGGCGCAGAGTTATCTGGAAGCCAGCCTGGCCATCGCGCCAAGTGCGGAAGGCCATATTCGCATGGCCGAACTCAAGACACAGAGTGGTCAGCCGAACGAAGCCTGTAAGCATTATCAGAAAGCGCTGGCGTTGTGCCGCGCGCAGTGAGCGTCGAAGACGACTCGGTCAGGCCGTTTCCCGTTAAGCGCGTGCCGCCTCAGGCTGTGGGCGCTGTTTCGCTGTCTGCTGCGTAGATGAAGGCGTCCGCAAAGAAGTCATCTTCGGGAAGGCCGCGCTTGCCCACAAAATTTTCGCGTGCGTTGTCGACCATGATCGGCGCACCGCAGGCATAGACCTGGTAGCCTGACAGATCGGAAAAATCCGCCAGCACGGCTTCGTGCACGAAGCCGGTCCGGCCCTGCCAGTGATCGTCCGGGGCAGGGTTGGACAGCACGGGGATGAAGCTGAAATTCGGATGCTCGGCCAGCCACCGCTGGGGCAGTTCGGCCATATACAGGTCCTTCAGCGCGCGTACCCCCCAATACAGCACCAGTTCTCGATCAGTGTGTTCGGAAAAGGCGTGTTCCAGCATGCCCTTGATCGGCGCGAATCCCGTGCCGCCGGCGATGAAGATCATCGGTTTGTCGGAGTCTTCGCGGATGAAGAAGCTGCCGAGCGGGCCTTTCAGGCGCAGGATGTCGCGTTCCTTCAGGGTGGAAAAAACCTGGTCGGTAAACAGGCCGCCCGGCACATGCCGGATGTGCAGTTCCAGCAGCGCATCGTCGTGCGGCGGGTTGGCGAGCGAATAGCTGCGCGACTTGCCATCCTTCAACTGGAAATCGATATATTGCCCGGCGAGGAATTGCAGGCGTTCATTGGCTGGCAGCTTGATTTTCACCAGCATGACATCGTCGGCGCGCTTTTCCAGCTTTTCCACCCGGCAAGGCAGGGTCTTGACCACGAGATCCTTTGCAGCGCCGATTTCCTTGGCTTCGATGGTCATGTCGGACAACGGTCTGGCACAGCAGAACAATGCGCGGCCCTGGATCTTCTCGTCATCCTTCAGCGCATTGGGCTGATAGACGCCATAATCGAGTTGCCCCGAAATCACTTTGCCCTTGCACGATCCGCACGCACCATTCCGGCAGCCGTAGGGCAGGGCAAAACCTTCGCGCAGGGCTGCTTCGAGAATGGTCTCGTCGTCTTCTACTGTGAACTGGTGCCCGCTGGGCTGGATGGTGACCTGATGCGGCATGATGTGAGCTTAAAATACGACCGTTGGATGTGTGGATTATCGCCTGAGCGGCGGGGCTTTTCACCCCGTCGACCATAGGGTTACAGAACAGGCAGCGATGAAAAAAATACTGATCGTTGGATTTGGCGATGTCGCCGGGCGTCTGGTGAAGCGCTATGCCGGGCAGGCCGAATTTATCGGGGTGATTCGCCGACCCGAACGTGTCGTCGAATTGCGCGCGCTTGGTGTCACACCGTACGTCGGCGACCTCGACGTGCCGGCCAGCTTGAAACGCCTGCCGCGTGTCGATGGTGTGTTTCATTTCGCGCCGCCACCGAATGAAGGCACAACTGATCCGCGAACCGCGCATCTGCTGTATGCCCTGGCACGGCGTGGCAAGCCTGGTGCGCTGGTCTACATCAGCACCAGCGGGGTGTATGGCGACTGTGGCGGAAGCTGGGTGAACGAAACCCGTGCGGTGGCGCCGGTGAATGGCCGCGCGGTGCGGCGGGTCGATGCCGAGCGGCAGTTGCGTGCCTGGGGCGAAAAACAGGGGGTGCAGGTGAGCATCCTGCGCGCGCCGGGTATCTATGCGGCTGATCGTCTGCCGTTGGAACGTATACGGCGCGGCACCCCTGCGCTGATTGCCCCGGACGATAGCTACACCAACCATATTCATGCCGATGACCTGGCGCGGCTGGCGTGGGTGGCGTTGTTCCGTGGACGTTCGCAGCGCATCTACCATGCGGTCGATGCGCATCCGCTGAAAATGGGCGACTGGTTCGATAGCTGCGCTGATGCCTTTGAATTGCCGAGGCCGCCGCGGGTGAGCCGCGCCGAGGCGGAAAAGGTGCTGTCCGAGGCCTTGCTGTCGTTTCTGCGCGAGTCGCGTCAGTTGTCGAATGTGCGCACCATGCGTGAATTGCGCCTGAAATACCGTTATCCGACTTCGGACGATCTGCTGCGCGAAATCCGTCAGACGCGTCCTGAAAAGCACACGCGTGAGCAGATGAAACTGTTCTAGCGCGGCAGATCATCGGATTCGCGTCTGAATTCGCCGTCTATTGTTTTGGGCATGGCGTTCGATCCCTCTCCCCATGGGGGAGAGGGTTGGGGAGAGGGAATGTCATCGTTTGCCGGCCGTAGCGGATCCAGCTTGCGCCGGCCCCAAGTGCCGGGAATCAGTAGCAGTACCAGTGCGATGGCGTCGCTGATGAAACCGGGGAAGACAAGCAGGCCGCCTGCGAGCAGAATGCGGCCGCTTGCAAATAGCGAAGCCAGCGGGTGCGAGCCGGACTGTACTGCAAACAGCAGTCGCGCGCCCCAGGCTACGCGCTCAACGCGAACCAGCAGGATGCCGGCAATGGCCGCCAGCAGGAGCCACAACAGCACCCAGCCGCCGATGATGCCGGCGACCCAGAAAATTCCGACCGCTTCCAGAACCGGAAACGACAACAGTAATAGCACAATCCAACCAAAGCGCATGACATGGAACCTTTGTTAATCTTGACTAACCTACCCGATGTTGCGAGTGCCGAAAAACTGGCGCGCGCCTTGGTCGAACGGGGCGCGGCAGCATGCGTGAACGTTTTGCCGGCGTGCCGCTCTGTTTATCGCTGGCGCGGAAATGTGGAAACGGCGGACGAAATTCCGCTCCTGATCAAATCTACAGCGGAAAATTACCCGCTGGTGGAAGAAATTGTTCGTGCGCAGCATCCTTACAATGTACCTGAACTGATTGCCGTACCGATCACACACGGCTTGCCTGTTTATTTTGACTGGCTGGCCACGGAGACTGAGAAACATGAATAAATGGATGCGTTTGCTCAAGTTGCTGCCTGTAGTTTGGGGTGCGCTTGCGCTTTTCCCAGTGGCCCATGCCGAAGAATTTCTTGACCCCGAAGTCGCGTTCAAGTTCTCGGCGCGTGCGCTGGATGCCAACACGCTGGAAGCGCGTTGGCAGATTGCCGATGGCTATTACATGTATCGCGACAAGTTCAAGTTCGCGGTCGAGGGCGCAACACTTGGTGCACCGGGCATGCCGCCCGGAAAAATCAAGGAGGACGAGACTTTCGGCCGGGTCGAAACCTACAGCAAGGATGTCCGCATCAGGCTGCCGATCCAGCCGGTTTCCGGCGTGACATTCGTCACGCTGAAGGCTGTTTCACAGGGGTGTGCCGAAGCCGGACTGTGTTATACGCCGCAGGACGCCAGTGTTTCGATCAAGCTGCCGGCCGTGGTCGCTGCCGCTGCACCCGTTGCGGCAGCGCCGGCTTCTGCGCTGCAAGGCTTGCGCAGCCTGGGCAACCTGGGCCTGCCGAAACTGTTGCCGCCGGACGAAGCTTTCATCGTTGCGGCAGGCATGGCGGATGCGCAGACTGTCAGAGTCGATTTCACGCTCACTCCCGACACCTATCTGTATCGCGACAAACTTGGCTTTGTCGTCAAGTCGCCTGCCGATATCACGGTGACGAATGTCGACACACCCGTGGCTGAGATAAAAGACGACCCGAGCTTTGGTCGAACCGAGGTGTATCACCAGAATTTTATCGCCAGCGTGACGCTGTCGCGTGCGCTTGCGCCGGGCGAGGCCTTGGTGCTGGAAGCTGGCTGGCAGGGATGCAATGAGGCGGTCGGTGTCTGTTATCCGCCCAGTAAGCGCGAATTTTCGCTGGCTTCGGATGGGGCGGCTGCGATGGCTTCAGTCGGTGCTGATTCTCCGGACGAGCCTTCCAGCGAATCGGATACATCCAGGATTGAGCGCGTGCTGAAAGGGGGAAGTTTCTGGCCGGTGGTCGCTACTTTCTTCGGCCTGGGCCTGCTGTTGGCGCTTACGCCCTGTGTGTTCCCGATGATTCCAATCCTGTCGGGCATCATCGCCGGGCAGAACAACAAGGTGACCAAGACCAGCGGCTTCCTGTTGTCGCTCGCGTATGTGCTGGGCATGGCGATCACCTATGCGTTGGCCGGCGTGGCGGCTGCACTGTCCGGCACCCTGATTTCCAACGCCCTGCAGAACCCCTGGGCGCTCGGCGTGGGGGCCCTGATTTTCGTGGGACTGGCACTGTCCATGTTCGGCTTTTACGAACTGCAACTGCCCAGCGCGCTGCAGAGCAAGTTTTCCGAGCGCGCCAACAGGATGAAGGGCGGCAACTTCTTCGGCGTGTTCGCCATGGGCGCGCTGTCGGCCGTCATCCTCGGCCCCTGTGTCGCGCCGCCGCTGGCCGCCGCGCTGGCCTTCATCGCGCAGACCGGAAACACCGTGCTCGGCGGCGTTGCGCTGTTCGTGCTGGCACTGGGCATGGGCGTGCCGCTGCTGCTGATTGGATTGTCTGCGGGCGCATTGCTGCCGCGCGCCGGCGGCTGGATGAATGCGGTGAAATATTTCTTCGGCGTGATGATGCTGGCCATCGCCATCTACCTGATTTCACCGGTCGTTCCAGGCTGGGTCGGCATGCTGCTGTGGGCGCTGCTGCTGATCACGTCCGCGATTTTCCTGCATGCGCTTGACCCGCTGCCAGCCCACGCGACCGGCTGGTCGCGCCTGTGGAAGGGCCTGGGCGTGGTGCTGCTGATCGGTGGCCTGGCGATCCTGCTGGGCATGCTGGCGGGCAGCCGCAATCTGCTGCAACCGCTCGACATCTTCAAGGGCGGCGCAGGCGGCGTGGCGATGGCGGCCGAACAGAAAGGGCTGGCGTTCGAGAAGGTCAAGGATGTGGCCGAGCTCGACGCGCGCCTGGCTGCGGCTAAGGCCGACGGCCGTGCGGTCATGCTCGACTTCTATGCCGACTGGTGCGTGTCATGCAAGGAAATGGAAAGCTTCACCTTCAGCGATGCCCGGGTACAGGCGCGGCTAAGCGACGTGGTGCTGCTGAAAGCCGACGTCACGGCCAACAGCGATGCCGACAAGGCGTTGCTTAAGCGCTTCAACCTGTTCGGCCCGCCTGGACTGATTTTCTGGAACAGCGCAGGCGTACAGTCGGACTTCAAGGTCATCGGCTTTGAGAAGGCCGACAAGTTCCTGGCCAGCATCGACGCCGCGCTGGGGAAATAATCCCCGGCCGGATTACGGCTGGCGTCGCAATATCGCGATGGCGTCGAGCAGCGGGGTGACGATGGGCTGAATCTTGCGCCGCATCAGCGAACCGATCGCGGTGGTCTTGAGGAAGATCGGACGCACGCTGTCGGCATCCACCGCGGCCAGCGCGTCGAGCGCGTCGCAGTCCGAAACGAATTGAGGTGTAGCGTCGAGCAGGGCCTTGCGTGCTGCATTGCGCATGGTTTCGTCGGCCTGACGCAAGGGCGCGCACCACTGCGCCAACGCGTTCAGCGTGTGGTTCACCACTTCCTGATTTTCCGGCCGATCGAGGATGGTCGCGGTGGTGGCGATGAAGGTCTGCCCCTGCCCGGATAACGCCTTTTCCAGCATCACGCCATACGGATTGCCGGCCAGTTGCGGCACGCTTGCATGATCGGCGCGCGCCGCACGCGGGCTGGGCAGCTTGTCCGGCTGCAATTCGAGGAAGGCGACGTAATACGAATTGCGGCCGGTGCCGCGCTTCCAGATCGCCAGCCGTTCGGCGTCGGTCAGCACGCCCGAAACCAGCATCACCGCCACGGTATCGAGAATGCCGATGTCGTCCTCGTGCAGGAATGCCAGGTGCTCGACCAGGAATTCGGCCAGCGTGCGCCCCATGCTGCCGCGGCACACCACGTCGCGCATGAGCATCAGCCGAGCGTTCTCGATGGTCGGCATGCACCACCAGGCATAGCGTGCCAGTTCGTCGGTCAGCGCGGGCGAGTGCACCACCGCGACCACCGCCTCTTCCTCGGCAATCAACAATAACTGCGCCAGATGCTGGGCTGACAGTCCGGCCTGCGATTGCCGCGTCCAGCGCGTCAGGTGCACCGGATAGCCACCGGGCGAACCCAGCGCGTGACCGGACAACAGCTCGCGCACCCGCTTGAGATAGCGGTCGGAACGCTCGTTGGGCTTCAGCGGTACGCTGGCCTCGCCCTGTGGCGTCAGCGCCCATAGCGTCATGTTCGACTCGTCGATGCGGACCGCCTTGAGCTCGGTGTTGAACAGGACGTTGAGGCGCAGCTCGTCTTCGGGGGACAACTCGTCATTCATGCTGAAAACCTTTTTTCATCCGCGAATACCCGGAGGGCATAAAGAACGCGAAGTTCGCGAAGCAGGGGTTTTCCCTTCGCGTCTCTTCGCGTACTTCGTGGACAAATTTTTACAGGGTCTTGAATACTTCGTGGGCGGCGCTGATCGTGGCGTCAATGTCGGCGTCAGTATGGGCCGCTGACACGAAGCCTGCTTCGAATGCAGAGGGTGCGAGGTAGATGCCGTGGTCGAGCATGGCGTGGAAGAAACGGTTGAACTTCTCCTT
The DNA here is from genome assembly GCA_002424845.1 of Thiobacillus denitrificans. Lineage (GTDB taxonomy): Bacteria > Pseudomonadota > Gammaproteobacteria > Burkholderiales > Thiobacillaceae > Thiobacillus > Thiobacillus denitrificans_F. The sequence goes on along the minus strand of DILD01000036.1, from coordinate 22,401 downwards.
GTCGCCCTGCATCACTTCGGCAAAGCTCGCCGGCGGCCTGGCGGCGAAATACAGGCCGAACATGCCGCCGACCGAATCGGCGCAGAAGGTGACGCCGGCGTCTTGTGCAGCAGCGGTCAGGCCTTTCACCAGCTTCTCGGTGTGGGCAGTGAGGGCCGCGTGGAAGCCGGGTTCGGAAATCGCCGCCAGCGTGGCAAGGCCCGCTGCCACCGCCACCGGATTGCCCGACAGCGTGCCGGCCTGGTACACCGGTCCCACCGGCGCCAGCGCATCCATCACGTCGGCGCGGCCGCCGAAGGCACCCACCGGCATGCCGCCGCCAATGACCTTGCCGAGCGTGGTCAGATCCGGCTTGATGCCGAGCAGTTTCTGCGCGCAGCCGAGGTCGACGCGGAAGCCGGTCATCACCTCGTCGAAAATCAGCAGCGCGCCATGCGCGTCGCACAAGCGGCGCATCGCCGCCATGAACTCGGCAGTCGGCTTGACCAGATTCATGTTGCCGGCGAAGGGTTCGACGATGATGCAGGCGATCTCGTTGCCGATTTCGGCGAAGGTGCGTTCCAGCCCGGCGACGTCGTTGTAATCCAGCACGATCGTCTGCGCCGCGACTTCCGGCGGCACGCCGGCCGAGGTCGGGTTGCCGAAGGTGAGCGCGCCGGAGCCAGCTTTCACCAGCAGAAAATCGGCGTGGCCGTGATAGCAGCCTTCAAATTTGATGAACTTGCTGCGACCGGTGAAGCCGCGCGCCAGGCGGATCGCGCTCATGGTCGCTTCGGTGCCGGACGACACGAGCCTGACTTTCTCAATGCTCGGTACCAGTTCGATAATGCGGCGGGCGATGGTGAGTTCGGCTTCGGACGGCGCGCCGAACGACAGGCCGTTGACGGCAGCATCCTGCACCGCCTTAACCGTGCCGGGGTGCGCGTGGCCAAGGATCGCCGGTCCCCACGAGCCGACATAGTCGATGTATTCACGGCCATCGGCGTCCCACACCCGCGAACCCTTGGCGCGGCTGAAGAACACCGGAGTGCCACCGACACTCTTGAAGGCGCGCACCGGGGAGTTCACGCCGCCGGGGATCACTTGCTGCGATTGTTCGAAAAGCTGTTCGTTACGGGTCATTGGTCGGACTCCACTGCAAATAATTGATTCAGATCGTGCGCGTTAATCAATTTGGGCATCACGCTTGCCTCCTCTCCCGCTTTGCGGGGGAGGGTTGGGGAGGGGGGAAGCGCGCACGCCTCATTCATCGGGCTCTGTTTCAAATAACTGATTCAGGCTGCGCGCGGCGGTACGGATGTCGGGGGTATCGAACAGGGCGGACAGCACGGCGAGACTGTCGGCGCCTGCATCCAGCAAAGCCGGCGCATTGGCCAGGGTGATGCCGCCGATGGCGACCAGCGGCACCTGGATGAGCGGGGCGGCGCTGCGCAGCAGGTCGAGGCTGGCGCGCGGTGCAGCGGGTTTGGTGGGGGAGGCAAAGAAGCTGCCGAAGGCCACATAGTCGGCGCCCGCTGCCTGCGCTGCCTGCGCCAGATCAAGGCTCTGGTAGCAGGATGCGCCGATGAATTTGCCCTTGCCGAGAATGATGCGCGCCTCGCGTATGCTGCCGTCGTCGCGCCCCAGATGGACGCCGTCGGCATCGCACAGATCGGCCAGCCGCAGGTCGTCGTTGACGATCAGCGGCACGTCGAAGCGGTGGCACAGCGCAACCAGTTCGCTCGCCTGCTCGTGACGGCGCGCCACGTCGCCCGACTTGTTGCGATATTGCACGGCGGCCACGCCGCCCGTCAGCGCCGCTTCGACCTGCATCAGTAAGCGTTCGGTATCGGCGGTTTCGGGGGTGATGGCATAGAGGCCACCGGGGAAATTAGACATGGCAAGACTCAAGCATTGCCTTCCGCCTGCGCGTCCTGTGCCCAGAAGAAACGCTCGGGAATGTATTGCCCCATGCCGGGGCGGAAGGCGGCTTTCAGCGTTTCATAGGTGAAATTCTGTGCTTCGCGTACGGCGGTCGGCACGTCATGGCCATAGGCCAGCGTGGCCGCGATGGCCGAGGCAAGCGTGCAGCCGGAGCCGTGATAGCTGCCGGGCAGGCGATCCCAGGCATCGGTTTGTACATGACCGTTGGCGTCATACAGGCTGTTCAGCACACGCGGCGTGGCCTCGTGGGTGCCGGTGATGAGCACGTATTCGCAGCCGAGATCGGTCAGATGCCTGGCGCAGGCGGCGAGATCCATGTCGTCCTCGTCCGACTCGAATAGCGCCAGCCGTCGTGCTTCATGGCTGTTGGGCGTGAGGATGCTGGTCTGCGGGATCAGCAGATCGCGCATGGCGGCGATCATGTCCTCGGTGGCCAGTTCGTCGCCGCGCCCGGACGCCAGCACCGGGTCGAGAATCACCGGAATCTCGGGGTAATCGGCGAGGATTTCAGCGATGACCGCGATCGATTCGGGGCTACCCATCAGGCCGAGCTTGAATGCGGCCACGGGCACGTCTTCAAGCAGCATGCGCGCCTGATCGGCCACCCATTCGGCGTCGATTGCCAGGATTTCATCGACCCGGGCGGTGTCCTGTACCGTGATCGCGGTGATCACTGAAAGCGGGTGGCAGCCCATGCTGGCCAGCGTCAGCAGGTCGGCCTGGATGCCTGCGCCGCCGGTCGGGTCGGACGCGGCGAAGCTCAGCACCATGGGCGGGGCGGGTCTGGGGGTGTGAATGGAAGGCATGGCGTCACTGCATTAGAATCAAGTTTCGATTTTAGCTGATTCCCCCGATCCCCATGCCGGATACTCCTGAATACAAGCGCTGGATGTGCCTGATCTGCGGTTATATCTATCAAGAGGAGACGGGGGCGCCAGACGATGGAATTGCGCCCGGTACGCGCTGGGAGGACGTGCCGATCAACTGGACTTGCCCGGATTGCGGGGCGCGCAAGGACGATTTCGAGATGCTGGCGTTTTAATGATCGGGAGGTTTTGGCCGGTATACTTAAAAATGCGTATGCGTGCGTGAGAACGTAGCGCCCTGATAAATTTGGCCATAGAATCACGCTCAACCAGCGAAATGCGTCTGCCAATGGTATGTTGCGTTGCTGGAAATACTTTCAACGAGGAGATGGACATGATGATGCGATGGGTTGCGACGTTGAGCTTGCTGATGTTTTCGGCGAGTGTTTGGGCGATTTCACCCTATATTCAAGGTGATTCGGTTGCTGGCGGCAGCGTTCAGAACGCGGCGGCAGAGGTGGAAACCAAACTCAAGAATGGCGGTTTCAAGGTGATCGGCAAGTATTTCCCCAAGGCGCTTGCGGGATATGGCGTGGTCGTCGCTACGGATGATTCCATGCTTAACCAGGTCGGCGCAGTAGGCGGTTACGCCATCCTGGGGGCGGCGATCCGGGTGGGGGTGAAGGCTGACGGCAGCGTTGCGTACACCAATCCGGACTACTGGTATCGGGCTTACTTCCGCAAGGCATTTGGCGGCAAGGAAGAGGCGGTCAAGGCGCTTCAGGCCCGCCTGGGTGAGACGCTGGGCGCCGGCAAGGGCAAGGGCGGCGATGAAACCGCTGCGAGCCTGTCCAATTACCGTTACATGTTGGGAATGGAGCGCCTGGATGCGGACAAGGGCAAGCTGTCCGAGCATGGCAGCTTTGACGATGCGGTGAAGACCATTCGCGACAACCTGGCCAAGGGCGTGGGCAAGACAGCCAAGGTATACGAAGTGGTGCTGCCGAATCGCAAGCTGGCCGTGTTTGGCGTGGCGATGAATGACGGCGTCACCAATGACGGTGAATGGCTCAAGAAAATCGAAATGCAGGAAAGCATTGCTGGTCTGCCTTACGAAATCTATGTCATCGACAATGAGGTGGGCTCGCCTTATGGACGTTTCCGGATTGCACTGGCTTTCCCGGATGTCGGCATGGGGCAGTTCATGCGCATCTCGTCGTTGCCGAACGCCATTGTCGATACCATGAGTGCCGTGGCGGGTGGCGAGAAGAAATCCGGGGGCTCCTGGTAATCAAGTGTGACCGGTTTTTGTAGGATGGAGGGCGTTGCGGTGCAACGCCTTTCTGTTTTTTGGGTGTAATGTACGCATATGTACAGGCAAGTCTCGGGGGTTTCTGGGCTGTTTGTTACGGGTCAGGTCTGAGCAGGAATGCGCTAAAGTAACTTGGCTTGTTGCCGTAATGTTTACGCATGGGATCAAAGTCTGGCGAAGCCAGACTGACATCCTCGTGGAGAATGGTTGTGGATAACGAAGCTTTAAAGGGTGTCAAGGTGATGGTCATCGATGACAGCAATACCATACGTCGCAGTGCTGAAATCTTTCTGAATCAAGCGGGCTGCGAAGTCATTCTGGCGCAGGACGGGTTCGATGCGCTGTCAAAAATCACCGACAATGAGCCCGATATCGTATTTGTCGACATCATGATGCCGCGCCTTGACGGCTACCAAACCTGTTCGCTCATCAAACGCAACGCCAAATACCGTACTACGCCTGTCATCATGCTGTCGTCCAAGGACGGATTGTTCGATCGTGCGCGTGGCCGCATGGTGGGTTCGGATGAATACCTGACCAAGCCTTTTACCAAGGACACATTGCTCACGGCGGTGCGCGAGCACACTTGTGCCAAGGCCTAACTGTATTTCTCAAGGAGCATAAATTATGGCAATCAGCCGAATCCTGGTTGTAGACGATTCCCCCACCGAGCGTTTTTTCCTGTCCGAGCTGCTGGTCAAGAACGGGTTCTTGGTCAGCATGGCTGAAAGCGGCGAGGAAGCTGTGACGCAGGCCAAGCAGACGCTGCCCGACCTGATCGTGATGGACGTGGTTATGCCCGGCATGAACGGCTATCAAGCCACCCGCATGCTTTCCAAGGAAGAAGCAACCAAGCATATTCCGGTCATCATGTGCACGACCAAGGGCCAGGAAACCGACAAGGTGTGGGGTATGCGGCAGGGGGCAAAAGCCTATCTGGTCAAGCCGGTCAAGCCGGAAGAGCTGCTGTCCCAGATCAAAGCGCTGGGCTGAGCCGACCAAGATGGCCAAGAAATTCAATCTGCGCGAATTTCAGACCACGCTTTCTCAGCAGTTGCAGGCGGCAGCCACGCGTGACAATACGGGATCCCGTCTGGGGTTTCGCGTGGGAGACGTCAACTGGTTGGTGAGTCTGTCCGATACTGAAGAGGTCATCCCGGTGCCGCCCATCGTGAAGGTACCGGGTTCGCGTCGCTGGTTTCGCGGCGTCGCCAACATTCGGGGTAACCTGTTCGCGGTGAGCGATTTCTCCGATTTCATGGGGCAGGGGGTGACGCCCGAGCATGACAGTTGCCGCCTGCTGATTCCGCATCATGATTTTGGCGTGAATGCGGCTCTGCTGGTGCACAGCACACTGGGCCTGAAAAACATCAATCGCTACCAGGGATGTGGCGGAGATGCGCCTGCGTACCCCTGGATAGCACGCCAGTATACGGACGATGCAGGCGCCAACTGGTGTGATATGGATTTTGGGCAGTTACTTGGCAATGCCGACTTTCTCATGGTGGAAGCGCCACTCGGCAACTGATCGATCATTGATAACAGGGCGCGCAGGCGTCGATAGAGCAAAGGGACAGGACGAATGGACAAAGCGACAATAATGACAGGCTTCAAAGAGCTGGCTACCCGCATGACCGGAAGAGTCATGGGGCGGTCCGGTGATGGGAACACGGCCATTGTCATGGAAAAAGTTCGCAAAATGGCTGCAGACAAGGAGACCGGCAAGGCTCCCCTGATCGGCCACCTGCCCACCGAAAAACAATACCTCTATGCGGGTGGTGCGCTGGCAGTCTCTCTTCTGCTGGCGGTGGGATTTACCGTTTATTCCCTGATCCAGCTGGACAACCGGGCAGGTTACGAGGCCCGTTCGGGTGAACTCAAGGTGTTGTCGCAGCGGCTGCCGTTGACGGCCCAGCAGTCCGTGCTGGGCAATGCGGAAGCCTTCAAGAAGCTGGACGAAGGCAGGGCTCTGTTTGAGAAGACGCTGGCAGGTTTGTCGAATGGTGATGACGAGGTGCCCGCGACCAGTGGCGCTGCACGTGACTCGCTGAACAAGATCGCCGAACAGTGGAAAAAAGTCGATCCTCAGGTCAAGCAGATTCTGGCCCAGCGGGAAAGCCTGCTGGCTTTGAACGACAGCATTCGGCGCATCAATGCATTGAGTATCGACATGCAGAAGGTGGCCGAAAAGCTTTCCGGTCAATTGACCGCCGCAGGCGTCCCCTTGCGCGAAATCATGCGGGTCAACCAGTTGACCGTGTTGAGTCAGCGCTTGCCGAAAAACGCCAACCTGCTGTTGTCTGCGGAACTGATCGATCCGCAGATCGTGCTGCAGATGGAAACCGACACGACTTTGTTCCGCGATACGGTGGAAGCCCTTGTCGAGGGTGCGGCCAGCAGCAATGAGGCGAGCCTGGAAACGCTGGAAGCGCTGGGTGAGAACATGGCCAATATGGTGGAGGCGGTCGGTGCGGTGCTCGCCAACACGCAGCCGCTGCTGCAGTCCAAGGCGGCTGCTGCTGGCCTGTTCGTCAGCAGCGATACCTTGCTGAACGATACTGAAGAACTGTCCCGGAAGTATCAATCCATTGGTGGCATAACCTACCTGCTGGCTGCTCTTTTCGGTGCGCTGGCTGTGGCGTCATTGGTGTTGCTGGGTATGGTCAATATCAAAGAAACCCAAGCGCGGGCACGCAAGAGTGAAGAAGAGAACAGCCGTAACCAGGAAGCGATTCTGCGTCTGATGGATGAACTGGGCGAGCTTGCGGAAGGCAACCTCACCATCAATGCCAGCGTGACCGAGGACATCACCGGTGCGGTGGCGGATTCGATCAACTATACAGTGGAAGAACTGCGTAGCCTGGTGCGTGGAATTAATAACGCCACAGTGCAAATGGACCAGGCGGCCAGTCAGGCAGGGCAAGTGTCCGATTCACTACAGGAAGCGGCGCGTCGTCAAACCGATGAAATCGAGACGACCTCAGTTGCCGTTGTCCGACTGGCCGAGTCGGTGCAGCAGGTCTCTGGCAACGCGGCCGAGTCGGCCCGGGTGGCCGAACAATCCCTGGCCGCAGCCGAGAAAGGCCAGCAGGCAGTGGCAAACGCCATTTCCAGCATGAACAATCTGCGTGAACAGATTCAGGAAACATCGAAGCGAATCAAGCGGCTCGGCGAATCGTCGCAGGAAATTGGTGAAATCGTCGAACTGATTTCAGATATTACCGAGCAGACCAACGTGCTGGCGCTCAATGCCGCGATCCAGGCGGCGTCTGCGGGCGAAGCCGGGCGGGGCTTCTCGGTGGTGGCAGAAGAAGTGCAGCGGCTGGCGGAACGTTCGGCCGACGCGACGAAGCAGATTGCGGCGATTGTGAAAACCATTCAGACGGATACGCACGACACGGTGGCGGCAATGGAAATATCGACCCAGGGCGTGGTCGAGGGCGCCAAACTGTCCGATGCAGCCGGTCAGACGCTTGCCGAAATTGGCGACGTGTCGAAGAAGCTGGCCGGCCTGATTGCCGACATTTCCTCGGCTACGCAGAATCAGGCTGAGTCGACTGCGCTTGTTGCCGAGACCATGCAGGATATCAAGGCGATTTCCGCGCAGACCAGTGCCGGCACCCAGGAAACCGCCGAATCGATTGGCGGCATGAAGCAACTGGCGCAAGACCTCAAGAGCTCGATTTCCGGCTTCAAGCTCACCTGATATCCCGGCAATTCTTTACTGACGCAAACAACTGATTACGGCACTGCATCTACTTCAGGAACAACACCTATGAGCACCTCACCTGATTACGATACCGGCCCGTTGAACTGGGTGCGTGGGGACATCGATGCCGCCCTGCAAGCGGCCTTGGGGCATGTGCAGGCCTACAGCGCTGATGCTGATCTCGCCAACGCCTTGCGTCTGGCGCATGACGAAACGCACCAGGCGACGGGTGCGTTGAGCATGGTTGGTCTGGAGGGAGCTGCCACACTATCCGGCACGCTGGAATCCTGTTTGACCGACATCAATGAGAACCGGTTGCCGGCGAGTGACGAAATGCTGCGTGCCTTGCGCAATGCGCTGGAAGGACTGCAGCGATGGGTCAGGGATGTGGCGGATGGACGGGGCAGCGGTGAACTGGCCCTGTTCCCCCTTTACAAGCGTTTGCGCGAATTGCAGGGTGCCGAACGGGTATTTGAAGGGGAGTTGTTTTTTCCGGATCTGCGCACGCGGATCAAGGGCAAGGCTGTCAACGAGGCACTGCCTCAGGAGGCCCTGGCTGCCGCGGTCAAGGCTGCACGCAGCCAGTTCCAGCGCGGCTTGCTGGGATTTCTGCGCAATGCCAAGGCCGAGCAGGGCCTTTGCAGCATGCGCGATGCGCTGGTCAGCATCGAACAGGTCGCACCTTCGCAAGCATCGCGTACATTCTGGTGGGCATGCGTCGGGTTTGTCGAGAGTCTGATTGCGCATGGCGTCGAGGCTGATTTTCACGTCAAGCAGTTGCTTGCGCGGATCGACCTGCAGATGCGTCGCCTGATGGAAGGCTCGCCGCAGGTTGCCGAGCGTCTCTTGCGCGATGCGCTGTTCTTTGTTGCAAAAAGTCAGTCTATCGATGGTTATGCCGCTGATGTACGCAAGACTTTTGGTCTGGACCGCTACCTGCCGGGCCGCGGCATGCTCGATCCTGAAACGCTGGCGCGCATGCGCCCTGTGCTGGAGGCGCTTCAGACCAGCCTGAAGGCTGCGCGCGATAGCTGGCTCGCCTATGTGGAAGGAAATGCCGAACAGCTGGAGCAGTTTCAAGCCTTGTTGGAGCGGATGCATCCTCAGGCACAGGCTCTTGCCGAGAGTGGCCTGCTGGCCTTGCTGAATACCTTGTCTGCCGCGGCAGGCGGTGCGGCCGCTCGCGACGAAGAAACACGTGAACAAATGAATCTGGAAGTGGCTTCCACATTGCTGTTCATGCAGAACGGAGTGAGCCAGGAAGATGTGCTGCATGCCGATTACGCCATTCGTGCGGAAAATCAGCGGGCGCGTTTGCAAGCACTGATTGATGGCCGCGAGCTTCCCGATGCCGTGGTTGAGTCCTCTGCCCAGCGCGAAGCCGAGCGCGACATGCTGGTGCATATGGCCCAGGAGGTCGGGCAGAATTTGAAACAGATGGAAAGCGCACTCGAAGCGTTTTTCAACGATGCCGACGAGCGCGAAGGCTTGGCCAGCCTGCCCGGGTTGTCCCAGCAGGCGCAAGGTGCGCTCACCATGCTGGAGCTGGACGACGGCGCCAACCTGCTGGCTGCAGCCACTGCTTTGATGCAGCCGTTTGCGAACGAAGGTCATCCCGACGAGGCAACGCAACAGCGCCTCGCCGATGCCTTTTCCAGTCTCGGGCTGTATATCGAATCCTATTGCGCAGGCCGTGCCGATGCGGACAAAATCCTGCGTCCCGTGCTGGCCCTGTTTGGCGTGGCGTCAACCAGCGGTGATGACGAGGATGGTTTCGACGACACTGTCGAGTCGGGTATGCCGGGGCGCAAGGCCGAGGTCAAAGACGCCTATCTTGAATGGCGTGAACAGCCTGGCAGCGAAACAAAAAAAAAATACCTTGATGCACTGACCGAACTCAGTCGCGATGCTGAGCTGGTCGATGACGATCTTCTCAAGCAGCAGACGCGTGCCGCCCTTGACGTCAGTCGTGAGGCTGACATGCCCCCCTCTTCGCTGGATGCGGCACTTGCTGCGCTGACCGGTCTTGCCTTGCCGGAGCGGTTGGCAACAAGCGAGGATTCGGATGCAACGGCGGCCATGCCGCAGCCGGCAATTGAGTTGTCGCAGGAAGAGGCACCCTCCCTCACTCCGATAACCTTCCCCTCTGAGCCCGGACTGGCGGAAACGGCTGCCCCGGCAGAGGTCGTGGCTGAAATCGAGTTGTTGCCGGCCGAGACCGATGGGCAACCGGAAGTCCTCGAACCCATATCGGACGATCATGCGACAGTCGATGAAAACTCCCTGCAAACGAGCATTCCGGAGGGGGTCGAGCCTGAGCTCCTGGAAATTTTCCTGGAAGAAGCCGGCGATGTGCTCACAGCAATCGACGAGGCAGCGGAAACCTGTCACGCAAATCCGGATGATCATGAAGCACTGACGATCATCCGCCGTGGTTTCCACACGCTAAAGGGCAGTGGCCGGATGGTCGGTTTGACCGATCTGGGCGAAACGGCGTGGCACCACGAGCAACTCATGAATGCCTGGCTGGCGGAAAACAAGCCCGCTTCCGACGATTTACTGCATCTTGTGGACACCGCACGTGGTGTGTTCCAGGATTGGGTGCACGCCCTGCAGGCCAACCAGCCAGCCGCGCTGCCTGTGCCCGTGTTGCTGGCTGCAGTTGACCGTGTGGCCCATGGGCAGCCTTTTGAAATGCGCCCTGTTGCCATGACACCACCGGCCGAACCGGTTGAGATAGCCGAGCATGTGCCTGAAGCTGCGTTTGACTTCACCCTTGGTGCGGTTGATGAGACCGGGCTGGAAACGGAGGTGGCCGCAACCGGGCTGTCGATCGAGCTTCCCTCGCTGGATGCGGGGGCCGAGTCGCCGGTTGAATCGCTTGAGGCGGCCGAGCATGCGCCGGAAGCGGTGTTCGACTTCACCCTTGGTGCGGTTGATG